>DASQIF010000148.1:0-3234 GCA_035631715.1 Candidatus Acidiferrales bacterium
CCGACGTTCAGAAGCTTGCCATCAGCGGAGTAGATGTAGACCTGCAGCTGACCGGCCGACTGCGACTGGTTGAAGAGCCAGTCGACACGCCAGTGATCGCTGACAGTGAAGGTCTCGGTATCGTGACTGCCGGCACCCTGCCACATCTTCACGACCGACCACATCTTGCCGGCATCGACCGGCGCGGACTCGCTGTTCAGGCTCGGTACCGCGGCGACCTGCGCCGCGGGCTGCGCCGCGCTGCCGCGCGCGAGCTGCATCTCGACGATGTTGAGGAAGCTTGCGGCGATGATCACCGCAATGAGTGCGAGCCCCACGCGCGTGCGCGGGAGTTGAGCGTTCCACCACGTCTCGGCTCGTTTGGCCCAGACGTCGATGCGCTTCATCGCGTCGATCGCGAAAAGTCGCGCCGCGCGCGCGACGTCGGTCTCGCCCGGCACCTCGCGCGGTCGGCGCAGTGTTCTGGCATTGCGGTTCACGGTCATTCTTTGCTCCCCATGCGCGAATTCGTCCTTATCTGTTAACGCGCTCCCTTGGTCGTTCGACCGGCGGCCGTCTCGGAGCAGTACTGCCGTACGCCGCCACTAGTACGTCCGCACGGCTTGACGTCGGGTCTGCGGGCATAGGGCGTGAACCGCGACAGGAGGCGGACCGTACAGGTCACGTGGCCCGCATCGCGCTCGCGCTCATCGGCGCGACTCTCATCAGCTGCGGCGGTGCCGTGCCTGCGAACGTGAGCGCTCCGTCACCGACGGCGAGCGCGACCGCGTCGCCGACCGTCTCCGCTTCGGCCACCGGGGATCGCATCGAGGGCACCGTCGCGACCGCGTCCGCGACGAAGCTCGTGTTGACGGACAACACCTCGCTCGATGTCGGCCCATCGACGCGCATCGTCCGCACCGATCGCGCGACCATCACCGATCTAAAGCCCGGCATGTTCGTCGCGGTCACGGCGAAGCAGCAACCGGACGCGACGCTGCTCGCGAGCATGGTGAACGTCTTCCCCGCGTCATCGAACGTCCCCGCGGGCCAGCGGCCGCTGCCGCAGGGCGACCTCATGACGAACGCGCCGATCGTCTCGGTCGATCAGGTCGGAAGCTCGTCGTTCACCGTGACGTTCCCCGGCGGGACCGCGAAGGTCGTCCTCGCGCCCGGCGCGGTCATCACGAAACAGACCGACGTGAAAGCGCAGGACATCGCGGCCGGCACCAGGATCGTCGCCCTGCTGCGCGGCGGCGCCGTGCAGTCGATCCAGATCCAGGGCGAATAGCCGCTAGACCGGGAGCGTCTCCAGCTTCTTCTCCGCGGCGACCGCGTCGGCCTTCGTGGCGTGCACGGTGCCGGGCGCGTGCTGGGGCGGCGCGTACACGGTGAAGAGCTTCAGCGCCTCGCCGCCGATGTTCTTCACGTTGTGACGCGTACCCGCGGTCACGCAGAACATCGTGCCCTTCTCGAACGGCTCGATGCGTCCGTCGATCACCGCGACGCCCTCGCCCTTCACGGCGTACAGGAGCTGGTCCACGTCGTGGACCTCGGTGCCGATCTCCTCACCGGGAAGAAGCGACATCACGACGACCTGGCTCTCGCTCGCGGTGAAGAGCACCTTGCGGAAGAGCTCGTTGTTCTTCGCGGCTTCCTTCAGGTCGATGAGCATCGATGCGTACATCTGCGTACCTCCCAGATCCATCTCGACCTCCAGCGTCGCGCGGAGCCGCGAACGGGAACAGAGACGAATGGCAGCGGACCGGGCCCGAAGGGCGCTCATGGGGTACGGCGCAGCCGCACAGAACGAGGCCGACGCGGGTCAGGCGGTCAGGACTGTCCGGCGAGGACCGGCTTGCCGGACGGCTGATCGCGCCCGCCGGCGGGCTCAGCGGTCACGGCAATGGTGTCGCCGGCGCTGACCGTCGCACGCAGGACGAGCGTCGTGATGCCGCGCGCGTCGGTGATGCCCGCGGGGATGGCCGTCTGGCCGCGGATGACCCAGGCCTCCCAGGTCTTTCCGCTCGGCGCGTCGGGCAGGTCGAGGATGAGATACGGCGCATCGCCGTTTTGCGGGACGACGAGCGAGCCGCGCGCGCCGGTGACCTCGCCGGTGGGCGCGAGCGCGACGATGCGCGCGCCCGGGATCGCCGCGAGCGCCGCGCCGTAGCGGGCCGCGTCGCGCTGCGCCACCACATAGCCGGTCGTCGCGACCACGAGGAGGACGGCGAGCGCGAGCGCTGCCGCGAGCGGGACCGGACGACCGACGAGCGCGAGGAGCCGGCTCGACCAGCTCGTGCCGCGCACCGGTCGCGCGTCGGCGCGCGCCCGCGCGACGATCGCGTCGCGCAGGCCCGGCGGCACGTCGCGCGCGCGGCTCTCCGCGATCGTCCAGGCCGTGTCCGAGTAGGCGCGCACGTCGGCGACGCAGCGCGCGCAGGACTCGAGATGGGCGCCGACCGCGCGCGCCTCGTCGGGCTCGAGGGCGCCGAGCGCGTACGCGGCGAGGTCGTCGATCGGATGATCGGTCATGAGAGACCCGATCCCACGAGACGCTCGCGCAGCTTGGCCATGCCCAGCCGCACGCGCGACTTCACCGTCCCAAGCGGGAGGCTGGTGCGCGCGGCGATCTCGGATTGCGAGAGACCCGACCAGAACGCGAGAGCGAGCACGTCGCGCTGCTCGGGCGGCAGTGCCGCGACGGCCGCGCGCACGCGCTCGGCGCCCAGGTTGGTCATGACGCGATCTTCGACCGCGGTCTCCTCGACGAGCGCCGCAGCTTCGTCGATAGCGGCCTCGCGTCCAAGACGCTTGCCCTTCGTGCGCCGCCAGTCGATCGCGGCGTTGCGCGCGATCGCCAGCAGCCAGATCCGGACCGATCCTCTGTCGGCGCGATAGGTGCCGGCGCGACGCCACACCGCGTGGAACGCGTCCTGCGCGACCTCCTCCGCCACCTCGGGGCTGCCGAGCATCTGGTAGAGGACGCCGAAGACGACGCGACCGTAGCGGTCGTACAGCGCGCCGAGCGCGTCGGGGTCGCCCTCGGCCACGCGCCGCAGCCACCGGCCATCCTCGCCGGCGTTCGCGTCCGTGCTGCGACCCGACGTGGTCATTGACGACACGGTTCGGCCATAGGCCGAAATGTATGCCGCGCGATCTGCCATTTCCCTCTGCTGCTGTGGTTCGCTACGTCGACGTGCTGCCGACGCTCACTACGCAGCCCGGAATGGATCGGATCGTCGGACGGGGCCG
>DASQIF010000149.1:0-22983 GCA_035631715.1 Candidatus Acidiferrales bacterium
GCTCCCGCAGACGCTCGCGCATGCGCTGCTCGCTGAAGTCGAGCATGTCCTGCATCACGTTCTTCACCGCGTCGACGCCGTACTGCCGGCAGAGCTCCTGCACGCGCTGCTTCGCGACGTTGTTCGCGGCGATCATCGCGGTGAGGTCGAGGCGCACGATCTCGGCGACGCGCGACATGCGCAGGTAGAGCCGCACGAGGTCGTTCCGCAGCCTGCCGCCCTCGACGATCTTGAACGGCGGGAACAGCGGCTGCTCGCCGTAGATGTCCTTCGCGCCGACCTGGACCTGACCGGGCACCGGACCGCCGATATCGATCTGGTGGATCGTCGAGCCGACCCATCCGATGAGCTCGCCCTCGAAGTGGATCGCGCCGAGCACGACGACGTCCATCTGGTGCTGGGCTCCGGCGAAGGGGTCGTTGCAGAGGAACATGTCGTCTGGCCCCACCCCTGGGTTCTCCATCGAGGTCGCGACGACGTCCTTGGCCAGCGTCTCCATCGAGATCGCGTGGACGAGCATGTAAGGCGCGATCACCAGCGAGTCGCCGGTCGCGGTCATGAGCGACGTGTTCATGTCGTGGACCTCGCTGGCAATGAGCGAACCGGACACGCGCTCGAGCGTGTTCGCGCCCTCCTCGTTGATGCTCCACAGCCGATGGCGAAGGATCTCGAAGGTGATCGGGTCGACCCGCATCTTCATGAGTCGATCGCCCCCGCCCACGCGACGCCCATCCGCCGGAGCGCGCGCCGGTACTCGACCGCCGCGGCGTCGGTGCCGCGCAGGTGCAGCTCGGCAGACAGGTCGAGCGGGAGCTCCTCGGGACGCTGCGCCTCGACGATGCGCCGGTCCTGCTCGGTGACGTCGGTGTTGCGCTGCGCGAAGACCGCGTCAGGTTGGTCGAGCGCGAAGTTGCGCGAGAGGCCGAAGTAGAACTGCGTCTCGCGTTCGCCGATCGGTCGAGCGACGAAGTAGAGCGAGGTCACGTTGCGCGCACCGTCGCCGGCGGCGGTCCGCCGGGCGACGTGCATGTGGAGCGTGACCGGCAGCGTGACGGTGTACGTGCGGATCGCGTTCGTCGCCTCATCGTCGAGCACGTAACTGATGTGATTTCCGTCGGTCTTCACGTCGATGTCCGGATAGATCGGCTTCGTGCGGTCGCCAAGCACGCCCGGGTGCACCCACGGGAAGTGGGCGAAGTCCATGACGTTCTCGATCGCGCGCGCCGCGTTGGCGCGCCAGTGGAACTGGGTCCAGATCCGGCGATAACCCACCGCCTCGAACTCGGGCCAGGTCGGGATCGGGTCCTTGGGCGACTCGAGGGCGATCCACACCAGACCGTCCTTCTCCTCCGCGACGAAGGAATCGACCTTCGCCTTCGGTGGGATCGGTCGCCCCGGCGCGAGCGACGGGATGCGCGTGCACGCGCCGCTCGTGGCATAGCCCCAGCCGTGGTACGCGCACACCAGCTCGTCGCCGTCGATCCACCCCAGGGACAGCGGCGTGCCGCGGTGCACGCACAGGTCGCGCAGCGCCACGACGCGCCCGCCAGCGCGATAGACGACGATGCGCTCGCCGAGGAGTGAGGTCGCGAACGGCTTCCCCGTCGGGACCTCCTCGGACAGCGCGACGGGATACCAGTACGGCCTCAGCGCTTCGAACATCTCGTGTCCTCCCCCGTCGTCCCGGCTCACGTTAGCCGAACACCACGACGCCGCGACCCACGCCGCGCTCGAGACCGTCGAGCGCCGCGTTGATCTCGTCGAGCGGGTAGCTCCGGGTGACGAGCCGATCGAGCGGCAGAAGCCCGCGGGCATAGAGGTCGACGTACCGCGGGATATCGACGTGCGCGCGCACGTTCCCCTGCATCACGCCGTGGAGGTGCTTGTTGCGGATGAACCCATCGGTCGGGAACGCGAAGCGCGTGCCCGGGGGCGCCGCGCCGACGATGTACCCGCTTCCGCCGCCGGGCACCATCTCGACGAGCTGCTCGAGGGTCTTCGGGTTGCCGACGCATTCGAACGCGTGCGCCGGGCCGCCCTTCGTGATCTCGCGCACTCGCGCCACGGCGTCCTCGCGCGACGCATCGACGACGTGCGTCGCGCCGAGCGAGCGCGCGAAATCGAGCTTGTCGGCGGCGATGTCCACGGCGACGATGGGGTCGGCGTGCGCGAGCGCCGCGCCCACGATGACGCTCACGCCGACGCCGCCGCAGCCGATCACGACCACGCTCTCGCCGACGCGGACACCGGCGGCATTGAAGACGGCGCCGAGACCCGTGCTCACGCCGCACGCGAGCAGCGCGACCTTGTCCAGCGCCACATCGCGGCGGATCGGGACGACCGAGCCCTCGGGCACGACCACGCGTTCGGCGAACGATGACTGCGCGAACCAGTGGTACGCCGGCGCGCCGCCAAGACGCAGGCGCGTCGTCCCGTCGATGAGCGTGCCGCTGAAGATGGTTGCGCCCCACGTCGAGCACATCCAGGTGCGGCCGTCGACGCACGCCGCGCAATGCCCGCAGCGGCCGATGGCGGAGAGGATCACGTGGTCGCCCACCTTCGCGGCGGTGACGCCGGCGCCGACCTTCTCGACCACACCCGCGCCCTCGTGACCCAGCACCATCGGCACGCGCAGCTCGCGCGAGCCGCGCAGTCCGTTGAGGTCGCTGTGGCACACGCCCGTCGCGACGATGCGCACCGCCACCTCGCCCGCGCGCGGCGCGTCGAGCTCGAGCTCCTCAACGACGAGATCCTGACCACGCGCGTGCATCACGGCAGCCTTCACTCAGCGACTCCCCAGGACGACGATACGAGTCGGGCGAAAAAGAAGGGGCGCCACGCGGGATCGCGTGACGCCCCAATCTTCACGGCGCTAGGGGTAGATGACCTTCCCGCCGGAGAGGATCTCTTTCATGATCGAATCGTCGACCAGATCGTCGACCTTCGGCGCGGCCTTCAGCAGACCAAGGTTCACCAGGATGTCGAGGTTCTGCTGCCACTTGTCCTTGTGGATGGTCCCGACGCCACCCGGGTCCTGCATGTCCGGCGCGGACACGTCGTAGATGTACTCGTGCTGCGCGCGCGTCGTCGCGGTACCGCCGTACTGGACGGCGATCTGCACGGTGTCGGCCTTGTTCGCGATGAAGTCTTCCTGCGCCTTCATCGTCGCCTTCATGAAGCGGATCATCGCGTCGCGGTTGTTCTTGATGTAGTCCTTGTTCGCGACCATCGTCGTGCCGACCATCGGCGCGCCAAAGTCCTTCGGATAGATGATGTCGACGGGCGTGTTCAGCTGGTTCGCGAGCACGAAAGGCTCGTTCCCGATGAACACCGGCAGCACATCCACGAGGCCGTCCTTCATCTCCACCGAGCTGAAGCCGACCGGGACCTCGGTGATCTTGGAGCGGTCGACCTTGTCGAACGCGAGCATCGCGAGGTACTCGGTCCACGGCGCCCCCGGCTTGATGCCGACCTTCTTGCCTTCGAAGTCCTTGGGACGCTTGATCGGCGATCCCTTCTTCACCGCGAAGACGCGGGCGGTGTTCTGACCCTGCTGGCACATCGCGACGAGGGGGATGCCCTGTTGGACGAAGTTCGCGACCGTGAGCACGTCGCTCACGCTGCCAGCCTGGTACTGGTTGGTGCCGATGAGCCGGATGCTCGTCGAGTCGGTCGTGAAGTCCCAGGAGATCTTCACGGCTTCCTTGTCGTAGTAGCCGTGCTCCTTGGCGATGATCACGGGCATCGATGGGTTCGCCTGGACGGTGAACCCGAAGAGCCAGTTGAACGGCACCACCGCTTTGGCGCTTGCCGCGGCCGACCCGCCCGCCGATGCGGCCGGCGATGCCGTGCTCGCGCCGGGCGTGCATGCCGCTACGGCAACGGCCGCCGCGGACATGAGCGCCTTGCGGCGTGTGAGTCGTAGCTCGCTCATGCTGTGTATCTCCTTCCCAAATCCCGGTCCACGGAACGCGGCGTCTCGCAACGCGAAACGCCATATTCCTATGCGGGATGGTGTCAGCGGCGCCCTGACACGTCAATACGCCCGTGCGTCAAGGCTCGCTTGACGCGAGCCCGCGCTGGCCCGATGGTGCGCACCGATGCGCGCGAGCGAAGCGATGGCCCGGATCCTGGTCGCCGAGGGCACCGAATTCCTCTTTTGCTTCCCGGCGCACGGCCTTATCGATGCGTGCGCGGCCCTCGGCATCCGCCCGATCGTGACGCGGACCGAACGCACGCTGGTGAACATGGCCGATGGCTACACGCGCGTGCACAACGGGAAGCGCAACGGCGTCTGCGCGGTGCAGGCCGGCCCCGGCGCGGAGAACGCGTTCGCCGGCGTGGCGCAGGCCGCGTCGGACGGGATCCCGATCCTCGTGCTGCCCGGCGGCGCGCGGCGGGATCGCCGCGGCGTTCCCTACGCCTTCTCCGCGGCGGAGGCGTACCGGCCGATCGCGAAGTGGACCGACGAGATCAACCTGTCGGAGCGGATCCCGGTGCTCATGCGGCGCGCGTTCCACGCGCTGCGCAACGGCCGTCGCGGGCCGGTGGTGCTCGAGGTGCCGAACGACGTGGGCGGCGCGAACGTCGATGACGCGGCCGTCGCCGCGTACCAGCCCGCACGTACCTACCTCTCGATGGCGGATCCCGCGGGCGTCGCTGAAGCGGTCGCGCTCATCGGCGCGGCGCGTTCGCCGGTGATCGTCGCGGGGCAGGGCGTGCTGTTCGCCGAGGCGACGTCGGCGCTCGTGGCGCTCGCCGAGCTCCTGGAGGCTCCGGTCATGACGACGATGAACGGAAAGAGCGCGTTCCCTGAGGACCATCCGCTCGCGCTCGGCGCGGCGGGCGCGTCCGGGACCGAGGCCGCGGCACGCTTCCTCGAGTCGGCGGACCTGATCGTCGGCGTCGGCACGTCCTTCACGGTGACGCCGTTCACCCATCCCATGCCCGCGACGACGCCGCTGCTGCAGATCACGGCAGACGAGCGCGATGTGAACAAGGACTACCCGGTCCGTCACGCGCTGATCGGCGATGTCGGGCTCGTGCTCGAGCAGCTGCGCGCGGCGATCTCGGGCGGAGCGCCGCGGCGCGCGAACGACGCGCGCGCGCGCATCGCATCGACGAAGGCGGCGTGGCTCGAGCGCTGGCGCGCGCGCCTCGGGTCGAGCGAGGAGCCGCTGAGCCCGTATCGGGTCATCGCCGAGCTCGGCCGCACGCTCGACCGCGCGAACGCCATCGTCACGCACGACTCAGGCAACCCGCGGGATCAACTGCTCCCATTCTTTGAGGCCATCGCCCCGCGCGGGTACCTCGGGTGGGGAAAGTCGACGCAGCTCGGCTACGGCTACGGGCTTTCGCTCGGTGCGAAGCTCGCCGCCCCGGATCGCATCGTCGCGAACGTCATGGGTGACGCCGCGTTCGGCATGGTCGGGATGGACGTCGAGACCGCCGCGCGCGAACGCATCGGCGTGCTCACGATCCTGCTGAACAACTCGGTGATGGGTGGCTACGACCGCTCGATGCCGATCGCCGCCGAGAAATACGGGACGCATCGGCTCACCGGCGACTACACCGCGCTTGCGAAGGCGCTCGGCGCGCACGCCGAGCGCGTCACGTCACCGGCCGCGATCGCGACCGCCATCGAGCGCGCCGCGAAGATCACGCGGGACGGCCGCCCAGCGGTGCTCGAGTTCGTGACGCGGGCCGACCCCGAGGTGCCGCGCTACTTCACGCCGACGTACTAGCGTTTCGCTGGAACGAGGAGCGTGCGCGGAACGCGCTCGACGTTCGTGACGCCGGCGATCGCCATGGCCACCGACAGCTCGATCTTCAGCAGCTCGACGATCCGCTCGACACCCGCCTGACCTCCGGCCGCGAGCCCCCACGCCGCGGGCCGTCCGATGAGCACCGCGCGCGCGCCGAGGGCCAGCGCCTTGAGCACGTCGATGCCACGGCGGACGCCGCCGTCGAGGATCACCTCGGCTCTCCCCGCGACCGCATCGACGATGGCGGGAAGCGCGTCGAGCGTGGCGATCGAGTCGTCGAGCTGGCGGCCGCCGTGGTTCGACACGACGATCGCCTTCGCGCCGTGCTTCACCGCGAGGTCCGCGTCCTCCGGCGCGAGCACTCCCTTGATCACGAGCGCCATGTCGGTCGCGGCGCTGACGCGATCGACGTCGCGCCACGTCCACGCGTCGCCGCCCGACAGCCAGCTGCGGCTCGGCCGGCGCAGCGCGGGCGGCATGTTCACCCAGCTCACGCCCTCCGGCAGGACGACCGGCTCGCGCAGCGCGCTGTCGCGTCGCCCGCCGACGGGCGAGTCGACGGTGAGGCAGAGCGCCGCGAAGCCCGCCGCGGCGGCGCGCTCGGCGAGCTCGCGCATGTAGCCGTGGTCGTCGAAGAGATACGGCTGCCACCACAGCGGGCACCCCGCTGCCGCGCCGACCTCCTCGATCGTGCACGTCGCGCCCATGGAGAGGCCCATGAACGTGTTGGCCGCCGTCGCCGCGCGCGCCATCGCGACCTCACCTTCGGGATGGAGCGCGCGCTGCAGCGCGAACGGGGCAATGCCGACGGGGACGGCGATCGGGTGACCGAGGATCGTCGTCGCCGTGGTGCGCGCGCTCGTGTCCACGAGGACGCGCGGCAGGAATTTCCACTGCGCGAACGCGTCGATGTTGTCGCGCATCGTGCGCTCGTCCCCGGCGCCGCCCGCCACATACGTGTACGCCCCGGGCGCGAGGCGCGCCTTCGCGATGGCCTGGAGGTCGGCAACGGTGAGGACCCGCGAGAGATCGACGGGCTCGCGGACGACGGTCATCGCGCTAGCCGCGCGACTTCATCCAGTCCAGAAGGTGGACGAGGTCCTTGCGCGCCGGTCCGAAGACGTCGAGGTTCATCACCTTCTCGGTGCCGGTCGGCTGGATGTAGTGGGGTTGGCCCGCGGGGATGAGGATGAGCGACCCGGGCCCGACCTCGTGCGGCACGCCGTTCACGTAGTAGATCGCGGTGCCCGACACGATGGTCGCGATCTGGTCGAAGTCCTCGTGCACGTGCGGGAACGTCTTCATCCCGGGAGTGAGCTCGTTCATCACCAGCAGCGCGCCGTCGTTCCCGAAACCGCGGCGGCGCACGCCATCGCGGACGAACTCGTCGGGAATGTCCTGCCAACGTGTCGCGACGGCCTCACGCTTTGGTGACGCCACGACGGTGTTGCCCGCCGGCTTCGCAGCGTCGTCGCGTCTCGCTTCCTGAGGTGGCATATCCAGATGCGAGACAGTAGTGACGAGCGTACGACGGGTCAAGCCATTAACGTACGCGGACGTGCCGAACGCGGACCTCGTCCTCGCGAACGCGCGGCTGGTCACTCCGCGCGGCGTCATCGCTGGCGGCGCCGCGATCCGCGACGGTCGCTTCATCGCTATCGGCGAAGACGACACGCTTCCGAAGTCCAACGCGCGCATCGACGCGCGCGGGTGCCTGGTGTTCCCCGGGCTCGTCGACCCGCACGTGCACCTCGGCGGTGCGTTCCCGTACGAACAGAACCTCGTGACCGAATGCCAGAGCGCGGCCGCCGGCGGCGTGACCACGCTGCTGCAATACCGCCGCAGCCCGACGACGTTCGCGGAGACGTTCCCCGGTGAGCTCGAGACGAACCAGAAGAAGATGGCGCTCGACACCGCGTTCCACTTCATCATCTCGAGCCTCGAGCAGGCCGAGGGCATCCCGGAGTACGCGTCGCGCTGGGGCGTGCGCAGCTACAAGCTGTACATGGGCGGGTACGCACCCGGGAATCCGATCGGCCTCGTCCCGGTGGACGACGGCGTGTTCTGGCGCGCGATGGAGCACGTGCGCGAGCTCGGGCCGTACGCCCACGTCATGTGCCACGCCGAGAACCAGGGCCTGTACATGCTGATGAACAAGCGCGCGCATGACTCCGGACGGCAGGATCTCTCCGCGTACGCGATGTCGCATCCCGACGACCTCGAGATCGAAGCGGTGCAGCGCCTGGTGTGGCTCGGAGAGCGCACCGGCTGCCCGGTGTACATCGTCCACACCACCACCGGCGAGGCCATCGCGACGGCCAGCGCCGCGCGCCGGCGCGGTGTGAAGGTCACGGTGGAGACGTGTCCGCACTACCTCGCGCTGGCCATCGACGACGCGCGGCTCGCGTCACAGGGACCGGCCATCGGCAAGGTGAGCCCGCCGCTGCGTGACGCGTCGGAGCGCGACGCGCTGTGGACCGCGATCGATCGCCGACAGGTCGATCTCATCGGCACGGACCACGTGCCGATCCTCAAGACCGGCGCGACGGTGTGGGAGGAGCGCCCGGGCTTCGCGGGCCTCGGCACGATGCTCCCGGTGCTCATCACTTTCGGCCTGCTTCGCGGCCGGATCAGCGCCGAACGGCTGGCCGAGCTCTGCGCCGCGGCGCCGGCGCGCATCTTCGGCCTTGCGCCGCGCAAGGGTGCGATCGCCGTCGGCGCGGACGCCGACGCGGTGATCGTCGACCTCGACCGCGAGGCGCCGGTCGGTCCGCAGATGACGCACAGCCGCTACACCAGCGCGTTCGAGGGACTGGCGCTGCGCGGCTGGCCGGTGCTCACGCTGCGTCGCGGCGAGACGGTCTTCGTGGACGGCGAGGTGCGTCTGCGCGAAGGGAGCGGAGAGATCCTGCGGCCCGGCGCGTACGACACCGCGGGCGTGGCGGCATGACCGAGCCGCGGATGCACGTGCTGCCGGCCACGCCGGAGAACTGTTTCTGGGGATTCTTCGACCGCTCGCGGCCACCCGTGCTGACGGTGCGCTCGGGTGACGTGGTGCAGGTCGAGACGCTCACGCACCAGGCCGGTGACGCGCCGGATCTGCTCATGGACGCGGGCGTGCGCGCGGTCTACGACGGCATTCCCGTTGCGGAGCGCGGCCCGGGCGTTCACATCATGACCGGGCCGATCGCGGTCGAAGGCGCGAAGTCCGGTGACGTGCTCGAGGTGCGCATCCTCGCGATGCGCCCGCGCCTTCCGTACGGCACCAACATCGGTGCGTGGTGGGGCTACCTCTATCCGGAGATGAAGAAGGAGCGCATCACCATCTACCGCATCGACGCCGCGAGCGCGCACGCCGAGGCCGCGTTCGCCTTCGACTACGAGCTCACGCCGAAGTACGACGTGCCGGGCACGCTGATCCCGCCGGAGAAGACGACGCGCGTCCCCGCCCTGGCCGGGGTGCGCGTGCCGCTGCGACCGCACTTCGGCGTGATGGGCGTGGCGCCCCGCGAGAGCGGCAAGGTGAACAGCATCCCGCCCGGGGACTTCGGCGGGAACGTCGACGACTGGCGCATCGGGCCGGGCGCGACGATGTACTACCCGATCCAGAACGACGGCGCGCTCTTCTTCGTGGGCGACCCGCACGCGGCCGAGGGCGACGCGGAGCTGTCAGGGACGGCCATCGAGTCATCGCACGACGGCACCCTGCAGCTGGTCGTGCGGCGCGACATGCAGACCGACGCGCCGCTGCTCGAGACCGCGACGCACTGGTACACGCACGGCTTCGGCGCAGACCTGGACGACGCGATGCGGCAGGCAGCGCTGCGCATGGTCGCGTTCCTCGGCCGTCAGTACGGACTCTCGCGCGACGACGCGTACTCCTTCATCTCGGTCGCGTGCGATTTCGGCGTGACGCAGGTCGTCGACCAGCGCATGGGCGTGCACGCCGCGGCGCCAAAGGGTGCGTTCCCGACGCGCGCTTAGGCGCGCATGAGATCGCGCAGGCGCGGATAGAGCTCGCGGTAGGTCCGGTAGCGCTGCTCGTAGACCGTCGCGTTCGCGGCATCGGGGTCGAACCGCGCCGCATCCTTCATGAAACCGGCCGCGCCGGTCGCGACGTCCGGGAAGCGTTTCGCCGCGACGGCCGCGAGCACGGCCTCGCCGAGCACGGCGCCCTCAGTGATCGTGGGAATGACGACGGGGACGCCGAGGACGTCGGCCTTGATCTGCGCCCACAGGCGCACCTTCGCCTGACCACCGGTCACCCGCAGCTCGTCGATCCGCGCGCCACCCTCGCGCAGCGTGTCGACGATGTGCCGGATCGAGAACGCGACGCCCTCGAACATGGCCCGCGCGAAGTGCGCGCGGGTGTGACGCTCGGTGAGACCGAAGAACATCCCTCGCGCGCGGTCATCCCAGAGCGGCGTGCGCTCACCGGCAAGGTACGGGACGAAGACGAGCCTGTCGCTTCCCGGGGCGACCGTCGCCGCGTCGCGTTCGATGCCGGCGTAGTCGTGCGCGTCGTATCCGGTCGCCGCCATGAGCCACCCCAGCGCGCGGCCGGCCGACGCGAGCGGGCCGCCGCACACGAAGAGACCGGGCGTCGGCGCGGGCCACGCGGTGAGCCCGCGGTCGCCGACCGGCGTGTCCCACGCGAGCGCGATGCCGCCGGAGGTCCCGCCGAGGTCGAGCGCGAGACCTTTGCGAACGAGGCCGGCGCCGAGCACGGTGGCGGTCGAGTCGTTCACACCGCCGCCGACGGGGATGCCCGGGTCGAGGCCGAGATCGCGCGCGGCGTCCGGGGTCACGACGCCGCCCACCTCACCCATGAGGAGCTCGCGCGGGAACTTCTTCGGATCGACCTCCGCGGCCGCGAGGTGCGCCGGCGGGAAGACCGTCGCGCCGACGAAGCTCGACGCCACCGCCGCGCCGGTGAGGCGATACGCGATGAAGTCCCAGGACTGCAGGAACCACCGCGTGCGCGCATACAGATCGCCGCGGTTCCGCCGCAGCCACATGGCGCGTGGGATGTTCGAATACGCCGAGACCTCGCTGCCAAGTCGCTCGCTCATCGCGCGTCGCTCGTCATCGGTCCGGCGGTCCATCCAGATGATCGCGTTGGCCAGAGGCGCGCCGTGCTCGTCGATCGGGACGAGGCTGGGGCCCTGTCCCCCGACGCACGCAGCGATGACGCGGGTGCCGCTGGCATGGCCGATCGCCTCATGCATCGCGTCGCGCGAGGCGCGCCACCACTCCTGCGGATCCTGCTCGAACCAGCCCGGTCCACCGCCCTCGATGAGCGGGTAGCGGCGCTCGGCGAACGAGACGAGCGTGCCGTCGACGCCGACGACCCCCGCCTTCACGCCGCTCGTTCCGAGATCGACCGCGAGGAGTCCCTCGCGCATCAGGACGTGCGGCCGGACGCCTTCCCCTGCGCGGATGCCGCGTATTCGGCGTCGGGCTGCACGAGCACGCGGTAGGTGTCCTTGCGGCTGGCGGCGGCGAAGGCCTCGTCGAGCTTCGAGAGCGGGAAGACCATGCTGATGAGCGGGCGAAGGTCCAGCACGCGGCTCCCGATGATGTTCGAAGCGGCGAGGAAGTCGTCCGGCTCCTGCGCGATCGCGCCGGACAGCACGACCTCGCGGTCGTGGAAGACGTTCGGATCGATGGTGATGGTCGAGCCGCGCGGCTGGATCGACGCGTAGCACGAGACGACCCCGCGCTTCGCCGCGGCGAGCAGCGCGGCCTCGATGGCCCTCGGCACACCGATGGCCATGTACGTGACGTTCGCGCCGTTGCCGCCGGACAGCTCCTTGACGCGCGCGACGTAGTCCTCGTTCGACGGATCGATGAGCGCGTCCGCGCCGAGCTCCGTCGCCTTCGCGCGGCGTTCCGGCTCGGGCTCGCTCACGATGACCGTGCACGGCGTCTTCTTCGCGAGCACGAGATGGAGCAGCCCCATGATCCCGGCGCCGACGATGACGACGACGTCGCCGTTGCGCACGGGGTGCCGCTTCATGTCGTGGATCACGCACGCGGTGGGCTCGGTGAGCGCGGCCTCGAGCGGCGATGCGACGGGGCCGACGCCGTAGACCTGGTAGGCCTCGGCGACGACGTACTCGCCGAAGCCGCCCGGGCCCCACGGGACGCCCGGCACGCGCTTGCTCCGCGCGTTGTCGCAGAGGTTGTGCACGCCGCGGCGGCAGCTGTAGCACTGACCGCAGCGCTTCAGGCCCGCGAGGGCCACCTGATCGCCGACCTTCACCTTCAACTCGACGTTCGACCCGATGGCCTCGACGACGCCGGAGTTCTCGTGGCCGCCCACGAGCGGATACGAGAAGGTGTCGCTGCCGGCGAAGGTGCGCTGCTCCCAGGTGCAGAGCGCCGCCGCGCGCATCCGCACGAGCACCTGGTCGGGCCCGATCGCCGGCACAGGCACGTTCTCCATGACGATCGTCTTCGGGCCGGTGATGACGGCACGGTTGTAGGTGCGCGCTGCCGTGGCCACGCTCATGCGCGCACCGCCTGCGGCTGGCGCGCCCCACGCGCGCCTGCGCCGTGGATCGCGCCGACGAGCTCGCGTGTCATCGCCTCGGGATCGGGTGCCGACCAGATGTTGCGGCCGAACGCGATGCCGGCGCCACCCGCGCGGATCGCGTCGGCGACCTGCCCGGTGATCGGGCGCTCCGAGCGCGCGCCGCCCAGGATGATGACCGGCACGCCCGCGCCCTCGCAGACCTGGCGGAACGAGTCCGGGTCGCCGGTGTATTGCACCTTCACGTAGTCGGCGCCGCTCTCCGCGCCCACGCGCGCACCGATCGCGATGTTCTCCGGGGTGTGCTTGTCGGTCGCGCCGAATCCGAACGGGATGACCTCGGCCTGGAACGGCAGACCCCAACGGTCGCACAGGACGCCGTAACGGCCGAGGTTGCGCCACCCGGCGTGGTCGTCGGTGCCCCAGTACGCGAGCGTCTTCAGCGAATCCGCACCGAGCGCGACCGCATTCTCGACGACCGCGAGCGGGTCGGGTGCGTGCAGGTCGACGCTGAGCACGAGACCGCGGCCATCAAGTGCGTCGAGGATGCGGTGCGCCGTGCCGAGCGTGGTCATGACCGCGTCCGCCCCACCGGCGACGACCGCGCGCACCGTCGCGACGGGATCGATGAGACCCGCGACGGGTCCCATGTAGCCGGCGTGGTCCATCGCGACGATCAGGGTGCGGCCGTCGGACCCGAACACCCGGCGCATCCGGTGAGCTTTCGTGAACATGGATCCCCCCAACATGTGGTCGCGCGCGCATCGCAGCAGGACGCTGGCTTTACGTTCGCGCGGCGCTAACTCTACGCTAACGCCATGTCCCAGCCCGTCGCCGCCGTCTCGGGGAGCGTGATGCCATCCCACAACGCGAGAGGGCATGTGGCCGTCGATCGCGTGACCAAGACGTTCATGACGAAGACCGGATCGGTCGAAGCCATCCGCGAGGCTACGCTCGACATCCGCGAGCAGGAGTTCGTCACGCTCATCGGTCCGAGCGGCTGCGGCAAGTCGACACTCCTGCGGATCATCGGCGGTCTGATCGAGCCGACCGGTGGCCGCATCGAGGTCCGCGGCCAGTCGCCGCTGGAAGCCCAGCGCACGAAGGACATCGGCTTCGTTTTCCAGCAGCCCGCGCTGCTGCCGTGGCGCACGGTCGAGCACAACATCGAGCTGCCGTTCGAGCTGAACCGCGGCTCCGGCACGGACCGCCTCTGCAGTACCGAGGAGATCCTGAAGCTCGTGGGGCTCGCGCAATTCGCGAAGGCGCATCCCTATCAGCTGTCGGGTGGAATGCAGCAGCGCGTCGCCATCGCGCGCGCGCTCATCTTCGATCCGGCGCTCCTGCTGATGGACGAGCCCTTCGGCGCCCTCGACGAGATCACGCGCGCCGGGATGCGGTACGAGCTGCTCCGCATCTGGGGCGATGCGCGCAAGACCGTGCTCTTCGTCACGCACAGCATCCCCGAAGCGATCGTTCTCTCCGACCGCGTCATCGTCATGTCGCCGCGACCCGGCGAGATCCGCGAGATCATCGACATCACACTGCCGCGGCCGCGCAACGAGGACGTCGAGTCGACACCGGAGTTCGTGCGGCTCGCCGACCGGCTGCGGCATCTCCTTCGCGCATGAGCACACGGTGACCACCGCCGCCGCGACCCGTCCGCTCGCGTCCCCGACCACCGCCGGATCGGTGCTCTCGCGCATGCGCGGCCTGGGTCCGGCGCTGTTCGGCATGGCCGTGTTCCTCGGGCTGTGGGAGGCGTACATCCGCCTCACGAACACACCGGCGTTCGTCGTGCCCGCCCCCAGCCGCATCGCGGTACGTCTCTGGGAGGAGCTGCCGAGCTACGCGTACGAGTTCTCCTACACGCTCGCCGCGGCCGCGATCGGCCTGGTCATCGGGACGACGGTCGGGATCGTGGGTGCGGTGCTCATGGCGAACTGGCGCACCCTCGAGAAGAGCCTCTTCCCGCTCGCGGTCATCCTGAAGCTCGTGCCCTTCGTCGCGATCGCGCCGCTGCTGCGCATCTGGCTCGGCTACGAGCTGCAGCCGAAGATCGTTCTCGCTTCGCTCATCACGTTCTTCCCGGTGCTCGTGAACTGCATCACCGGCCTGCGCTCGGCAGATCCGCTCGCGCTCGAGTTCTTTCAAAGCGTCGGCGCGAGCCGCTGGGAGATCCTCACGCGCCTGCGCTGGATGACGACGCTCCCCTATCTCTATGCCGCGCTGAAGGTCAACGTGAATCTTGCGCTGGCGGGCGCGATCGTCGGTGAGCTCTTCTCATCGAAGAACGGCATCGGCAAGGTGATCAACGACACCGCGCTCACGCTGGACATCCCGGCGATGTTCGCCGCGATCGTGTTCCTCGCCATCACAGGCGTGGCGATCACGCTGTTCATGAACTGGAGCGAGCGCCGCGTGCTCTACTGGCACGAGTCCATGCGCACGGTGGGCACGCGATGAGCGCGGCGACGACGACGCTTAATGCTCCCCGTCCGCATCCCCCGTCGGCGCTGCGCCGCTTCGCCGGCGACGCGCTGCCACCGCTCGTGGCGCTCGCGATCGCGCTCGCGCTGTGGGAGGCGATCGTCGACCTGCTCGCGATCCCGGTGTACCTCCTGCCCGCGCCGTCGGCGGTCGTCGGCACGCTCTGGCGCCTGCTCTCGGCCGGCTTCGTACCGCCGACGTACGTCGGCGCGCCGGCGCAGGGCATCCTCTACGACAGCTACGTCACGGTCCTCGAGGCGCTCGTGGGGCTCGTCATCGGCACGATCGTCGGCCTGCTCATCGCGATCGTGATGACGAACTCGCGCTTCGCCGAGCAGGCGCTCTACCCGATCGTCATCTCGATCCGCTCGACGCCCACCATCGCGGTCGCGCCCGTGTTCATCATCTGGTTCGGCTTCACCATCATGCCGAAGGCGATCGTCGCGGCCCTCGCGACCTTCTATCCGGTGCTGGTGAACTGCATCACCGGCATGCGGGCGGTCGATCCGGCCACCCTCGAGTTCTTCCAGAGCGTGCACGCGTCGAAGCGCGAGATCTTCTGGCACCTGCGCGTCCCGAACACGCTGCCGTATTTCTTCGCGGCGCTGCGTCTCAACGTGAGCCTCGCGCTTATCGGCGCGGTCGTCGGAGAGCTCGTCGGCGCACGTGACGGCGTCGGCCACATGATGACCGAGGCCGCCATCACGCTCCGCACGGCGGACGTGTTCAGCGGCGTCGTGATCCTCACGACGCTCGGCGTGATCTTCACCGAGATCGTCGGCATCATCCAGTCGCGCGTCCTCTACTGGCACGAGACCGAGCGGTCGTAGCGCTCGCATGACGCGCATCACGAAGCTCGAGACCATCCCGATCAGCGTGCCGCTCGATCCGCCGCGCGGCGGAACGGGACACCCGCTCGGTCCGACGTTCCTCACGCACTGCCTGGTGAAGGTCAGCACCGACGCCGGCGTCACCGGGTACGGCGAGATCTCCGACGCGTGGGGCTGCGAGTACGCGAAGGTCGCGGACGCGCTCGTCACTGAGGCCATCGCGCGCTTCGTCGTCGGTCAGGATCCACAGCAACCCGATCCGATCATCGCCCGCGCGCGCGCCTGGCTGCGCCGGCGGCAGGGTCTGGTCTGGCTCGTGTCGCAGGCCCTCTCCGGAGTGGAGATCGCGCTGTGGGACATCGCCGGCAAGCTCGCGGATCGTCCGATCTACGAGCTCCTCGGCGGCAGCGGCACGCCGCTCCCGGTCTACGCGGGCGGGAACTTCCTCTCGCAAGGGGCCGCGGAGGTCCATCGCGACCATTTCACGCCGTTCCTCACAAAGGGCGTGCGGGCGGCGAAGGTGCGCCTCGGCGCCGCGTGGCAGGACGAGCTCACAACACTCGCGAAGCTGCATGAGCTCTTCGGTCCGAAGGTCGCGATCTTCATCGACGGCAACGAGGCGTTCACGCCGAAGACCGCCGCCCGGATCGCCCCGCTCCTCGCCGAGCGCGGCGTCGCCTTCTTCGAGGAGCCGTGTCCGCGCGACGACGCGCGCGGTCTCGCCGAGCTCGTGGCGTCCTCGCCGGTGCCGATCGCGTACGGCGAGCACGTCTTCGGCATGTCCGGTTTCCTGGAGCTCTCGGAGCAGGGGCTCGCGAACGTGTGGCAGCCCGACGCGGCCGTGTGCGGCGGCATCTCCGAGCTCAGGCGCATCGCCGCCCTGGCCGCCGCGCGCAACGTCCGCCTCTCGCCGCACTCGGCGGCGACGCCGATCGGTCTCGCCGCGAATCTGCACGCGGCGTCGGGCGCGCCGACGCTCACATGGCTCGAGATGAGCGCGCGCATGGACGACCTCGTCCCGTCGTTCCGCGGTGCCGAGAGCGTCTCGACGCGCTCGATCGTCGACGGGACGTTGCGCCCGCCGGACGGGCCCGGGCTCGGCGTCGAGCCTGCGCCGGACGTGGCCGAGCGCTATCCATATCAGGTGCCGCCGCCGCTGGGGAGCGCCCCCGCGCTCTATCAGGGCTCGGTCTAGCGAAGGGGTGTCGCGATGATCAAGAAGGATCCGAAGTGGATCGAGGCCGGCCCGCGTCCGATGCTGGTCGGTGGGAAGCCGCGGACCGGCTCGAGCGGCAAGAGCTTCACGGTGACGAGTCCGTTCACCAACGAGCCGCTGACCACGATCGCCGAGGCGTCGGCGAACGACGTCGATGCCGCGGTGCGCGCCGCGCGGGCGGCCTTCGATCAGGGCCCCTGGCCGCGCATGACCCCGAACGAGCGCGCGCAGATCCTGTCCAAGATCGCGCGGCTCTTCGAGCGCGAGCGGGATCGTTTCGCGTACCTCGAGGCCATGGACATGGGAAAGCCCATCGCAGGTGGCTACGGCCACCTGCAACAGGGCATCTTCGCGTGGGAGTACTTCGCGGGAAAGGCCCGCGACATCTCAGAGCAGACCGTCCATGTCGCGTCGGGGATGCATTTCAACTACCGCATCTACGAGCCCGTCGGCGTGGTCGCCGAGGTCATCCCGTGGAACGGACCGGCGGTGTCGGCGAGTCAGAAGCTCGCGGCGATCCTCTGCACCGGGAACACCTGCGTGCTGAAGCCGTCCGTCGAATCGACGCTCAGCGTCCTCGCGCTGGGCGAGATCTTCGCCGAGGCCGGGCTGCCCGACGGTGTGGTCAACATCGTCACCGGACCGGGCTCGACGGTCGGCGACGCGCTCCTCTCACATCCCGGCGTGAACATGGTCGACCTCACCGGCAGCGTCGAGACCGGCAAGCACGTGATGGAGCTGGCGGCGCCCGGTCTGAAGCGCGTGGGCCTCGAGCTCGGCGGCAAGAACCCGAACATCGTCTTCGGCGACGCCGACCTCGGCGCGGCCGCGATGTGGGCGGTCATCGCCGCTTACAGCAACAACGGTCAGGTGTGCGTCTCCGGCTCGCGCCTGCTCCTCGAGCGCTCGATCCACGACACGATGGTCGCGAGCGTCGTCGAGAAGGTGAAGGCGATGACGCTCGGCGACCCGATCGATGAGGCCACCGAGCTCGGACCGCTCGTCTCACGAAAGCAGCAGCAGCGCGTCCTCGAGTACATCGGGATCGGGAAGAAGGAGGGCGCGCGCCTGCTCTATGGGGGCGAAGTGCCCAGCGATCCGAAGCTCGCGCGCGGCAACTTCGTCACGCCCGCGGTCTTCGACGGCGTGACGGCGCAGATGCGCATCGCCCGCGAGGAGATCTTCGGACCGGTGCTCGCGGTCATGGAGTTCGGCGACGAGGCCGAGGCCCTCGCGCTCGCGAACGATGTGGAGTTCGGGCTCGCCGGCGCGGTCTGGACGAAGGACATCCAGCGCGCGCTGCGCGTCGCGGGACGCATCGACGCCGGCCAGATCTACGTGAACGGCTACTACAGCCCCGCGATGTCCGAGTCGCCGGCCGTCGGTCACAAGAAGAGCGGCGTGGGCGAGGCGGGCTACCTCAAGTACACGGTGCCGAAGACGGTGTTCGTCCGCACCGGGTAACTATTCCGGCGCGTCGGCGAGTGCCGCCGGCAGCCGGTGCGCGAGGAGTGCGCCGACAACGGACAGCCCGACCATGATCAGGTACACGCTGTGCACGCCTGTGTCGAGCGTCGCCGCGAGCGTCGACTCCGTCGCGGGATCGAGCGCCGCTCGCTGCGATCGATCGAGGACCGCCTGCACCGCTCTGGCGTTGCCGTCGAGCGAGGCAAGCAGCACCGCGCCGAGCGCTGCCACGCCGATCGACGCGCCCATGTTGTTCGCGAACTGGACCACGCTCGTGACCACGCCGCGCCGCGAGCTACCGACAGCGCTCTGCGATGCCACGACGACCGGGAAGGCGGTGAGACCCATGCCCAGCCCGAACGTCGCCGTGGCGAGGACCGCGAACGGCAGCACCGTCCCGGCGTCGAACGAGACGAAGAGCGCGCTCCCGATGGCCCAGCACAGCGTGCCACAGAGCGCCGTGCGTCGCGGTCCGAGATGCTCGAGCACGAACGCGTTCACGACGGCGCCGCTCGACCAGCCCACGCTCGTCGCGAACACGACGGCCCCCGCCTCCACCGGCGTGCGCCCGAGAACGCCCTGAACGAACGGGGGCAGGTACGTGCTCACGGCGAAGGCCATGACGCCCACGATCGCGTTCAGCGCCATACCCGCGCCGACCGCGGCATTGCGCACGAGGGCGAGATCGAAGAGCGGCTCGGCCGATGCGCGCTCGACGATGACGAAGAGCGGATATCCGACGAGCGCGGCGAGGGCGCCGGCGGCTGGTGCGAGCCCGTTGAGCGCGAATAGCAGGCCGCCGCTCGCGATCGTGAGCACCGCGGCGCCAAGCCAATCGATGCGCTCGTCGAGGCCTTCCCGGTGCTCGTGGTACACGAACAGCAGCACCGCGACCGCGGCGGCGCCGATCGGGACGTTGACCAGGAACGCCCAACGCCACGAGACCGTCTGCGTGAGCAGACCGCCGGCGACCGGTCCGACGAGCGCGCCGGACAGCCACATCGTGCTGAACACCGGCTGCACGCGGGCGCGGCCGCGAGCGTCGAAGAGGTCGCCGACGATGGTCATGCCCACCGGCAGGAGCGCACCCGCGCCGAGGCCCTGGACCGCGCGCGCCACGATCAGCTGAGTCATATCCGCCGAGAGACCCGCGCCGACGGAGCCGGCGACGAACACGACCATCGCGCCGACATAGATGGGAGTGCGGCCGAGCACGTCGGCGAGCCGTCCGGCCACCGGGGTTGCGACGGTGGAGACGAGGAGGTACATGGAGAAGACCAACGCGTACCGGTCGATGCCGCCGAGCTCGCCGATGACGGTGGGCATGACCGTCGCGACGATGCTGGCGTCGAGCGCGGCGACGAAGCTCCCGAGCATCACGACCGCGAGCCCAGCGAGCTGGTCGCGATGCAGGATCATCTGACCGCAGGGTACGACGCGCGTCTGACATGCGTGATGTAGATCACAGTCGTCGCGCGCGTGCAGTTGCGACAATAGAAGCCCCGATGCCTTCGACCGACGCACATCCGCGCTGGCAGCGCACCGTCCACGTCGTCGCCGCGACCCAGGTCGCCGTGCTCGTCGGCTTCAACTTCGCGTTCCCGTTCCTGCCGCTCCTCATCCAGGAGCTCGGCGTCACCGACCGCGGTGAGCTCGCGCTCTGGACCGGGCTCGCGATCGGCCTCTCCGGCATCGTCATGGCCGTCGTCTCGCCGATCTGGGGCCTCGCCGCCGACCGCTTCGGCCGCAAGACGATGCTCATCCGGTCGATCGGGGCCGGCGCGATCCTCACCGGATTGCAGGCGGCCGTCACGAACGTGGCGCAGCTCGCGGTCATTCGCGTCCTCCAGGGCGCGCTCACCGGCACGCAGACCGCCGGCTGGATGCTCATCGCGGGCATCGCGCCGAAAGAGCGCACCGGCTATTCGATCGGCCTGCTCAACACCGCGATCCAGCTCGGCAACCTCGCCGGCCCGGTGCTCGGCGGCATCGCCGTCGCGACGATCGGCCTCCGCTCGTCGTTCCTCGTCGGCGCCGTCGTCCTCGGCATCTGCACGATCATCACGATCGCGTTCGTCGAGGACGTGCCGGTCGCGCCGCAGACGGAGGGCCGC
Organism: Candidatus Acidiferrales bacterium; assembly: GCA_035631715.1. Classification (GTDB taxonomy): domain Bacteria; phylum Chloroflexota; class Limnocylindria; order P2-11E; family P2-11E; genus CF-39. The sequence continues at coordinate 20,418 of DASQIF010000149.1, forward strand.
GGCATACGGGGGCTCGCGAGCGACATCGTGACGCCGTTCTCCTGGCCGTCGCTGCGCGGGCCGCTCGTGGTCGGATCGGTCGTGCAGATCGTCGGCTCGGGCACGGTCGCGCTCACCGCCATCTACATGCAGGACCTCGCGCGCCCGTCGTGGCTCACCGTCGAGCTCACGATCGGTCTCGCGCTCGCGCTCGTCGCGCTCACCGCGGCGATCGCGATGCCCATCCTCGGCAGCTGGGCCGACCGGCACGATCCGCGCGCGCTGCTCGTCGCCGGGCTCGCGATCTTCGGCGTCTCGCTCGTTCCGCAGGCGCTCATCCCGGACGCGGTCGCGTACCTCGCGCTGCGCACGGTCACCGGCGTCGGCATCGCCGCGGTGACGAGCGCGGTCGCCGTGCTCACGCGCGCCGGAGCGCCGCGCGGCGGCGAGGGACGCGCGTTCGGCGCGCTCGCCGCGGCGCAGAACCTCGGATGGGGCGTGGGACCGCTCGTCGGATCCGCGTTCGCGGCGGCCGCGGGCATCCCGGCGCTGTATCTGGTCGGCGCGGTCGTCGCCATCGGCCTGGTGCCTCTCTCGCTCTCGCGCATGCTCTTCCCCGTCACGGAGCATGCGACGGCCGTCGCCGCCGAGCCCGCGCCGCTCGCGATCAGCACCGCGACCGCCGAGGACTAGCCCCCGCGATACTCGCGTCGTGAGACGCCTCGCCGCGCTCGCGCTGCTGCTCGTCGCATGCAACCCGCTCGCACCCGCCGCGACGCCGACGCCGCCGCTCCCGACCGAGTTCGTCATCCCCACGCCGTCGCCTGCGCCGACGCACGCATCCTTGACCGGCCACTACGGGTTCATCGTCGCGACCGGTACGGGCTACACGGTCCGTCGCGAGGACAGCCCGACCGCGCTCGGGTCGTTCGATCTGGTGAACATCGCGGTCTCGCCCGAGGGAAATCTCGTCGCCGGATGGACGCGCAACACGCCGGCGGAGCTGCGTCTGCTCGACGTCAGGGACCCGGCCACGACGCGTCGGATACTCACGCTCCCGACCGGCGAGCGAGGCGGCGCGATGACCTGGTCTATCGACGGCAGCGGTCTCCTCTATTCGGCCGAGACCGAGCTCGTCACCGAGGGCGGCGCCCCCGCGCACGCGGCGCTGCGCACCATCGACCTCGGCGCGGCGAGCGCGGCGCCGAAGGACCTCGCGCGGTTCGACGCGATGCAGCTGCGTCCGATGGAGTGGGATCGCCTCGGCGGCGATCTGGTGACGGCGCTCGGCGTCGTCCCTGGCACGGCGCGCGAATACATCGTCATCCGCGGGACCGACAAGCCGGAGGAGCGTTCCCTGCCGGCCGATCGGAAGTGGCAGGAGGCGCCGGCGGTCAGCGGCGACGGGCGCTGGGTGATGATCCCGTCGCTCCTCGACTCGACGCTGCGGACGTTCCGCGCGGACGATCCCGGCTTCATCCTCGAGACGCACGGCCTGGTCGCGAACGCGAGCGTGTCCGCGCTCGGGCGCCCGTTCGGCGGTCAGCTCGGCGTGGTGCTCGACCGGCAGCTCATCTTCTGGGACCCGCAGACGAACAGCCGCGCGCTCGTGCAGACGCCGGGCGACGTGTTCGGCATCGTGTGCTGGCGCTTCGACGGGACGGCCGCGGTCATCAAGACGGCCGCGGGCCTCGCGCTGGTCGATCCGTCAGGTAAGACGACGCCCCTCTCGGGCGACGTGCGCTTCGGGATCGCGCTGCCGTAGCACGATCGCGACGCCGAGCACGATGAGGATGGCGTTGAGCACGATCATGCCGGCCGGCGGCGGACCCGCGAGCACGCCGGTGAGGTCGAGCCCTGGAAGGACGATCGCGACCGCGCCGCTGAGGAGCGCGAGCCAGCGCGCCGGCACCGGCCATTTCCACGACGCCGCGAGCGCGACGATCGGCGCGAAGAACGCCGCGCCGTAGACGTAACCGAGGAACGCCGGCGCGGCCGTCTGGTCGCGCGTATCGACGCCGAGCCCCGGCGTTCCCGGGATGTACGCGACGACGAGCGCGATGAGCAAGATGCGCGTCGAGCGGTCCACGGCGGCGGATGCTATTTCGTCACGAAGTCGAGCGCCGCGACGAGCGTCGCATCCATGTCCTCGGGATAGTCGTGCCCCAGCCCCGGACGCTCGTCGAGCTTCGCGCGCATGCCCCGGCCCTGCAGCATCGCGACGAGATCGCGCGCGCCGGCCACCGACGGATCGCCGTCACCCATGACGACGTACGCGCGGAGCATCTTGCTCGCGGTCTCGGCGAGCGCGGTCGCCTCGACGATCGTCGGCAGCCACGGCGCGATCGCGATGACTCCGCGGAGCGTGAACCGCTTCGCGAGCGCGAGCGCGATCGCCTGCGCGCCGCCCATCGAGAAGCCGGCGAGCACGATGCGCGATGCATCGACCTCCGTCGCTCGCTTCACGCGGTCGAAGTGGAGATCGAGCTCCGTCGCGACGCGCTCGCGGTCGTTCCAGGTGTACGCATCGGGCGTGGCGCCGATCTCGCTCGACTGCGGCACGGCCACGACCCAGCCGCGGGCGGGC
>DASQIF010000150.1:0-2133 GCA_035631715.1 Candidatus Acidiferrales bacterium
CACGTCGAGCGCCCTCGCCTCGACGATCTCCCAGGGCGCGAGGAGCACCGCCGGCTCGAGGTTCCCCTGGATCGCCTTGTCGCCGATCGCGCGCCACGCGTCGTCGAGCGGCGCGCGCCAGTCGACGCTCACCGCCTCGCACTCCACCGAGGCGAGCAGCGGGAGGAGCGCCGGGTTCCCGGTCGCGAAGTGGATGCGCGGGACGCCGGCGTGAGATAGCGCCGCGAACAGCCGCCGCGACCACGGCAACACCGCGCGCTCGTAGTCGGTCGTGCCGAGCGCACCGGCCCACGAGTCGAAGACCTGTACCACGTCCACCCCGGCATCGATCTGCGCGCGCAGGTACCGGACGAGCACCTCGGTGAGCGTGTCCATGAGGCGCGACCAGAGGTCCGGATTGGCGATGAGCATGGCCTTGGTGCGCGCGTGATCGCGTGAGGGCCCACCTTCAATGAGATAGGACGCGAGCGTGAACGGCCCGCCGCAGAAGCCGATGAGCGCGACCTCGGGATCGAGATCGCGCCGCAGCGCGCGGATCGTCTCGAAGAGATACGGCGTCGCCTCCTCGGCCGCGATGACGCGGAGCGCGGCGACGTCCGCGGCGCTGCGCACCGGGCGCTCGACGATCGGACCGACGTCGGGCTTGATGTGGAATGGGACGCCCATCCCGTCGAGCGGCAGCATGATGTCGGCGTACAGGACCGCGGCGTCGACGCCGAGACGCTCGACCGGCATGCGCGTCACGCGCGCGCAGAGCTCAGGCGTCCGCGCCATGTCCAGGATCCCGTAGCGCTCGCGCAGCGCGCGGTATTCCGCAAGACAGCGCCCGGCCTGACGCATGTACCAGACCGGCGTCCGCTCCACGGGCTCGCGGCGCAGCGCGCGGACGATGAGCGGCTCCGTCACGCCGTCGCGCGCACCGCGGCGCCGTCGATCTCGTCGAGCGCGCGCGAGAGCGGCATCGCGGCGCCGACGAAGATCGGCGTCTCGCGCTCGGTGTAGGAGGACGACTCGGTCTCGCGCAGGTCGGCGACGAGCGCCACGAAGCGGCGCGGATCGTCGACCTCGAACGCGACGACGAACTCGTTGTCGTCGATGCCGAAGCTGTAGCCGGTGTGGATGCGGACGTCGGGATAGCCGTGGCCGACGGCGAAATGGGCGCCCATGATCCGCGTCCGCTCCTCGTGCGGCAGCGCGTACCACGAGCGCTTCTTCGTCATCGGGTACACGACGACGTACGGTTTGTCGCCGACCGGCCCCGCGGTCCCGCGCGCGTGCTCGCTCTCCGCGTGCGCGTGGTCGCCCAGGTACGGCGAGCGCCGGCGCGCCGCGAGGTACGCGTACGGCCGTGTCGCGTAGGTCCAGAGCGATGTCGCGGCGAGGCGCGCCTCGAGCTCGCGCAGCAGCTCGAGCTCCTCCGCGACGCACCACAGCAAGAGGTCCGCGTCGGCCCGCGTGCCGACGAGCGAGTACGCGTGCACGTTCACGCCTTCCCGCGTCGCGGCGCCGGCGAACTCGCGCTTCTGCGCGGCGCGTTCGCGCTCGTCGAGGCGCCGCCACTCCGGTGTCACGGCGAGCGTGAGGTAGCGGTAGAGCTCGTTCATCGGATCTCCTCGAATGACGACGCGGCGGCCGCGACGATCGCGTCGATGTCGGCGTCGGTGTGCGCGAGGGACAGGAAGAGGCACTCGAACTGCGACGGCGGCAGGAGCATGCCCCGGCGGAGCATGGCGCGATGGAACGCGGCGAAGCGAACGAGGTCGGACGAGCGCGCGTCGTCCTCGTTGCGCACCGCGCGCTCGGTGAAGAACAGCGTCAGCAGCGAGCCCACGCGCTGCACGCGAGCGCCCACGCCGGCGCGGGTGGCGGCGCGCGTCAGGCCGAGCGCGAGCGCCGCGCCGGCCACCTCGAGGCGCGCGTACGCGGCGTCGTCGAGCAGGTCGAGCGTCGCGATGCCGGCGGCCATCGCGAGCGGATTCCCGGAGAGGGTGCCCGCCTGGTACGCCGGCCCCAGCGGCGCGCCGCCCGACATGAGCGCGCGCGATCCGCCGTACGCGCCGACGGGCAGCCCGCCGCCCACGATCTTCCCGAGGCACACGAGATCGGGCGTCACGCCGGTCCGCGGGGGGGCGC
>DASQIF010000151.1:0-7331 GCA_035631715.1 Candidatus Acidiferrales bacterium
GCTGCGCGCGGGCGGCGAGCGGGCGCTCGCGACCGCGCGCGAGAAGGGCTGGGAGGGCGTCATCGCGAAGGAGCGCGGCTCGGTCTACGAGCCCGGGATCCGCTCGCGGGCGTGGCGCAAGGTGAAGGTGCGCGGCGAGTCCGAGTTCGTCATCGGCGGCTACACGCCGCCGGAGGGCGCGCGCGCGGAGTTCGGCGCGCTCCTCGTCGGGATGTTCGATGGCGGCCATCTTCGTTTTGTCGGCAAAGTGGGCACCGGCTACACCGCCGAGACGCTGCGGGACCTCGGCGCGAAGCTGCGCCGGATCAAGACGGCGGATCCGCCGTTCGACCCGGCCCCGCGCATCCGCGACGTGACCTGGACGGAGCCTGAGCTCGTCGCGCAGATCGCCTATCAGGAATGGACCTCGGACGGGAAGCTGCGCCAGCCCGCGTTCCTCGGTCTGCGGAGCGACAAGAAGCCGCGGGAGGTCACATGGTCGAGACGCGAGTAACAGACGGCGCCGTGATCGGCGGCGTGATGATCTCGAACGCGAACAAGGTGTGGTGGCCAGATGAGGGCCTGACCAAAGGCGACATCGCCCGCTTCTATCACGCGATCTCGCCGCTCATCCTCCCCTGGATGCGCGATCGTCCGCTCACCGCCGAGCGCTGCCCCGACGGGATGCTTGGCGGATGCTTCTATCGAAAGAACTTCCCGGTCGGCAACATCCCCGTCGACGCACCGCGACTCACGCTGCGCGCCGAGAGCACCGGGAAGGACGTGAACTACCTCGTGGGCGGCACGCTCGACGCCATGCTCGGTCTGGTGCGCGTGGGTTGCATCGCGATGCACGTCATGAACTCGCGCGTCAAGACGATGCGGTCGGCGGACTGGCTGGCCTTCGATCTGGATCCCACCAGCGGCGAGTTCGCCGACGTGATCCGGCCCGCGCTCGCACTGCACAAGATCCTCGACGAGGCCCGGCTCGTCTCGTTCCCGAAGACCTCGGGCAGCCGCGGCCTCCATGTCTTCGTGCCGCTCCGCGCGGATCAGTCGCAGGACGAGGTCACCGCGTTCGCCGTTCGCATCGGCGAGGAACTCGCGCGCCGAGAACCCGACCTCGTGACGATGGAGTGGCGCAAGAAGGAGCGCGGCGCGCGCGTGTATGCCGACCCCTTCCGGAATGCGTATCTCCAGACCATCGTCGCGCCGTACTCGGTGCGCCGCCGTCCGCGCGCGCCGGTGTCGACGCCGCTCGACTGGGACGAGGTGACGCCGCGCCTCGACCCGACGCGCTTCAACGTGCGTACGTTCGCGAAGCGCGCGGCCAAGGCTGACCCGTGGAAGGACTTCAAACAGAAGGCGGTGCGTCTGCCGGCGTAGACGCGCGCTTGCTCGCACCCCCGCTGGCACGGGGTTTGCCGAAAGTCCTCACATGGCACAGCGCACGACACGTCAGCAGCATGAACTCAAGCCTGAGAACAAGCTTCCACCTCACGGGATCGGCCATCTCTTCTCGCGCTTCAGTCAGCGTGTGGCCGACATGTCCGGATCACCGTGGGTGTTCATGCTTGCGGTCGCGGCGATCGGGGTCTGGCTCGTCACCGGGCCGATCTTCGGCTTCTCGGATACCTGGCAATTGATAGCGAACACGGTCACGACCTTGATAACGACGCTCATGGTCTTCCTGATCCAGAACACACAGAACCGCGACTCGCGCGCACTACATCTCAAGCTCGACGAGCTCATTCGCGCGACGCCACGCGCGCGCAAAGAGTTCATGGAAGCGGAGGAAGAGGACCTCGACGAGATCGAGCGCGAGAAGGCGATCGTCGATGAGGCCGATCCGAATCCGCCGGCCCATAAGAGATCGCAACGCGCCGAGCGTCCCGCCGTTCCCGCGAACGGCAACGGCAAGCCGAACCGCACGCCGTAGCGCGCCCGCGGCGCATTCCCGGCCAGAATCCTGCAGCCTCTTCTGGTACATCCAACGGAGGGACGACATGGACCTGGACCCGCGCGATCCCATGAAACGCGTCGAGGAATCCGTCCGTTACGCCCTGCAGATCGTCGGGCCAGGGGACCGCTCGCTCGAACCAGCCGCTGAGGATGAGAGCGCGGAGCGACCCGCCGCGGCCTAGTGTTCTTGGAGCTCACGCGCCGGAAGCTCTCGCGCGACGCTCGCCAGCAGATCGTCGATCGAGAACGGCTTGACGATGTAGCCGTCCACCTCGAGCGATCGCGCGATGTCGGGGGCCGCGCCGTTGGCCGTGAGGAGAACGATGCGCGCGCCCTTCCTCGCGGTACGGCGGTACTGACGGACGAACGACCAGCCGTCCATGATCGGCATCGCGAGGTCGAGCAGGATCAGGTCGGGCGCGATGTGTTGCATGAGATCGAGAGCGGCCGCGCCGTGACGCACGGTCGCCACGGAGTAGCCGGCGTCCCGCAGGACCTGACGGACGACCCCAGCAAGCTCGTCGTCGTCATCGATCACCAGGACCTTGCGAGGCTCTTCGTCATGCTTCATTCCAAGCCCTCTTTGCACGGCCGGATGCACAGGGGGTGCCAACGACGGCTCGCTCGTCCGGTGACGCCGCCTCATCCGGCGCGGGCCTTGCTTCATCGAACGGCGTGACCGTTCGGCGTCTCGACTTGACCGCTCCCGATCGCGCGGAGGCGGCGCTGCCATCGCGGTTCGGCCGATTCCGGATCGCCGTCTACCGCCTGCCGCCCAGTGAGGCCGAGGTCGTCGCCATCATCCACGGGGACGTCCGCACGTGGTCGCCCGTCCTGGTGCGCATGCACTCCGAATGTCTTACGGGCGAGGCCCTCGGTTCGCTTAGATGCGACTGCGGCGACCAGCTGGCGTCCGCGCTCGAGCAGATCGGCCGCACCGACCGTGGAGTCCTCCTGTACCTGCGCCACGAGGGTCGGGGGATCGGTCTGTTCGACAAGATCCGTGCGTACGCGCTGCAGGACGACGGGCTCGACACGGTCGACGCGAATGTCGCGCTGGGGCTACCGATCGACGCGCGCGACTGGGCGTCGGCGGCGGCGGTGCTCCGGCGGCTCGGCGTGCGCCGCGCTCGCGTGATGACGAACAATCCGGCGAAGATCGAGGCGCTGCGCGCTCACGGCATCGAGGTCGTCGAGCGCGTGCCGCTCGAGACCTCGCCCAACCCGGTCAGCCTCCCGTACCTCCGTACCAAGCAGCGGCGCATGGGTCACCTGCTCGAGGCGATCGACCGCGCGGCAAGACCGGCGGCGTCCACGCTGCCGCGCGTGACGGTCCACTACGCGCAAACGATCGACGGCCGCATCGCATCGCGCACCGGAGACGCGAAGTGGGTGAGCGGCGAGGCGAGCCTGCGTCTCGCGCACGAGCTGCGCGCGAGTCATGACGCGGTGCTGGTCGGCATCGGGACCGTGCTGAAGGACGACCCGCTCCTTACCGTCCGTCTCGTCGAAGGCACATCGCCGACGCGCGTCATCGTGGACAGCACACTGCGCACGCCGATCGACGCGAACGTGTTGACCGATCGCACCGCACGCACCATCGTGGCGACGACCGACGCCGCGGCGGCGATCCGGATGAACCGTCTTCGCGACGCGGGGGCCGAGGCCGTGCGCGTGCCGCGCGATCCGGGCGGCCGCGTCGATCTGCCGGCCCTGTTCGAGCGGCTGCACGGCGATGGCATCGGCTCCATCCTCGTCGAGGGCGGTCGCGGGATCATCACCTCGGTCCTGCGAGCGGGCCTCGCGGATCGCCTCATGGTCTGCATCGCGCCCAAAGTCCTCGGCGAGGGCGTCGAGGCCGTCGGCGATCTCGGCATCGAGCGGCTGCGCGATTCGATCACCTTCCGTTCCGCTCGGTTCGTCCCGTGCGGCGAAGATGTGATCTTCGACGGCGAGCCCGAGCGCGCCGCCGCCGAGCAGCTGCAGCAGAGCGCGTAAGTGCCCACCGGGGTGTGGTTCCCTCGCGAGCGGGAGGTCGAGCTCCGACCCGAAGGCCCGTCCGAAGTGGGCGCGAACGATGTGCGCGTCCGCGCGCTGGCGTCGGCGCTCTCTCACGGGACCGAGATGCTCGTGTATCGCGGCGAGGCGCCGCGCGATCTCGCGCTCGACCTCCCCACGCTGGATGGCTCGTACGCGTTCCCGATCAAGTTCGGATACGCGAGCGCGGGCCGAGTCGCTGCCATAGGCGCCGACGTCGACGACCTGCTCGTCGGCGATACCGTCTTCGTCCACCACCCGCACCAGGACGAGTACGTCGTCCCAGCAGCGAGCGTCGTCCGACTGCCGCGCGGCCTCGATCCGCTGCGCGCGGTGTTCTTCGCGAACACCGAGACCGCGGTCAACATCCTGCTCGACGCTCACCCGCGCACCGGTGATGTGGTCGCGGTCTTCGGGCAGGGCGTGGTGGGTCTCCTCGTGACGCAGCTGCTCCGTCGCGCGGGTGTCACCGTGGTGGCGGTCGAGCCCGTCGCGCGGCGACGCGAGCTCGCGCTCCGCATCGGCGCGCACGTCGCGGTCGCGCCCGACGATGCCGCGACCGCGATCCGTGACGTCACCCGAGGGCGGGGGGCGGACCTCGCGATCGAGGTCAGCGGCAACCCGCGCGCGCTCCAGAGCGCCATCGACGTGGCCGCGTTCCAGGCCACGATCGTGGTCGCGTCGTGGTACGGCACCAAGCCGGTGAGCCTCGATCTCGGCGGACGCTTCCATCGCGCGCGCCTGCGTCTGGTGTCGTCGCAGGTCGGCGCGGTCGACCCCGGGCTCGCGCCGCGGTGGGACCGGGCGCGCCGGACCGCCTACGCCGTCTCGCTGCTCTCCGAGCTCGAGCTCACGCCGCTCGTCACGCATCGGTTCCCGTACACGCGTGCTGCCGAGGCGTACGCGCTCGTCGATGGACAGCCCGATGACGTCGTCCAGGTCCTCCTCACGTACGCGTAGCGTCCTGTTCCTCACGGCGGGAGATCCGCGCCGTCTCACCGGCGGGAACATCTACAACGCGTACGTGCTGCGCGCGCTTCGGCGGGCACGCATCCGGGTCGCGCTCGTGCGCGCCGGCACGGCCGATGTCACTCGCGCATTGGACCGCGGCCCGCGTGTCGTGATCGTCGACAGCATCGCCTTCGCCGCCGTCGGTGAAGCGCTCGACGCGGTTCGGGGGCGCGTGATCGCGCTCGCACACATGCGCGTGTCGGGCGCCGCGGCTCGGCGCGTCCTCGCCCGCGCCGATCGCGTCGTCGCGGTGAGCGCCGCGCTCGCGCGCGACATCGGCGTGCCAGGTGTTCGCGTGATCACGCCCGGCAGCGACCGCGTGCCGCGCGTGCGCCGCCGATCGCGTGACGGTCGGCTGCGCGTGCTCTGCGTCGCGAACTGGTCCCGCGCGAAGGGGATTGACGTCCTCGCGCGCGCCGTCGCACGCATGGATGGCGTGCGCCTCGAGCTCGTCGGTGACGCGCAGGACGCGGCGTATGCGCGGGCGGTCCGTCACGCTCTGGCGGGAGTTGACGGCGCGATCGTGATTCGCGGCCCGCTGCGTGGCGCCGCGCTCGCCCGCGCGTACGCCGACGCTGACGTCGTCGCGGTGCCGTCGCGGTCGGAGGGTTACGGCATGGCCGCGTCCGAGGCGATCGCGCACGGCACGCCGGTCATCGCGTCCGACCTCCCCGCGCTGCGCGCGATCGTCGGTCGGGCGGGGCTCCTCATTCCGCCGTCGAACGTCCGCGCGCTCGCTCGCGCGCTCGAACGCGTCGCCGACCCCCGGCTACGTCGCCGGCTCGCGGCGCGCGCTCGCGACCGCGCGCGATCTCTGCCGCGATGGCGCGACGCGGAACGCGAATTCGTGGCGCTGGTGGAAGAGGAAATGCAGCGAGCGCGGATCGGAGGTGATCACATGCCGCTACGCGGGGTGAAGAGCAGGAAGCGCACGCGCCAGTACGAGCACATCAAGCGGAGCGAGATGAAGCGCGGACGCTCGACGAAGGTCGCGAAGCGGATCGCGGCTGCGACCACGAACAAGACGCGCCGCAAGAAGGGCGAGACGAAGAGCCGCAGCCGGAAGAAGAGCTAGTCGGCGAAGAGGAACGGATCCGAGACCGACGGCGTGATGTCGGGCCAGTTCGGATCGTCGGAGAGCTTCACGAGCTCCTCGCCGACGAGACGACCGTGCGCTGCGCCGTCCTCGGGCTCGATCTGTATCGAGCCGTCAGCGAGTTCCCGCGAATGGACGAGGATCCCCGTCGTCGTGCGGTACGTGCCGGGCTCGCTGACTCTGGTCGACATCTCCGTCCTCCCATCGCTCGACCTGCGTCGTCAGGACGTCTTCGAGTGCGACGCCGCCCGTCGCTTGCCAGACATGCCGGTCATCGACGACATCCGCGGGGCAGAAGGCCGCGGTGCCGTGTCGCATCACGATCGTTCCGACACGCGATGCGTGTGTGAGATGGCGTGGCGCGCGACACCGGAATTGAATGAGCGTCATACAACTCGCCTCCCCTGTAACGGTCGTGTGACGACGTGTATCTAACCACGACGCTCCGTAAATGTGGTGACTGCGCGGCATCGAAATGGGCGAGCGCGTGTCCGCGTCACCTGGGTCGCCGGGCAAGCGTGCATGAGGCATCCGCGGCGCGCGACCTCCATCGATGAGCGCACCGAGTTATCCACAGCCCGAGAACGACCGGTCGCTGCGTGCGGTCGCGGACGCGGCGAAGCGCTGCCGCGCGTGCGACCTCTGGGCGCACGCGACGCAGACCGTCTTCGGCGAGGGCCCGCGGAGCGCCGACGTGATCTTCGTCGGCGAGCAACCGGGCGATCAGGAGGACAAGCAGGGCGCGCCGTTCGTGGGTCCCGCGGGTCGCATCTTCGATGAGGGCCTCGTCGCGGCGGGCATAAATCGCCGCCGCGTCTACGTCACGAACGCGGTGAAGCACTTCAAGTGGCGCGCGCGCGGAAAGCGCCGCCTCCACGAGAAGCCCAACGGCGCCGAGATCGCGGCGTGCCGACACTGGCTCGAGCTCGAGCTGCGGCTCGTCCGTCCAGATCTCGTCGTCGTGCTCGGAGCGACCGCGGCCCAGGCGCTCCTCGGCCCGAAGTTCCGCGTCACCGCGGAGCGCGGACGGCTGCGCTCCTCACCGGTCGCGCCGCGCGTCGTCGCGACGGTCCATCCGTCGTCGATCCTGCGCGCCGATGACGCCGACCGCGCGCGCGAGATGGCCGCGTTCGTGAAGGACCTCAAGATCGTGAAGACGCTGATGGGCTCGCGCGGATAGCGGTCATTCGCGATGCAACCGCGACCCCGGGATCGGGGTACCCCACTCGTACACTGGTGCTCTCCT
>DASQIF010000152.1:0-6706 GCA_035631715.1 Candidatus Acidiferrales bacterium
TGCAGGACATCCTGAAGAACTTCTTCGCCGGCGTGTGGGTCCTGGTCGAGCGTCCGTTCCGTATCGGCGACACCATCGACATCGGCGGGCAGACCGGGGTGGTCGAGGAGATCGCGTTCCGGACGACGATGCTGAAGACGGTCGACGGTCGCGAAGTCATCGTCCCGAACGGCATCTTCATGACGAGCGCCGTGACCAACCTCACGCGATTCCCAACGCGCCGCGCGACGCTCTGGCTGATCGTCGACGACAAGGAGAAGCCGATCGGCGCCGACGAGATCCGCACCGCGCTCGAGAAGATCGACGGGCTCGCCGGCGACCCCAAGCCGACGGCCGAGCTGCGCAGCGTGTCCGAGGGGAAGGCGCACTATCTCATCTCGCTCTGGGCGGCCGATCGCGACGCCGCGGCGTCCGCGGCCGTCGCCGCGCTGCGGGCACGATTCCCGCAAGGGGAGGTACACGGTGGCTAGAGGCATCCGTCGCCCACGCAACATGGCCGAGGCCGTCGAGACCGCGAAACAGATCCCGACCTACGCGCGTCTCGTCTGGGCCCTCGCGCGCGACCCGCGGGTACCGATGGGGCAGAAGGCGGTGCTCGGCGGCATCGCGGCGTATCTCGCGTTCCCCCTCGACATCATCCCCGACTTCATCCCGGTCATCGGTCAGATGGATGACCTCGCCGTCCTCATCCTCGGGCTCGACTGGTTCCTCCGGAACGCGCCGGCGGATGTCGTCGAGGAGCACATGGCCAAGATCGCGATGCATCAGGACACGCTCTCGCGCGATCTCGAGAGCGCGGGGTCCCTCCTGCAGGGCCGGGCGTCCGAGCTTCGCGCTACGCTGGAACGAATGAGAAAGAAGGAGAGCGGCGATGAGTGACCGCGACTCCGGCGGCGGCGTCTTCGGCGCTATCGAGGCGCTCCTCGCGATCGTCGGCGCGCTCACGCTGATGGGCATCATCGCCGTCGCGGCGTCGGTCCTCGCGTGGGAGATGGAGCTTCGCAAGAGCGAGCAGAACGGCCAGCTCGCGGAGCCCACCTCGCAGCAGCCCGGCTCCTAACCCGGGCCCGCGATGCGCGTCATCCTGAAGCGCGAAGTCCGCGGTCTCGGCCGCCCCGGCGAGGTGAAGGATGTGGCCGACGGCTACGCGCAGAACTTCCTCCTGCCGCGCGGTCTCGCGATCGAAGCGACGGCCGGCGAGCTGAAGCACCTCGCGCAGGAGCGCGCCGCCGACAAGGCCAAGAAGGACCGTGCCCACACCGACGCTGAAGAGCTCGCCGCGCGCCTCGGCACGATCACGCTCGTCTTCAAGCTCAAGGCCGGCGAGCAGGGGAAGACCTTCGGTTCGATCACGAGCAAAGACGTCGCCGACGGCCTTAAGAAGGAGCACGGCGTCGACGTCGACCGCACGAAGATCACGCTCGGGGAGCCGGTGCGGACGCTCGGCACGCACAGCGTCGAGATACGCCTCCTGCCTGACGTCCGCGCCAAGGTCACGATCGCCGTCGAGCCGGCTTGAACCTGCATCCGTAGGACCTGGCTCCGCTCCTACCTTTGGGGTAGGCCGGGCGGCGCGGGACGGGCGGGACCAAGGCGGGACCAACAGGTGATGCGGCGGCCGGGCGGCCTTTCTAGCGTTCTCCGCGATGGCGATACAGCAGCGCGATGACGTCGAACTCCTCATGCGGAGCGCAGAGGCTTTGCTGCTCGCCGCGAGCGATGAGGGCCAGCTGCTGGCAAGCGCCACCGAGCTGCTCGGCGCGCAGTACGGGTATGGCGCGCGGTACGTCGTGCTGCACGACCCGCTGGCGCGCGAGCTCTACCTCGGCGGCGCCGCCGGCCAGATCGCCGAGACCTCCGCGATCAAGGATTACCGCAGGCCTGACGGCGCTGGTCTGTCCGGCTGGTGCTGGACGAGCGGCGAGGTCGTGAACGTCGCAGATGTCCGGGATGACCCGCGCTATATGGAGGTCCTCCCATCGTGCCGCTCCGAGATCTGCGTACCGATCGTCGCGGGCGCTGCAGTGCTCGGCGTCCTCGGCGTACAAAGCGATCGTCTCGCCGCTTTCTCGGAACACGACGAGCGGCTGCTGTCGGCGTACGCGCGCCTCCTCGCCATGGGTCTCGTGCACGCTCGCGAGCTGCAGGCACGCCAGCGCGACATCGCGGAGCTGCGGGTCCTGAACGAGCGCATCCGCGTCCTCTCGGTCACCGACGACCTCACCGGCGCGTACAACACCCGTCACGCGATGGAACGTCTTGGGGATGCCCTTCGAGCGGCGAACAGACGCGAGGACTGCGTTTCCCTGCTGGTCATCGACGGCGACCGAATGAAGGCGATCAACGATGCGTTCGGGCACGCCGAGGGCAACGGCTTCCTGGTCGCGCTCACCGAGACGATGCGTCCGTCCCTGCGGGCCACCGACGTCCTCGCCCGGTTCGGCGGCGACGAGTTCGTCATCGTGCTGCCGGGCACCTGCGCGGACGACGCGGTCGCGGTAGCGGATCGGCTCCGCCACGCCGTGGCGCAGCAGGAATATCGAACGTCGAGCGGAGAGCCTGTGCGCACGACGATCAGCGTCGGCGTGGCTTCGTCGCCGGAGGACGGCCTCACCGCAGACGCGCTCTTCCGCGCCGCCGACGCCGCGCTCTACGCCGCGAAACAGTCAGGCCGCAACCGGGTGATGCAGGCGAACTGTCCGAGCTAGGCCTCGGCGCGCGTCTCCCCGAGATCGCGGAAGCGCGTGAGTTCGGACTGGAAGTGCAGGTCGAAGTCGCCGGTCGGGCCGTTGCGGTGCTTCGCGAGCTTGAGCCGCACCACGTTCTCGTCGCGATCCTTCCGGTCCTTCTGCCACAGGAACATCACCAGATCGGCGTCGGCTTCCAAGGCGCCGCTCTCGCGCAGATCGCTCAGCATCGGCTCCGTGCCGCGCGTCTCGATCTGACGCGAGAGCTGCGACAGCGCGACGACCGGGACCTGCAGCTCGCGGGCGATCGCCTTCAGCGCGCGGCTGATGCGCGCGACCTCGAGCACACGGCTCTCGTCGTCGCCCGCGCCTTCGATCAGCTGGAGGTAGTCGATCACGAGCAGGTCGAGACCGTGTTCGGCCTGCAGGCGCCGTGACTTCGCGAGAATGTCGGTGACCGTGAGCTGGCTCGACTCCTCGACGTAGATCGGCGCCTTCTGCAGGCGGTCGGACGCGTCGGAGATCGACACGAATTCCGCGGGCGAGAGGCGGCCGCGGCGCATGCGGTTGCCGTCGATCTCGCTGGTCATCGAGATGAGGCGTTGCACGATCTGCATCTCGCTCATCTCGAGCGAGAAGATCGCGCAGGTCTTGCGCACGATCGCGGCCGCGTGCCACACGAGGTTCAGCGCGAAGCTCGTCTTGCCGAGACCGGGGCGACCGGCGAGGAGGATGAGGTCGCTCGGCTGGAGCCCACCCGTCTTCGCGTCGAGCGTGCCGAAGCCGGTTGGGACTCCCTCGTGCTGATCGTCGGCGCGCTGCGTGATCTGATCGGCGAAACGGCGGAGCGCGATCTCCAGCGGCACGACGTCGCGGTGCAGGTTCGACTCCGACACCGCGAACAGCAGCTCCTGCGCGTCCTCGACCGCGCTGCGCGCGTCCTCACGCGTGAGCGCGAGGTGCGCGATCTCGTTCGCTGCGCCGATGAGTCGCCGCAGGAGCGCGCTGCGCTCGACGATCGTCGCGTACGTCTCGGCGTGCGCCACCGTCGGCACGTTCTGCATGAGGCCGACGAGGAACTGCGCGCCGCCCACGACGTCGAGCTCGCCACGGGCGGCGAGATCGGCCTGCACCGCCTGGAAGCCGAGCGCCTCGCCGCGCTCCCACACGCGCTCGATGGCCGCGAGCACGAGGCGGTGCTGCTCGCGCGAGAGCTCGGCCGGCGCGATGCGGCCGCGCACCGTGTCCTCGAAGACGCGCGCGTCGATGAGGATCGAACCGAGGAGGCTCGCCTCCGCCTCGGGGTTCTCGGGCGGCGGCTTCGGCGCGGCGCGGGCGACGTCGATGGTCATACCGGCATCGAGTCGTCCGGCGCCTTGCTGAAGAAGCGCGCCTGCTCCCCGGCGAACAGGAGCTGGAACACGCCGGTGGGGCCGTTGCGGTTCTTCGCGATGCTGCCGTGGATGAGACGCGGCGCGCCCGCCGGCGTGTCCTCCTTGTCGCGCCAGAGCATGAGCACGATGTCGGCATCCTGCTCGAGCGCGCCGGATTCCCTCAGCGTCGAAAGCTTGGGCTCCATCCCGGAATCACCCGCCGCTCGTGACAACTGCGACAAGCCGATGATGACGACGTTGAGCTCGCGCGCCAGTGACTTGAGATTGCGCGTGATCGCCGCGATCTCCTGGACGCGGTTGTCCTCGTCGCCGCCGGTGCGCATGAGCTGGATGTAGTCGACGATGATCACCTCGAGGCGGTCGTGCATCGTCGCGCGCCGCGCCTTGGTGCGCAGCTCCATGATCGAGATGCCGGGCGTGTCATCGATGAGGATCGGCACGCCGGACAGGGCGTTCGCCGCCTCGGTGTCGAGGGTGTTGCCGGTGCGCAGTGCGAGCAGATCGGTGCGGCTGTTCATCGCGAGGAAGCGCGACACGATCTGCTTGGTGTCCATCTCGAGCGAGAACACCAGCGTGGGATGACCGTGCTTCGCCATGTTGAAGGCCATCGCGAGGGCGAGGCTCGTCTTGCCGACCGAGGGCCGCGCCGCGACGACGATGAAGTCGCCCTGCGTGAAACCCTCGGTGAAGAAGTCGACCTCGCGGAACCCACTCGGGATGCCCGACACCTCGTACGGCCGGTCCATGCGCTCCGTGAGGTGCTCGAAGTTGTCTTGCAGCGCCGTCTGGATGTGCCGCAGCTGCGCGTTCGAGGTGTCGTCGCGCAGCGCGAACAGGCGCTGCTCGGCCTTGTCGAGCGTGATCGGGATGTCAGTGGGCTCGGCGTACGCGTCGGCGGCGATGGACGACGCGGCACCGAGCAGGCGGCGCAGGATCGCGCGGTCCCGCACGACACGCGCGAAGCGCTCGATCTCGACCGCGGTTGGGACGCGCTCGGTGAGCTCCTTCAGATATGCGGCGCCGCCGACCCGATCGAGCTCCTCCCGGCGCGCGAGCTCCACCTGGACGGTGAGCGGGTCGATGCGCTCGCGGCGCTGGAGCATCTCGTAGATCGCGGCGTAGATGCGCTGGTTCCTGGCGAGGTAGAAGTCGGCGGTCGTGAGCACGTCCGCCACCTTGAAGATTGCGTCGCGATCGATGAGCAGGCTGCCGAGGACGTGCTGCTCAGCGGCCTCGTCGAAGGGGACCTGCCGGTCGGTGCGCGTCTCGAGGGTCACGTCGACCAGTCTAGAACGCGTGTTCTATGGGCCAATTCGAGGCTCCTCACGTAGTGGGCGGCGGGTGACCCGGGAGGAAGCCCCGTGGCGCGATGGACGCTACCGTGCGGACGGGACGAACGGAACGAGTTTCGTCCACCATCTCGTCCACCAATTCATCCACAAGAAGAAGGAGCGACCAGACCTTGCGTGTGCTCGTGACCGGCGGCGCTGGCTTCATCGGCAGCAATCTCTGCGACGCGCTCGTCGCGCGCGGCGATCTGGTCGTCGCGCTCGACGACCTCTCGACCGGGTCGCGCGAGAACCTCGCGCCGGATATACCACTCCGCCTGGCCGATGTCTCCGATGAACGCTCGCTCTTCCAGTCGGTCCACGGCGAGGGTTTCGACGTCATCGTGCACGCCGCGGCGAAGACCAAGGTCGTCGAATCTATGGAGAAGGTCGAGCTCTATCGCCGCGTCATCGTCGACGGCACACGCAACGTGGTGAAGCTCGCGGAGGACCGGCACGTCCAGATGCTCGTGAACATCAATACCGGAGGCGCGCTCTACGGGGAGACGCCGACCTGCGTCGACGAGCACGCGAAGACGGAACCGCCGTCGAACTACGGGAAGTTCAAGCTCGAGGCCGAGCGGGAGGTGCTCGACGCCGAGGTGCCGAGCATCTCGCTGCGCCTCGCGAACGTGTACGGGCCGCGCCAGCGCACCGACCTCGAGGGTGGCGTCGTCGCCATTTTCCTCGGGCTGTGGCGCAGGAAGCAGAGCCTCACGGTGTTCGGCGACGGCAACGACGAGCGCGACTATGTGTACGTGAGCGACGTCGTGGACGCGATCACGAGCGCGTTCGCCGGTCGATGGACCGGGGTCTTCAACATCGGCACCGGGGTCGCGACGAGCGTGAACACACTCATCGCGGAGATGGCGAAGATCCTCGGGCCCGCGCCCGGCGTGCGCCACGCGCCCGCGCGCGCCGGCGGCGTCGAGCTCGATCGCTCCTGCCTCGACTGCGGCAAGGCCGACCGTCAGGGTCTCTGGCGGCCGAAGACTGCGCTCGCGGAGGGGCTCGCGCTCACCGCCAAGGTCGGCTAACGCGCGAGGGCTCGCTGACGACGGTCCGAGACTCTGACGCACATCGCTCTGAGACTTTGGCCGCGTCTTCGTAGGAGCGACCCGCAGCCTTCGCGCGCGCGATGAAGCGCTGTGCCGTTCCGGCGCGCCAGCGATCGTCGCTTCGCCACGGCGAGGTCGCACCACGCACCGGCAACGATCCGACGACAATCGCAACCTGTTGAGCGCTGGCTTGACTGCCGGTCTACCGTAAGCCGCGTGGCCGAGGTGGGAAAGGCCAC
>DASQIF010000153.1:0-16071 GCA_035631715.1 Candidatus Acidiferrales bacterium
GAGGTCTTCGTCGAACATCGCGCCCAGCCGCGCCGCGGCCACCGCGGCGGCGCCCGCGCGCACGACGCGCTCGTCGAGCGTCGCGATCCGATTCGGGTCCTTGCGATCGGGCACCGGCAGGAGCGGCACCTCGAGCTTGAGGCGCTCCGAGGCCAGGCTCTCGATGTCGTGGTAGCGGCGGCTCGCGTTCACGAGGTACGACGCGAGCATCGTGTCCATCGTCACGCCGCGCAGCTCCGCGTCGGCGCGCCGCAGCGCGCGGCGCGCGGTCTTCGCGTCGTGCAGCGTCTTGCGCACGCGCTCGTCCGCGAGGAGCTCGGCGATAGGCGCGGGCACGCCGCCGCCCGTCGGCAGGTACCAGGCGCGTTCGCCCACCGCGAGGCCGAGACCGACGAGCTCGGGGTGTCGCTTCTGCTCGATGTCGGCGTGGATCGCGATCGTGCCGGCCGCCCGCGCGGCGTCGGCCACCTCGTCCGAGTCCGTCGCGCCGAGCAGCGCGGTATCGACGGGCGGCGGCGCGGCGGCTGCCGAGTCGAGCCCGAGCGCGAGCTGACCGGGACGGGCCGCGGGCGGCCTCGCGGCGGCGAGATTCGCGTCCGCCGGCGGCAAACGCGGAATGAGGCTGCGGAATTCGAGATCGGTGAAGAGGTCGAGCACCGCCGCGCGGTCGTAGCCGCGCCAGCGCGTGCGCTCGACATCGAGCGTCACCGGCAGGTCGGTCACGATCGTCGCCATCTCACGGCTCTTGTAGACCTGCTCGCGGTGCGCCTCGAGGTTCTCGCGCAGCTTCGGCGTGAAGCGCGCGAGGTCGGCATACACGCCCTCGAGGTGCCCGTTCTCGGCGATGAGCTTGGCCGCGGTCTTCTCGCCGATACCGGGCACGCCCGGGATATTGTCGGTGGTGTCGCCCTTCAGCGCCTTGAAGTCGACCATCTGCGAGGGCCGTAGTCCGTAGCGCTCGAAGATCTTGGCCTCGTCGTACACGACCGTGTTCTGGAAGCCCATGCGCGTGGTGAAGAGCTTGATGTTCGGCGTCACGAGCTGCAGCGGGTCGAGGTCGCCGGAAACGATGATCGCCTCGAGTCCAGCGGCGTCGGCCTGCCGGCTCAGCGCGCCGATGACGTCGTCGGCCTCGTAGCCGGGGAGCGAGTACATCGGGACGGTGAAGCGGTCGAGGAGCTCCTTGACGCGTTCGAACTGCGGACGGAGCTCGTCGGGCATGGGCTTGCGCGTGGCCTTATAGGTCGCATCCGCGACGTGACGCCAGGTTTTTCCTGGCAAGTCGAAGGCTGCGGCGATGTGCTGCGGCTTGATCTCCTCGATTGCCTTCAGGAATATCGAGGCGAAGCCGAAGGTCGCGTTGGAGAGCTCCCCCTTCGTGGTGGTGAGCGGCGGGATCGCGAAGAACCCGCGGTAGATGAGGGAGTTGGAGTCGATGAGGATGAGGCGCTCGCGCACCTATCGAGTATGAACGCGCGCGGGTCTAGACGGAGCGAAGCCTTCGCTGCAAAGCGATCGCGATCGCGCCGGTGACGAGCGCGATGACGAGCCACAGCCACGGCGAGCCGAATGGCGAGTACGAAACGGTACCGGTCGCCTGGCTCGCGCCGGTGACGGTGTGCTCCTCAGCGCTCGCAGGCGCGGCGGTCGGCTGGAGCGCGACGTTCGCGGACGGCGATGCCGCGGACTTCGCGGCGTCCTGCGCCGCGGCGGGCGCCGGCGGGCTCGCCACACCCGATGCGTTGCGGAACGCCGTCGATGGCGCGGGCGCGGCCGCTCCGCCGGCGGGCACGAGGAGCGGAAGCTGCGACGCGCTCGTGGCCGATGACGTGGCGAGCGGTCCGATGTTCGCGAGGAGCGCGCTCGCGATGAACAAGAACACCGCGAGTCCGCTCGCGAGCGTCGAGAGCGTGCGCAGCGGCGCGAGCCACGCGGGAACGGCGGCGATCCGCGGGACGAGGCGACGCGACGGCGCCGGCGACGGCAGCGACGCGATGAGGCGCGTGGTCGCCCGCAGCTCGCCCAGGCGTGCCCGGCAGTCGTCGCACGCCGCGAGGTGCGCATCCACGGCCTCCCGCTGGGCGGGCAGGAGCGCGCCGTCGAGGTAGGCGGAAAGCTGGGCACGCGGGTGCGGTGTGGTGCTCATCGTCCTCCTCTACTGACGACGGCCGCGGCGAACGGTTCCATCATCCGGCCGACCCGCGCCAGCCGCGCGTGATGAGGACGTTCCGGACCGCCACGCGGGCCCGGTGGATCCGCGATTTCACCGTCCCCACCTCGACGCCGGTGATGATCGCGATCTCCTCGTACGCGAAGCCTTCGACGTCGCGCAGGAGCAGGGCGGCGCGCTGCTCCGCCGGGACACCGACGAGCGCCTCCTCGACGACGGCGAGCGCCTCGCTGCCGGCCGCGAGCTCCGCGAGATCGGGGCCTGGCGCGACGGGCTCCGCCCACGTGACCTCGGCATCCTCCGCCGGCTCGAGCGGCAGCTCCGGGCGCCGCCGCCGCGCGCGGACGCGGTCCAACGACCGGTTGGTCACGATGCGGAACAGCCAGGCGCGGAAGTTCGTGCCCTCGAACGAGCGCATCGACTTCCAGGCCGAGATGAGCGCGTCCTGCACGACATCCTCGGCGTCGGGGCCAGTGCCGACGATGCGCGCGGCGTGGCGATAGAGCGCTCGCTCTTCGGCGAGCGCGAGCTGCTCGAACGCGCGGCCGTCGCCATTGCGCGCGCGGGCGACAAGGTCAGACTGGGCGGCCGAAGGCTCAGACTTCATCCGTCACGCAAGTTCCTAGTAGATTGCCGAGGCGTGGAACAGCAGAAGAAGGTCATCGTGATCGGCGAGGACGACGAGCCGATCGCGCGACTGCTCCGTGATGCCATCAACGACGAGCCAGCCTACCAAGCGGTCATCGTGCCCGACGGCGCCCTCGTGCTCGAGACGGTGCGTCAGGTCAAGGCCGACATGCTGATCCTCGACATCATGATGCCCGGCCTGAACGGCCTCGAGGTGTACGACCGCGTGCGCGCCGACACCGACGTGCAGAACATGCCGGTCCTCTTCGTGACCGCTGCCTCGAAGGAGTATGAGCGGCAGTTCGCCGACCGGAAGATCTCGGATGTGATCATGAAGCCCTTCGACCTGAACGACCTCCTCGCGAAGGTCCGCGCGCTCTGCCCGGCCTAAGCGCCCGCGCATCCCGCCGCTACGCCGACCTCGCGCGCCACGCCGCACGCACGGCCATCTCCGTCGGAGACGCGATCGCGGTCGACAACGTGGACGTCGTCACACGCAAGCGCGGCCGCGCGAACTTCGCCACCGCGGCCGACCACGCCGCGGAGCGCGCGATCATCGCGAGGCTCCGCGAAAAGGAGCCCGACGTCCCGGTGCTGGCGGAGGAGAGCGCGACGAAGGGACTGCGCAACGCCGAGCGCCTCTGGGTCGTCGATCCCATCGACGGCACGCTGAACTTCAGCCGCGGCATCCCCTTCTACTGCGTGGTCATCGCGTACGTCGAGGAAGGCAAGGTGCGCGCCGCCGCGGTGCACGCGCCGCGCACGCGCGAGACGTTCACGGCCTGTCAGGACGCCGGCGCGTTCCGCGGTAAGACGCGCATCCACGTGTCGCAGACCGGCAAGCTCTCGCAGGCCCTCGCGACCGCGAGCCTCTCCTATCGCGTCATGCGTGGCGCGGACGCGAAGATGCCGCGCCTCGCAGCGGCGTGCGCCGGCATGCGCGACGTGGGATCGGCCGCGCTCGGCATGACGTATGTGGCCGACGGACGCTTCGATCTGTTCGCGCACCAGTTCCTCTCGCCCTGGGACGTCGCCGGTCCATCGCTCATCGCCCGCGAGGCGGGCGCGGCGGTGCTCTCGATCAAGACCGGTGGCGACGCGAACTGGGACGAGCGCGCGGTCGTCATCGGGAACCCGGCGCTCGCGCGCGCGGCGATCGCGCTCATCAACCGCGCCTGACGACCGGACTTCCGGAAAACCGCCGTTGACTCGCACGGTCATGCGTGGCACATATGTTTCATAGGCAAAGATTGGGCTCGTGGCCTCACCAAACAAACCGATTCTCGGGTCGCGCGGATGGCAAACGCGCACCTTGGACTCACGTATAAGACACACGCATCGGAGCGCCGGGTCGACGACAGGCGGCAGAAGCGGCCGCGTTTCATCGCACCGAGTTCGGCCGACGAGTGGACGAATGGGCTTGCCTATGCCGTCGGCCTGATCGCGACCGATGGCTGTCTAAGCGGGGATCGGAAAACGGTCGTCCAAACCTCAAAGGACCTCGATCTTCTTGAGGTGTTTAGGCGGTGCATCGGCACGACGGCACCAATCCGACGTGCAACGGGTGCATACCGTGTTCAGGTGACCGACGTCGGCCTCTACCGATGGCTTCAGAGCGTTGGCCTCACAGCGCGAAAGAGCCTGACCCTTGGTCCTCTGGCCGTGCCCGAGCATCTCTTCGGCGACCTCACGCGTGGACTGCTTGATGGGGACGGCAGTGTCATCTACTCGACCGTGGTGCCCAATCCACGGACATATCCACTCAAGACCTACCCGCGGCTGCGTGTGCAGTTCCTCTCCGCCAGCCCGCTGCACATCACGTGGCTGCGAGAACGTCTTCGCGATTGGCTTGGTCTCGACGGGTGGATCACGGTCCGCCGAAGGGACGGGCACGTGCCCCTTTATGAACTCCGTTACTCGAAGCACGAGGCGATGACACTCCTGGCCAAGCTCTACGAAGACCCGGCGGCGCCTCGCTTGGAACGGAAGTGGCGCATCTGGCAGACGTTCCTCGCGTCACGCCCAACTAGAATTTGGACGGACCGCCGGAGTGATGAAACCGGTAGACATTCGGGTCTCAAACACCCGTGGGCGCAAGCCCGTGAGGGTTCGAATCCCTCCTCCGGCACCGACTAGGTAGGTAGCGTCACCCGCACCGTCGTCCCGCGATCCTCACCGGCGCTCTCGAGCTTCAGCGTTCCGCCGTGCGCCTCGGTCAGCAGCTTCGCCACGTGTAAACCGATGCCCATACCCGCGAACGTCGCGGCCTTCCCCGTGCCACGCGTGAACGCCGAGCCGAGCCGCGGCATGTCCTCGGCGGTGATGCCGATCCCCTCATCGGTGATGGCGATCTCAGCCGCGCCGCCCTTCTTGGCGAGCGAGACGCGCACGGTGCCGCCGCGTGGCGAGTACTTCACCGCGTTGCCGATGAGGTTCATCAGCATCTGCTCGATGCGCGCCTGATCGCCGGTCAGCGTGAGCACGCCCGGCGCGTCGACCTCGAACTCGTGGCGCCCGTCCTCGCGGGCCGCCTGCGCGTAACGCTCGACCATGTCCCGCACGCTGAGAGCGAGATCGAACGGACGGTTGTCGATCTCGAGCTTTCCGCGCTCCGCGCGCGAGACCGAGAGCAGGTCGGAGACGAGCCCGTTCATCCGGTCCACCTGACGTTCGATCGACTGCAGGTTGCGCTCGAGCGAGTCGAGGTCGAGCGGCTGGCCCTTGTCGCGCGACCGCTTGATGCGCGACACGAGCAGCTGCGCGAGCGCCTTCAGCGGTGTGAGCGGCGTGCGCAGCTCGTGCGAGACGATCGAGAGGAACTCCTCCTTCTCCAACTCGACGCGGCGCAGGTCCTCGACCAGCTGTGCCTCGGCGTCGCGCTGCTCGCGCAGCTCGCGGTACATCATCGCGTTGGAGATCGCGATGCCCGCTTCCGCCGCCAGTACGTGAGCCAGGTCGAGGTTCTCCTCGGGGAACGTGCGGTCCGTCCCCCGCAGGTACGCGTTGATGGCGCCGGCGAACTCACCGCGGCGAACGAGCGGGAACGCGATGACCTTCGTGAGCCCCTCGGCCTTGATCGCGGCGGAGTCGCCGATCGGCGAGCGCTCCATATCGATGATGAGGTGCTGGCCGGGGCCGCGGTACAGGCGGCGCGCGTCGGCCACCGGCACGCGCACCGAACGGACGTATGCCGGAGAGAGACCCTGCGCGCCGATGAGCACGATGTGCGTGCCCGCCGTATCGATGAGCGACACCGACGACGCGTCGGCCTGCATGAGGCTGCACATCGTCTCGTTCACCAGCGCGACCACGCGATCCATATCGAGCTCGGTGAGCAGGTCGGTGCTCGCTCGGGAGAGCTGACGAGCGCGATCCGGCATGGTGACGAGTATGCCTAGTGCGGTACGACGACCTCGACCACGTCGCGACCGACCTCACGCTCGACAGCTTCGGCGACGTCGGCCGAGACGCGCGACTTGAATGACGTCGCGACGCGACGCGGCGCGCCGGAGGGCCGTGGCAGCTCGAGCACGACCGTCGCCTGACCCGCGTAGTCGCGCAGCACCTGCTGGATCCGCTTGAAGATCTCGATCGATCGGTCGTAGTCGAGCGCTTCGCGGAAGCGGATCACGAGCTCCGTCGATCGCGTTGGAGTATCGGCGACCGGCGCCGGTGCGTCCGGGCCGGGCGCCGCCGGTCGCGGCGCGCCGCCGCCGCCGTTGCCCGGGGGCCGCACGAACTTCGCGCGCTTCGCAAGACGCGAAGCGGTCTCGGCCGCGACGCGCTTGATGTCGCTGATGCCCTGCTCGTTGAACGGGACCGCGTGCTCCACCAGGATCTTCGGCGCCTCGTCGCGCTTCTCGACGCGACCGAGCACCAGAAGGATCTCGTCGGCGTTCCACACCGCCGCGGTCGCCTCGTACGTGCGCGGGAAGATCGTCGCCTCGACCGAGCCGGTGAGGTCCTCGACCTGCGCGAACATCATCAGCTTCTTCTCTTTGGTGATGTGCTTGCGCGCGCTCGTGACCACGCACGCCACCGTGACGAGCGATCCCTCCTCGGTCTCCTTGAGCTCGCCGAGGTACGCGTCCACCACGTCGCCCATGCGCGCGGTGAGCTCCTGGAGCGGGTGCTCGGAGAGATAGATGCCGAGGAGCTCCTTCTCCCACGAGAGCAGGTCCTTGCGCGGCACCTCACCGGTCGGCACCGGACGCGAGCCGGTGAGCGATCCCGTCGTGCCCAGCGAGGTGCCGCCGAGGTCGAAGAGCGCGACCTGCCCGGCGCGCTTGGCCTCCTGCTCCTCCTGGGCCGTGGTCATCACACCATCGAGGCGCGCGAGCTGCTGCTGGCGCGGCCCGAAGGCGGGCGTCGCGCCGGCCTTGATGAGCGACTCGAGCACCCGCTTGTTGGAGCGCTGCAGGTCGATGCGGGCGCAGAGGTCGTCGAGCGACCGGAACGCGCCGCCGCTTGCGCGCGCCTCGACGATCGACTCGACCGCGCCCTGGCCGACGTTCTTCACCGCGCCCAGCCCGAAGCGGATCCCCTGCGTGGTGATGGCGAAGCCGAAGTCCGACTCGTTCACATCCGGTGGCAGCACGCCGATCTTCATGCGCTTGCACTCGGCGACGGCGATGGCCACGCGGTCGGGCACGCCCATCTCCGCCGAGAGCACGGCGGTCATGTACTCGACCGAATAGTTCGCCTTCAGGAAGGCGGTGTGGTACGCGATCATCCCGTAGATCGCGGCGTGCGCGCGGTTGAAACCGTACCGGGCGAACGGCTCGAAGTCCTTCCACACCTGCTCGACCACGTCGGCGTGCACGCCCTGATGGATCGCACCCTCGACGAACTTCATCTTCTGCGCGTCGAGCTTGTCCTTGATCTTCTTGCGGATCGTGTAGCAGAGGACGTCGGCCTGGGCCATGGTGAATCCGGCGAGGGCCTGCGCCACCGCCATCACGTCCTCTTGATAGACCATCACGCCGTACGTCGAGCGCAGCACCGGCTCGAGGCTGGGATGCGCGTAGGTGACCGCCTCCTGGCCGTGCTTGCGGCGAATGAACGTCGGGATGTAGTCCATCGGACCGGGCCGGAAGAGCGCGACCATCGCCATCACGTCCTCGACCCGGTCGGGTTTGAGATCGCGGACGTACCGGCGCATGCCCGCGGACTCGAGCTGGAACATGCCGGTCGTCTCGCCGGTGCCGAGGAGCTCGAACGTCTTGTTGTCGTCGAGCGGGATCTCCTCGCGGCGCAGCTCGATGCCGCGCGTCTCCTTGATGAGCCGCAGCGCCTCGTGAAGGATGGTGAGGTTCCCGAGACCGAGGAAGTCGAACTTCAGGATGCCCATCTTGTCGAGCGACTTGTCCTCGAACTGGGTCTGGATGGCCTCGGCCTTCCCCTTCGAGCGCTCGAGCGGCACGAGGTTCGTGAGCGGATCGCGCGTGATCACGACGCCCGCGGCGTGGGTACCGGTCGAGCGCACCAGCCCCTCGACCTTCTCCGCGAGGTCGAGCAGCCGCTGCACGTGCGGCTCCTGCTCCATGTCGCGCAGCTCCGCGACCATGCGGCGCGCCTCCTCGAGGTCGACCCCGAACGGGATGACCTTGGCCACGCGATCGGCCTCGCCGTACGGCATGCCGAGCACCCGCGCGACGTCGCGGATCGCGGCGCGCGCCAGCATGGTGTTGAAGGTGGCGATCTGCGCGACGCGGTCCGCGCCGTACTTCTGCGTGACGTAGGCGATGACCTCGTCGCGGCGGTTGTCCATGAAGTCGACGTCGATGTCCGGCGGGGTGTAGCGCTCCAGGTTGAGGAAGCGGTCGAAGATGAGCCCGTACTTGATCGGGTCGATGTCGGTGAGGCCGATGGCGTAGTTGACGAGCGAGCCGCCGGCGCTGCCACGGACGGCGGTGAGGATGTCGTTCCGGTGCGCGTACTCGATGAAGTCCTGCACGATGAGGATGTAGCCGGCGTACCCGGCCTTGCCGATGACGTCGATCTCCTTATCGAGACGCGCCTTGAGCTCGGGCGTCATCGCGCCGTAGCGCGACGTGATGCCCTTCTCGGCCATCCGGCGCAGCTGTTCCTCCGGCGTGAGGCCCTGTGCGACTTCGAAATGCGGCATCTTCACTTCGCCGAGCGGCAGCTTGATGTCGACCAGCGAGGCGATGCGGAGGGTGTTCTCGAGCGCCTCGTGATCGTCGGGGAAGAGCGCGTACATCTCCGCGGGGCTCTTCAGGTACAGCTGCGGGTGGTCGATCATCTTGAGCCGGTCGGTGGTGTCGATGGTCTTGCCCTGCTGGATGCAGACCATGACGTCCTGCGCCTCGGCATCCTCGGCGTGGACGTAGTGCAGGTCGTTCGTCACGACCATCGGGATCTTCGTGCGGCGAGAGACCTCGCGGATCCCCTCGCGCTGTCGCTCCTGCTCCGGGATCCCATGGTCCATCAGCTCGAGGAAGTAGTTGCCCTTCCCGAAGATCTCCTGGTGCTCGAGCGCGACGCGGCAGGCCGCGTCGATGTCCTCCTCGAAGAGCGCGCGCGCGACCTCGCCCTGCAGGCAGGCGGACAGCGCGATGAGGCCCTTCGAGCGCTCGCGGAGCAAGTCCTTGTCCATGCGCGGCCGGTAGTAGTAGCCCTCGAGGTGCGCCGCGGTCACGAGCGCCACGAGGTTCTGGTAGCCGGTGAAGTCCTTCGCCAGCAGAACGAGGTGGAACGGCTTGCCGTGGCCCTCGATCCGCGGGTCGCGCTCGAAACGGTTCGTCCGCGCGATGTACGCCTCGGTCCCGATGATCGGCCGGATGCCCGCCTGCGTCGCCTGCACGTAGAAGTCGATCGCGCCGTACAGCGCGCCGTGATCGGTAAGCGCCAGCGCCGGCATCTCGAGCTCGCGCGCGCGCGCGACGAGGTCGCTGATCCGGGACAGCCCGTCGAGCAGGCTGTATTCGCTGTGCGTGTGGAGGTGGACGAACTGCTGGACGGCGGACCTCTCGTGCGCCGCTGGTGGAAGCTCCGCGGCCGAGTCCAGTCTAGACGCCGGACCTATTTCGAGATCGTGACGTTCACCACGAGGGATCGATGGTCGCTCGCCTCCATGAGGCGCTTCAGATCGTTGTTCGCGGCGATGTGCGCCTGCCCGCCCACGACGCCCTTGCCGAAGACGTAGTCGATGCGTTTCTGCGGGTCGTCCATGGTGGTCGTCTCGCCGGCGGAGGCGCCGAGGTCCTCGAGCTCCGATTGATGGAACAGCTGGATCTCGATCGACTCGGGCGTGGCGTTCATGTCGCCGGCGATCACGATCGGCGCGTCGGTCCAGGTGTCGAGGATCTGGCGGATCTGCGTCTGGCGCTCGATGCTCGCGTTCGAGACGTCGTCGAGATGCGTGCACACGAAGGTGACGCCGGACGTCCGCACGCCGATCGCGCCGCGCGGCTGATGCTTTCCGCCCTCGAACGGATAGGCGATGCGCTTCACGTCGGTCATGTCGAACCGCGAGAGGATCGCGTCGCCGTACAGGTCGCCGATCGCCGGCAGGAACACGTAGCGCATGTGCAGCCGCTCGGCGAGCACCGAGAGCGCGTCCTGCTGCTCGTCGATCATCCAGCCGCGCACGACCTCCTGGAGGCAAAGCACGTCGGGTGATTCCTGCGTGATGATGTCGGCGAGCGCGTCGAGCGACGGGATCTGGCCTGCGTCGAAGCCCTGGTGGATGTTGTAGGTCATGACGCGGAACGTGTTCTTCGCGGCGAGAGGCGCGTCGGGTTCGGGCGTCGCGCTGTACGCGGCGAACGGTGCCGCGACGGCCAGCACGACCGCGACGGCGGTGAGCACCAACCCCGGTCGCGTGCTCGGCACAGGTGAGGCGAGCGCGGCGAGCGCGACGATCGCCGTCGCCGCCCAGACCGCCGGGTAGTACGCCCAGAACGCGTAGAAGCCGAACGCGGTCACGACGAAGAGGAGCCAGCCCACCGAAAGCGCCAGGACGACGCGCTTCGGTGCGGCCCCTGCCTGCAAGGGCGCGCCGAGGATCGCCGACGCCGCGAGGACGCAGCCCAGCGCGAGCACGCCGGCGCCGGCGAACGAGAGGAGCGCGAGGTGCGCCCAGAGCAACGCGGCGCCGATGGCGACCGCGATGGCGGCCACGTACCCGGCGAGCCGCAGGCGCCAGAGGGCAAGGACGCCGACGGCGAGCCCGGCGCCGACGACGATCTCGCCGACCTGCGTCGCGCGCGGGCCTTCCGGACCGAGCCCGAGACCCGCGGCCAGCGCCGCCTGCGCGCCGTTCGTGCCGCCGGTCTCCGCAACGAGGATGAGGCACGGCACCGCCAGGAGCGGGAGGGTGCCACGCGCGCTCGGGACGTTCCACTGGCGCTGCGGCGCGAGCGCCACGAGGCCGGAGACGCTGAAGAGGGCCAGGCCGACGACGCCGATGAGCAGCGCCTCGCTCCACGCGACGTCGGGCGCGGCCACGGTGCGCAGCGTCGCGCGCAGCGCGAGATCGGACGCGAACGCGATGGGCAGCGCGATCGGCAAGGGGGACGGCGCGTTCGCGGTGCGCCCCGCGTGCAGGAACGCGAGCCACCAGAACCCGGCCGCGAGCGCGATGACGACGAGGGCGAGGTCGGTCCAGTTGTTGCGCGACGCGGTGGTGAGGAACGTCGTGAGGCCGAACGCCGCCGCGCTGATGCCGAGCGCGCGCGTCGGACCCATCCGCCACGCGAGGATGAGCCCGAGGAACGACGTGGCGAAGACCGCCGTCGCCATGATCGCGAGGTTCGTGTTCGGCGCGCCGAAGAAGGTCTGCTGAAAGGTGGAGGAGAAGGTGCGGACGTCCGCGAAGAGGAAGAGCAGGCCGATGACCCCGAAGATGACCTCGCCGATCACGCGGCGATTATGCGGACCGCCCTACGACCCTGCTGGGCGTCCCCACAGCTGCGCGAGCTCCCGCACGGTGTCCTGCACGTAGCCGCGGATCGCCTCGATCGCGAAGAACGACGGCTCGTCGCGCATCGGACCGAGGATGAGCGCTCCCGCCGCCTCGCCATTCACGATGAGCGGCAGCGTCACCGAGCGCCCGCCGCCGGCGAGCTTCTCGAGCGCCTGCGCCGCCTCGGCGTCCTGCGCCGGTCGCGTGATCTCGAACGCCGTCGGCGCCGGGACGATCCGCGCCTCACGCACCGCGCGTGCGATGGCGTTGTAGCGATCGTCGAGCGGGACGCTGAACTTGCCGCTCGAGATGCCGAGCGCGTAGTCGACCTCGCGCGCGGCGTCGCCGTCCGCGACGAGCTCACCGCGCAGGCTTCCCGCGCCGGGATCGACGCCCATGAGGAACGCGGTGTGGAAGCCCGCGCCGGCGCAGCGGTGAAGCAGCTCCCGCAGGACCTCCTCCGCCGTGCGATTCGATGCCGCGGCCGCCGGAGCCGGCGCGTGCGGCGGCGGGACCGGCTGCGCCGCGACGGGCGCCGGCGCGGCCTCGGCGGAGGGCTGATAGCGACCCGAGGCGCGGACCTGTGCGAAGGCGGGCGCCGCGGCCTCGATGACCGTGGCGACGAGTCGCAGCTCCTGATCGCTGAATCCTGCGGGCCGGAAGGTCTGCACGCTGACGAGCCCGAAGACGTCGCCGCCGGTGACGAGCGGCACCTGCAGCACGACGACCTCGCGCACGCGCACGTCGAGCTCGTCGCGGATCGCGACCTCGCGCGTGAAGACGTGCCAGCGGCGATCGTGTCGCGCCGCGTACGAGCCGGGCGCGTCGTCGACGTGCTGGCGTCCAAGCTCGGCTGAGTCGCGGTCCGGGCCGACGACCTTGTAGCGGTACGCGACCTCGGGCCGGCCGACGTGGTACAGCGCGATCGAGAACGCCGAGGCGTCGGTGATCTTGCTCATCGCGTCGCGCAGCACACGGCCGAGGCTGCGCGCGTCCGTCGCGCTCGCGACGCCGCGGCGGACGTCGTCGACGACGAGCTCGCTGTCGAGCGGTGCGCGGCGCGGCTGGGGCTCCGGTTCCGCGACGGGTGCGGCCTTCTCCGACTCGAGCGGCCGCTGGGATGCGGCCATGAGCATCGCGGCCTCACCCGCGACCGCGGACGCGATCAGCTCGCACGACAAATCGAGCGCCTCGCGCGTCTGCTGGCTCAGCTGATCGCGCGTGATGAGGGTGCCGAGCAGCACGCCGACGGTGCGGCCCTGGAACACGAGACGCGCGATGAGGAGTCGCGGCGGCGCACCGACCCACTCGGCCTGGAACGGCACGGGCCAGTCGAGCGCGACCGCGCGGTTCGAGGGCAGCGTGTCATCGGGCAGCTCGAGCGTGGTGAGGCGGCGATCGTGGAGCCACGGCATGCGGCCGACGCTCACGACGACGCCGTCGGTGCCGGGCGGCTGCCGCACGATGGCCGCGCCCATGAGGAACGGCACGCTGTTCATGAGGATGCGCAGCGTGGCCTCGACCGGCGGCGTGAGCGCCACCACGTTGAGGCTGGGTGCGCGCGCAGCCTCCTGCTCGGGCACGGGATCAGGGATGGCCATGTCTCGAAGCATGAGGCAGCGAGGCGCGGACCGGGTGCCGCGGTCGGGGGAGTACGTACGTCAGGGGCGGGTGACGACTCAATGCGCCGACGTGCCACCGTCCACGGCCAGCGTCTGCCCGGTGATGAACGCCGCCGATGGCGAGGCGAAGAACACGACCGCGGCGGCCACATCCTCAGGCGTGCCCAGCCGCCCGAGGGGTGTCCGCGCCAGCTCCTCGGCGCGGTAGCCCGGGTCGCGGCGCAGCCGCTCCCGGGTGAGATCCGTCTCGATGAGGGTCGGCGCGACCGCGTTCACGGTGATGGCGTGCGGCGCCAGGTCGTGCGCGAGCGCCCGCGTCACGCCGACGACGCCGGTCTTCGCCGCGCTGTACGCGATGCGTTCGCGCCGCGCGACGAGGCCCCAGATGGACGCGATGTTCACCACCCGACCGCCGTGCTTCGCGGCGATCATCCGCGACGCCGCGGCCTGCGTGACGAAGACGAGGCCCTTGAGGTCGGTGTCGACCACCGCGTCCCACGACGCTTCGTCCAGGCTGATCAGGTCCTGCGGGATGTTCGTGCCGGCGTTGTTCACCAGGATGTCGACGCCACCCCACTCGCGATCGAGCCGCTCGAAGCACACGTCGATCGAGCGCTGATGGCGCACGTCGAGGAGCAGCGCGAGCGCGCGACGGCCCTTCGCGCGGATCTCGCGCGCCGCGGGCTCGGCGTCGTCGCCTTTTCGCGATGTGAGAGCGACGTCCGCGCCCGCGTCCGCGAGCGCGAGCGCGATGGCGTGGCCGATGCCGCGCGCGCCACCGGTGACGAGCGCTCGCTGACCTTCCAAACTGAATGCCGCGGGCATACCGCTGTGCGAGGATACGGGCGATGGCGATCAGCGCAGCCGAGGTGCGCATCCCGTCGAACGCGGCCGACACGCGGAGGCTCTCGGAGGAGATCCTCACCCCCGCGGCGCTCGACTTCATCACGCGACTGCACAAGGAGGTCGATCCCACGCGGCTCGCCCTCCTCGACGAGCGCAGGGCGCGGTGGGAGCGGCTCCGCTCCGGCGGCATCCTCGGCTTCCCGAACGAGACGAAGGCGCAGCGCGACCGCGACTGGCGCGTGAACGGCGTTCCCGGCGACCTGCAGGTCCGGAAGGTCGAGATCACCGGGCCGACCGACCGCAAGATGGTCGTCAACGCCCTGAACTCGGGCGCCTCCGTCTACATGGCGGACTTCGAGGACGCGAACACGCCGACCTGGCGCAACGTGGTGGAGGGTCAGAAGAACCTCATCGACGCGATCGGCCGGAGGATCGACTTCACCAGCCCCGAGGGCAAGGCGTACAAGCTGAACGACCGGACCGCGACGCTGGTCGTGCGCCCGCGCGGCTGGCACCTCGACGAGAAGCACGTCCTCGTGGACGGCGTGCCCGTGGCCGGCGCGGTCTTCGACTTCGGCCTCTACTTCTTCCACAACGCGCGGCGGCTGCTCGAGCGCGGGACCGGACCCTACTTCTACCTGCCGAAGCTCGAGTCGTACCGCGAGGCGCGCCTCTGGAACGCGATCTTCGAGTGGGCGCAGGACCAGCTCAAGATCCCGCGCGGCTCGATCAAAGCGACCGTGCTGGTGGAGGTCATCACGCTCGCGTTCGAGATGGACGAGGTGCTCTTCGAGCTGAAGCAGCACTCGGGTGGACTCAACGCGGGCCGCTGGGACTACATGTTCAGCCTCATCAAGAAATTCGCCGGCCGTCCGGAGTTCATCCTCCCGGACCGCGCCCAGGTGACCATGACCGTGCCGTTCATGCGCGCGTACACCGAGCTCCTCGTGCAGACGTGCCATCGCCGCGGCGCGTTCGCGCTCGGCGGCATGGCCGCATTCATCCCGAACCGGCGGGACGCGAACGTCACGGAGACCGCGCTCGCGAAGGTGCGTGACGACAAGCAGCGCGAGGCCACCGACGGCTTCGACGGCACGTGGGTCGCGCACCCCGATCTCGTCGAGACCGCGATGACCGAGTTCGACCGAGTGCTTGGCAAGAAGAAGAACCAGCTCGAGAAGATGCGGCCCGAGGTGCGCACCACCACCGACCAGCTGCTCAACGTCCAGATCCCCGGCGCGACCGTCACCGAGGCGGGCCTGCGCACGAACGTGAGCGTCGGCATCCAGTACATCGCGTCGTGGCTGCGCGGCACCGGCGCGGCGGCGATCAACAACCTCATGGAGGACGCCGCCACCGCCGAGATCTCACGCTCGCAGATCTGGCAGTGGGTCCATCACGCGGTGAAGCTCGCCGAGGGCCCGGCCGTGACACGCGGGCTCGTCGCGAAGGTGCGCGACGAGGAGCTCGCCAAGATCAAGGCCGCGGTCGGGGACGCCTACGCGCACGGCCGCTACGACGAGGCCGCCGCGCTCTTCGACGAGGTCGCGCTCGCGGACGACTTCGTCGAGTTCCTCACCCTCCCCGGCTACGAACGGCTCGATTAGCGCGCGGCATGGCGTGTGCAGAGTGGCCGACCGAGCTTTCGCTCAGGAGGTCACTGTGGGTATCGGACAGATCCTGGCCATCGTCGCGCTCATCTGCGGCGTGCTGCTGCTCGTCCCGACCGGCCTCAGCGGATTTCCCCTGACCGCGATCGCGATCATCTGCCTCGCGCTGAACCAGTCGGGGTTCCTCAGCCGGGTCCGCTAGACCTTCGCGATCCGCTCCGCGAGCACCTTGTTGATGACGGCCGGGTTCGCCTTGCCGCCCATCCG
>DASQIF010000154.1:0-13402 GCA_035631715.1 Candidatus Acidiferrales bacterium
CCGGACATGGATGTCTGGTGGGAGGGGATGGACGCACCGCAGACCGATCTCATCGACTGGCGCGGCCGTCCCTGGAAGCGTGGCTCGAAGGAGCCCGCAGCGCACCCGAACAGCCGGTTCACCATTGCGCTCGCGAACAACCCGCGGCTCTCGCGCTACGCGAACGATCCGAAGGGCGTGGCGATCTCCGCGATCCTGTTCGGCGGCCGCCGGTCCACGACCGTGCCGCTCGTGACCGAGTCGTTCAACTGGACACACGGCGTCTACCTCGGCGCGACCGCGGGCGCCGAGACGACCGCCGCGATCACCGGCGCGGTCGGGCGCATCCGCCGCGACCCCATGGCGATGCTCGCGTTCATCGGCTACGACGCGGGCGCGTACTTCGCGCACTGGCTCTCGATGTTCGGCAAGATGAGCCACCCGCCGAAGATCTTCCTGGTCAACTGGTTCCGGAAGGGCGACGACGGCCGCTATCTCTGGCCCGGCTACGGCGAGAACATGCGCGTCCTCAAGTGGATCATCGAACGATGCGTCGGACGGGCCGGCGCGATGGAGACGCCCATCGGCTACGTGCCGCGACTCTCCGATCTCGACCTGCGCGGCATCGACGCGAGCACCGACGCCGTGGAGCGCGCGCTGCGGGTGGACCGCGTCGAATGGGAGAAGGAGCTCGAGCAGCACGGCGACTGGTTCGACCGCATCGGCACAGTGCCCGATGCGCTGCGGTTACAGCGGCGCTTGCTCCTCTCGTCTTTGAAGGCGCTCGACTAGCACCGGCACATCGTCGCGCGAGGTGTCACGCCGCGCGCGGAAGGCTCCGGAGCAGCGCGTTCGCGGTCGGGCTCGGCTCGCCACCGGTCCGCCACAGCGCATGAATGGTCCGCTTCGGTGTGGACGCGCCTTCCACGCGGACGACGACGAGCTCGCCACGCCGCAGCTCGTCGCGGATCGCCATCTCGGGTAGCAGCGCCGCGCCGAATCCCGCGAGCACGACGCGCTTGCAGGCCTCGGTGTTGTCCAGCTCCATCAGGATGCGCGGCGCCGTCCCGGCCTCGGCGAAGTACGCGAGCGTGAGCGTATGCAGGTACGCCGCGGGATCGCGGATGACCAGGCCCGAGAGCGCGAGGTCCTGGACCGGCACCCGCGAGCGCTTCGCGAACGCGTGTCCGCGGCCCACGACCACCGGCACGTCCTCGGTGAAGAGCGGACGTGACGAGAGCTCGGGCAGGACCACGAGCTGCGAGACGAGGGCGAGCTCGATCTCGTCGGCGCGTAGGGCTTCGGCGACGGCGCGCGAGCGACCGCTCCGCACGGTCACCTCAACGTCGGGATGGCTGCGCGCGAAGCGCGCGAGCGCTGCCGGGGCGAGGTACAGCGCGAGATCCGACGCGAGGCCGAGCGTCAGGAATCCGCCGCGAGCTTCACGCGCGGAGCGCGTGTCGGCGACGCCACGGCGCACCGCCTCGAGCGCGGCCATGGCGCGTGGCAGGAAGCGCCGCCCGGCGGCGGTCAGTGTCACGCCGCGGCGTCCGCGGATGAGGAGCGGCGTTCCGAGCTCGCGTTCGAGGCCGCGCAGGCGGGCGGTGAGCGTGGGCTGCGTGACGTCGAGGGCCTCCGCGGCGCGCGTGATGCTGCCACGACGCTGCGCCTCGACGAAACCCTCGAGCTGGCCCAGTTCCACGGACACGAATATAGACGATTTCTATGGTGGACCGCGTGCCAAAGGACTGTTCTATGACCGGCGCCCGAGCGTACGATGCGACGGCATCCGCATCGCGCACAGGGGAAGGTCCAAGTGACGCACCGCATCACGCTCATCCCCGGCGATGGCACGGGCCCCGAGATCGTCGAGGCCACGCGCCGCTCCATCGAAGCCACCGGCGTTCAGATCGAGTGGGACGTCCACGACATCGGACTTCCGGCGCTGCAGAAGCTGGGCGATCCGTTCCCGAAAAGCACGCTCGACTCTGTTCGCAAGAACAGGATCGGGCTCAAGGGTCCCCTTACGACCGAGCTCGGCACCGGCATGCGCTCGGTGAACGTCGCGCTTCGCAAGGAGTTCGACCTCTACGCCAACCTTCGCCCGGCGAAGACGTATCCCGGCGTGCACGCACCGATGGGCCACGTGGACCTTGTCGTCGTGCGCGAGAACATCGAGGACCTCTACGCGGGGATCGAGTTCGACCTCGACACGCCCGAGCTCGCGGCGGTGCGCGCGGTCATCGAGAAGGAATCGAAGACGAAGATCCGGACCGACGCCGCGATCGCGATCAAGTACATCAGCGTGATGGGCTCGAGGCGCATCGTGAAGTTCGCGTTCGACTACGCGCGCGCCAACGGCCGTAAGAAGGTCACGGCCGTGCACAAGTCGAATATCATGAAGTTCGCCGACGGTCTCTTCCTCCGGATCGCGCGCGAGACCGCACAGGAATATCCGGACATCGAGTTCGAGGACCGCATCGTCGACAACATGTGCATGCAGCTCGTGCAGAAGCCCGACCTCTACGACGTGCTCGTCCTGCCCAACCTCTACGGCGACATCGTGAGCGACCTCGTGGCCGGGCTGGTCGGGGGGCTCGGCGTCGCACCGGGCGCGAACATCGGCGAGAACGGCATCGCGGTGTTCGAGGCGATCCACGGCTCGGCACCGAAGTACGCGGGCCAGAACAAGGTGAACCCAATGGCGCTCATGCTGGCGGGCGTCCTCATGCTCCGGCACATCGGCGAGCGCGACGCCGGCGACAAGCTCGAGCGCGCCATCGCGAGCGTCGTCGCCGAGGGCAAGGACGTCACGTACGACCTCAAGCCGCAGCGCGATGACCCGACCGCGGTGGGGACGAAGGAGTTCGCCGACGCCGTGATCAGAAGGATGGGACGCTGATGGCCGACGTCGATCCGAAGAACCCCGACCGCTTCCTCCACACGACGCGTACGAAGTACGAGTTCCAGTTCGGCTACTCGCGCGCCGTGCGCCACGGCAGTGTCATTCGTGTGGCGGGGACCGCGGGCCTGGGCGAGGACGGCAACGTCGTGTCCGACGATGTCATCGATCAGATGCGGCGCGCTCTTGCGCTCGTGCAGGCCGCGATCGAGGATCTGGGTGGCCACATCGAGGACGTGATCATGACCCGTATCTACGTGTCGGATTCGCGGAACATCGATCGCGTCGCGCCCGTCCACGGGGACTTCTTCCGCGACATCCGGCCGGCCACGACGATCGTGAAGGTCGAGTTCCTCGACCCAAAGATCCTGGTGGAGGTCGAGGCTGAGGCCGTGTACGGGGGCGCGAAGGAGAAGACCTAATGGGCACGGTCAAGGTCGTCGTCACAGGCGCGACGGGTCAGGTGTCATACGCGCTGCTGCCGCGTATCGCGGCCGGCGAGATGTTCGGAGCAGACGTCGAGGTCGACCTCCGTCTTGCGGACATCCCGCAGATGATCGAGAAGGCCAAGGGCGTCGTCATGGAGCTGGAGGACGGCGCGTACCCGCTGCTCGCGAACGTGAGCGCCAGCGCCGACCGCGCCGAGACGCACAAGGACGCCGACTGGGTGCTCCTCGTCGGCAGCGTGCCGCGCGGACCAGGGATGGAGCGGGGCGACCTCATCCGGAAGAACGGCCCGATCTTCGTCGAGGAAGGCAAGGCCATCGCGCAGTACGCCGCGAAGGGCGTGCGCGTCGCGGTGGTCGGCAACCCCTGCAACACGAACTGCCTCATCGCACGCGCGAACGCGAAGAGCGTGCCCGACGACCGCTGGACCGCGATGACGCGTCTCGACCAGAACCGCGCCCGTTCACTCCTCGCGACCAAGGCCGGCGCGCGGGTGCGCGACGTGACGAATCTCGTGATCTGGGGCAACCACAGCGCGACGCTCTTCCCCGACTTCACCAACGCGAAGGTCAAGGGACGCGCCGCGAGCGACGTCGTCGACAAGGCCTGGCTCGAGAATGAGTTCATCCCCGTCGTGCAGCAGCGCGGCGCCGCGGTCATCGCCGCGCGCGGCGCGTCGAGCGCGTTCTCGGCGGCGCAGGCGCTCGTGGATCACGTCCGCAGCCTCACGACGCCCACCGCCGGCGGCGACTGGTTCAGCGCCGCGGTGGTGTCCGACGGCAGCTATGGCGTGGCGAAAGGTCTGGTCTCGTCGTTCCCGCTTCGCTCGAACGGCGACGGCGGCTACGAGATCGTGAAGGGCGTGACGCAGAACGACTTCGCGAAGGCGAAGCTGGCTGCGACGATCGCCGAGCTCGAGAAGGAGCGCGACCTGGTGAAGGACCTCCTGGCATGACGTACCGCAACGAGCCGCTCGCCGGCACCGACGTGCGCTACTTCCCCCTCTCGCAGGTCGGCGACCTCTCACGCGCGCCGATGACGGTGAAGATCCTCATCGAGCAGATGGTCCGCGCCGCCGCCACGGGCGGTGCGAGCGAGAAGGACATCGCCGCGCTCGCGAAATACCCGGCGAAGACCGAAGGCGCGTCGCTTCCGTTCCGGCCGACGCGCATCCTCCTGCAGGACTTCACGGGCGTCCCGGCGGCGGTCGACCTCGCCGCGATGCGCTCGGCCATGCAGCGCGCGGGCAAGGATCCGGCGCGCATCGAGCCGCTCATCCCGGTCGACCTCGTCATCGACCACTCGGTGCAAGCCGATTACTTCGGCAGCAAGGACGTCTACGAGCGAAACCTCGAGCGCGAGTACGAGCGCAACCGCGAGCGGTATTCGGTGCTGCGCTGGG
The DNA here is from genome assembly GCA_035631715.1 of Candidatus Acidiferrales bacterium. Lineage (GTDB taxonomy): Bacteria > Chloroflexota > Limnocylindria > P2-11E > P2-11E > CF-39. Next base: position 4,731 of record DASQIF010000154.1, read on the forward strand.
CCGGTCAGGCCTTCAAGACCTTCCGCGTCGTGCCGCCGGGCGCCGGCATCTGCCACCAGGTCAACCTCGAGCGCCTCTCTCGTGTCGTCCAGCTGCGCGACGGCATCGCGATGCCCGACACGCTGTTCGGCGCGGACTCGCACACGACGATGGTGAACGGGCTCGGCGTCCTCGGCTGGGGCGTGGGGGGCATCGAGGCCGAGGCCGCGATGCTCGGCCAGCCCACCTACCTGCCATGGCCGATCGTCGTCGGCGTGAAGCTCAACGGGACACTCCCCACGGGCACGACCGCGACCGACCTGGTCCTGACGCTCACCGAGACGATGCGCAAGCACGGCGTGGTCGACAAGTTCGTCGAGTTCGCCGGTGACGGTCTGGCTTCGCTCACCGTCCAGGATCGCGCCACGGTCTCGAATATGTGCCCTGAATACGGCGCGACGTCCGCGTACTTCCCCGTCGACGCGCAGACGCTGCGCTACCTCAGGGCGACGGGACGCGGCGACCTCGTCGATCTCGTCGAGCGATACACGAAGGCGCAGGGTCTCTTCCGGATGGACGGCGCGCCGATCCCGGCGTTCGACGAGATGATGGAGATGGACCTCGCGACGGTGAGGCCGAGCGTCGCGGGCCCGAAGCGTCCGCAGGACCGTGTCGAGCTCCCCAAGGTGTGGGAGTCGTTCCTCGGCCCGAAGCCTACGACTGGCGTGCCGCGGGCGGGCGTCACCGAGGGTCCAAAGAAACTGAACGACGCGCCGCAGACGATGGTCTCGACCGCGACGCCGATGACGGCGGAGGTCGCGCACCGCGACCCGCATCTCGGCGGCATCACGAATGGCTCGGTGGTGATCGCGGCGATCACGTCGTGCACGAACACATCGAACCCGTCAGTGATGATCGCGGCCGGTCTTCTCGCGAAGAAAGCTGTCGAACGCGGGCTCACCGTGAAGCCTCACGTGAAGACGACGCTCGCGCCGGGCTCGCGCGTGGTGACGCGTTACTTGGACAAGGCTGGTCTCACGCGATATCTGGAGACATTAGGATTCTACCTAGTTGGATATGGCTGTACCGTATGTATAGGACAAACCGGTCCACTCGCGACACCCGAGATCGAGACCGAGGTCAAAGAGCGTGACCTCAACGTCGTGTCAGTGCTCTCCGGCAATCGCAACTTCGAGGGCCGCATCCACCCGCTGGTGAAATCCTCCTACCTCGCGTCGCCGCCGCTCGTCGTGGCGTACGCGCTCGCTGGCACGGTGAACATCGACCTGCAGGATCAGCCGATCGCGAACGACAAGGACGGCAAGCCGGTGTTCCTCAAGGACATCTGGCCGACGCAGGAGGAAGTGAACGCGCTCATGGAGAGCGCGATCAGCCAGGACATGTACACGACCGAGTACGGGAAGATCTTCGAGGGCGACCGCTACTGGAAGACGATGCCGTCACCGACCGGTGCCATGTACAAGTGGGACGAGGCCTCGACGTATGTGCACGAGCCGCCGTTCTTCAAGGACATGGGCGACTCACGCGACGTCGCCGACATCGACAACGCGCGCGTGCTGGTGATGGTGGGCGACTCCGTGACTACGGACCACATCTCGCCGGCGGGCGCTATCCCGGCCGCGAGCCCCGCCGGGGCGTACCTGCAGAGCGTCGGCGTGAAGCCGATCGACTTCAATCAGTACGGCACGCGCCGTGGCAACCACGAGGTCCTCGTGCGCGGCACGTTCGCGAACATCCGCCTGCGCAATCAGCTCGTGCACCGCGAAGGCTGGTGGACGCGCCATATTCCATCGGGCGAGGAGATGACGATCTACGACGCGTCGCTGCGCTATCAGAAAGAGCGCACGCCGCTGGTCGTGCTCGCGGGCAAGGAGTACGGCACGGGAAGCTCACGCGACTGGGCCGCGAAGGGGCCGCTGCTTCTCGGCGTACGCGCCGTGATCGCGGAGACGTTCGAGCGCATCCACCGCTCGAACCTCGTCGGCATGGGCATCCTCCCGCTGCAGTACCTGCCGGGTCAGAACGCCGCCAGCCTCGGGCTCGACGGCAGTGAGGCGTTCACCATCCGCGGGCTGAACACGCTCGCGCCACGCGCGACGCTCGACGTCGAGGCGCGGCGCGCGAACGGCGAAATCGTGCGGTTCAAGGCCATCGCGCGCGTCGACGACCCGGTGGACGTCGACTACATGCGCCACGGCGGCGTGCTGCCGATGGTGTTCCGGGAGTTGGCCGCCCGCGCTTAGGGGGACCGCGCGAACGTAGCGCCGGTCCAGCGATACATCCGCATGCCACCCTCGGTCATCACGCTGAGCCGCGGCCAGCCGCCGGTGTCGTCGGCGACGGCGATGCGCTCGCCGCCGACGCGCAGCAGCTCGAGCACGCCGCGCTGCTGCCAGGTGAAGACAACGAGGCTGGTCGCGCTCGTCACGCCTCCCGTGGCGACGACGACCGGCTCGGTCCAGGTCGATGGTGAGTAGACGCGCACGTCCGCCGTCGCACGCTGCGCGGCGATGACGCCGAGATCGGTCCGATCCACCCCGCCCGAGCCAATCACGAGATGTGTGCCGTCCGGCCGTGCCGATAACCACACGCACTGCGGACCTATCGGGCGGGCGAACGCGAGCTGATCGCCGTCCGCACCGGGGCAGCTCCGGGTCAGCGCATCCGGCGTTGGGGTCGCCCCCCAGTGGCGGATCGTCGACGGATCCCAATACCACGCGCGCCAGGCCGTCAGGCCGTGGCCCACGACGACCGACGTCGAGATCACGAGCGTCGCGAGCACGATCTCCATGAACGCGCGAGCCAGCCGACCGATGAATGGCAGCGGCAGCAGACGCACAAGCGGCGCGACGATGCTCACCACAGAACTCTCCGGCCGTCTAACGGTCGAGCGCGTCCGCGCTCACGGCCGGAACTCGTACAACTCGGCTAGCAGAAGGTTCCGTCGGCGCTATGGGAGCGCGAGCCACCCCGACGCGGGACGCGCGAGCCGGCCAGCGGCGACGAGCGCGTTGATCATCGGTCGGTCGACCGGCCAGGTGAACCACGTGCGCGTTTCGTCCTCGTGCGTCACGACCGCGGCACCGATACCGAGGATGAGCAGCTCGTCGAGCGCGACATCCTCTGTGGCCCGCCATGGCTTTCGCCAGACCTGGTCCCAGCGCGAGAGGACGCTCGAATGACGATGCCCGCCCTTGCTGTCATCGACCGTAATGCCGCGGGCCACGACGGCGCCGATCTTCTCCAGGCCTTCGCGGACCTTGCGCAGCGTGCTTGCGTCCAGGCCGAGCTCGGTCTTCAGATCCTCCACCGTGCTCGGTCCCGCGGACTTCAGGTGACGCACCAGACGCGCGCGGTCGTCGGCGGCGGAGTCGGCCTCCTCCAACGCCGCGCGGCAGAGCGGATCCGCGGCGCGCGCCGCGTCGCCGGTGAGGAAGAGCGTCTTACCGCGATGCAGCTTCGTCTCGAACACGTCGTCGCGCTGGGCGATCTCGCCGCCCCACGACCACTTCGTCTTCGGCCACGAGGCGAAGCCCTTCTTCGTCTCATCGAAGGCCTCCTCATGTGTCGCCGCGAAAAGGCTCGGCAGGCTGCAGTCCTGCGTGAGGGTGAGGATCCTCCGGTCCATGAGGAACGCGACCGCGTCGTCCAATGTCCGCAGCTTCCGATCTGGGGTGAGCCTGCAGTCATGGAGACGCCGCGCACGGAGATCGCTTAGCGGGATCGCTTCCTCGCGTACGCGCGGGTGTCGGCGTTCTCGACGAGCTCCCGCGCGGTGCGGCCGTCGAGCGGGTAGAACGCGACGCCCCAGGACAGCTCGGGCATCGGGATGCGCCGCCCGTTCGCTATGTCGACCTCGGTGCGCTCGAGGATCTCCATGAGCCGCTCGACCACTTTCTCGGCCTCGTCGCGTGGCGTGTCCGGCATCACGATCGCGAACTCGTCGCCAGCGTACCGCGCGGGGACGTCTTCGGTGCGCACATGGCTGGAGATCGTCTCGCCGAGCAGACGGAGGACCTCGTTGCCCGCGGGATGGCCGTACGTGTCGTTCACGTTCTTGAGCTTATCGAGGTCGAAGAACGCGACCGCGAGCGGCGCCTGACGGCGTTCGGCACGCGCGATCTCCTCCTCGAGGCGGTCGAAGAAGTAGCGGTAGTTGTGCAAGCCGGTGAGCGCATCGGTGTTCGCGGCGCGCTTCAGACGCTCGTGCAGCTCGGCCACGTCGATGGCCGCGGCGATCTGCGCACCGACCGTCTGCATCAGCGTGAGCTCGCGCTGCGAGAACGCGGCGACGGACTTGTGGGAGAGGATGAGCACGCCGATCGCGCGGCCGCCAGAGACGAGCGGGACGATCATCTCGGAACGCACGTCGGGATCGCCCATGTAGCGCGGATCCGCGCGCACGTCCTCGATGTTCTGCGCCTCACGGTGCTCGAGCACCCACGACGAGATGCCGCGCCCGGCGGGGACGCGCAGCGGCGAATCGATCGACACCCAGCTCCCGGCCGCGGCGCGCACGACGAGGTCGTCGGTCTTCTCATCACGCAGCAGGATCGTGAACGAGGCGCCGGGGATGTTGCGCTTGAGGATCTGCAGGATGCGGTCGAGGAGCTGCTGCAGGTCGAGCAGGCTGTGGAACTCGGGCGTGAGCTCGGCGAGGATCGCGAGCTCGCGGCTCGTGGTCTGGCCCACCTCCTCCTCAACGGCCTGGATCGCGCCGCGTGACTCGATCATCGACGCGAACTCGTTCACGACCGCGGGGTCGTACCAGGAGCCCGCGAGGCGTCGAAGCTCCGCGAGCGCCGTCTCGGGCCGCAGCGCGACGCGGTACGGACGGTCCACCAGCATGGCGTGGTAGTCGACGACGACGCGCAGCGCCCGCGCCGCGCGCGGGATCGCGTCGCCGGCGAGCTTCCCCGGATACCCGGTCCCGTCCCAGCGCTCGCGCCCCGCGGTGACGATCGGCACGACGCCGCGCAGGAAGCGGATCGATTCGAGGATGCGGCCGCCCAGGATGGGGTGCTCCTCGACGATGGCGCGCTCGTCCGGCGTGAGCGGTCCCCGCTTCGACAGGATCGCCCCCGGGATCGCGATCTTGCCGATGGCGTGGAACAGCGATGCATAACGAAGGTCGCGGAGCTCTTCCTCGCCGAAGCTCAGCCGCTCCCCCAGCGCGACGGCGTCGGCCGCGACGCGTCGCTGGTGGTCCTCGCGGTACTGGTCGCGCGCCTCGATCGTCGCGGTGAGCGTGCCGACCGTGGTGAGGTACGCATCGTCGAGCTCCTCGTACAGCTGGATGCTGCGCAGCTGGGCTGCGCCCGTGCCGGCGATGACGCCGAGGAGCTCGCGCTCTTCGTCGGTGATGACGTGCATCTCCCGCCAGGTGACGAACGCGACGCCCACCAGACGGTCCGCGGCGCGCAGCGGCAGGAGGTACGCGCTCTTGTGCCCGAAGCGCTGGAGCCCCTTGCGCGACACCTCGCTCGTGTCCTCGCGGTCGTGGATCTCGACGGGCTGGCCAGTCGCGACGATGCGCGCGATCGACGCGTTGTCGGTCTTCGAGAGACGGCGCACGTCCACCGGCGCGTGTCCGGTCGTGACCGCGAACTCGAGCTCGTCCGCTCCCTTGTCGAGGTATACCGCGACCGCCGACGCCTCGACCATGTGCTGGATGTTCTCGGCGAACGCCTTCACCAGGCTCGAGAGGTCCTTGTGCGCGGCGAGTTCGACGCCGAGGCGGTGGAGCTCGAAGAGCCGGCGCGACAGCTCGGTGGTGCGCTCGTACAGCTCGGCGCGCTCGATCGCGGTGGCGGCCTCGTTGCCGATCGCCGCGAGGAGCTCGAGGTCGCCCTCGTCGTACGCGTTGGGCCGGCCGCTCTGCACCGAGATCGCGCCGACCGCCACCCCGTGCAGGCGCAGCGGCGCGACCATGAGCGACCGTTCCTGCAGCGTGCCCCAGGCGTTGCGCGGCGGCAGATCGAGGCGCATGCGGTCGTCGCGCTCGGTATCGGTCAGCAGGATCGGCTGATCGCGCTCGACGCAGACGCCCGCGAGCGTGCCGGCGATGGGCTGCTCCACCGGCTCCATCTCCACACCCATCTCGTACAGGTAGCGGAACGAGATGACGCCGCGCTCGCGGTCGGCGATCGCGACATAGAAGGAGTCGACGTCGAGCGCCTTGCGGACCTGCGCGAAGACTTCACGGAACACGGTCGCGGGATCGAGGGACATGCCGACGGCGTGTCCGATCTCGACGAGCGTCGCGAGAAGACGCGCGCGGCGCTCGGCCGCGAAGCGCGCGCGGATGTCGAGGTAGCCCATGATGAACAGCGGGATGCCGGGGACGAGGAACCACGGCTCGATGAGGACGACCTGGAGCGTGATGACGGCGGCGAGGCTCCAGAGCAGCTGTGCGCGGACGGTGCGATCGATCCAGTGCCAGGCGTTGCCGTCGAAGACGAGGTTCCCGAGCGCGCGCTGGAGCAGCACGATCTGCGAGATGTCGAGGCCGACGAGGAAGACGACCGCGACGACCCCGGCGAGGATGGTGGCTGCGGCCTGATCCAGAGAGGACGCGGTCTGCGCGAGGACGACGCGGTACATCACCGCCGCGCTGCCGGTCGCCACGGCCGTCGCCGCGACATTGCGCACGAGCTGGACCGGGCGCTTGCGCGTCACGACATCGGTCAGCAGACGACCGCCGGCGGCGACGATCGCGACGGCGCCCGGCGGCAGCAGCACGATGCCCATGAGCACCGCCACGTCCGAGGGGCTCAGCTCGGTGTTGGGCTGGACGCGGATGGGACGGAGCGACAGCAGGAAGGCGAGGACGAGGAGCGTCCCGACCATGGCGGGACGTGCGCTCCCGTTCTCGATGTCGAGCGCGCCCTGGACGAGATAGGGAACTGCGACGACGGCGCTCGCGGCCACCAACACGAGAACCGCCCGCGGTAGGGGCTTCACGATCCTTGGGCGGCGAGGCTAGCACTCGAAACAATCCACACCGGCGTCAGGCGGGCATCAGGCGCCTATCGCGTGCGGATCCATTGCTCCATCAACAGGATCGCGATGAAGATGCCGGCGATGATGAAAAGCTCACTGAACCCGCCGCGCGCGACGGCCGGCTGCACGACGAATAGGACGAGCAGCAGCACCATGAAGATGCCGACGATGACCTGGAACGCCCGCCGAGTTCTCAGGCGGACGGCGGCTCGGGTTCTCCCGCGCCAGGCGCGGTCGGCTTCCCACGGATGCGGCGCAGCGCCCAGCCGATCGGGTCGTACGCGCTCGTCACCACGCGCTCCTTGAGCGGGATGATGCCGTTGTCGGTGATGTGGATGTGCTCCGGACACACGTCCGTGCAGCACTTCGTGATATTGCAGTAACCCAGGCCGTACTTCGCGCGGATGAGCTCGGTGCGGTCGTTCGTGTCGAGCGGGTGCATCTCGAGCGCGGCGAGGCGGATGAAGTAGCGCGGGCCCGCGAAGCCCTGCTTGTTCTCGTCGTGGTCGCGGATGACGTGGCAGACGTCCTGGCACATGAAGCACTCGATGCACTTGTGGAACTCCTGCACGCGGTCGATGTCCTCCTGGTACATGCGGCGCGTGCCATCGGCTTCCTTCGGCTTCGGCTTGAACGCCGGGATGGTCTTGGCCCATTCGTAGTTGAACTTCACATCGGTCACGAGATCGCGGATCACCGGGAAGGTCTTCACTGGCGTGATCGTCACGTCCTCGCCCTCTTCGAACGTGTCCATGCGCGTCATGCACATGAGCTTCGGCTGACCGTTGACCTCAGCGCTGCACGAGCCGCACTTCCCCGCCTTGCAGTTCCAGCGCACCGCGAGGTCCGGCGCCTGCGTGGCCTGGATGCGGTGCACGACGTCGAGCACGACCATGCCCGGATCGGTCTCGACGCGGTAGTCCTTCACCTCGCCGCCGCTCGCGTCGCCGCGGAAGATGTGGAAGGTGACCTGGCTCACGCTTTGTCACCAGCCGGCACCGCGACCGGCGCGGTGGGCTTGTCCTCGCCGAGCAATGCCTGAAGATCGGCGGGGACCTCGGGCAGCGGCTCGGTGCGCAGGTCGAGCCGTCCGTCCTTCAGCGTCGTCACGACGTTCTTCTTCGCCCACGCCGGATCCGGCTTCGGGAAGTCGTCGCGCGTGTGGCCGCCGCGGCTCTCCTCGCGCATGAGCGCGGAGCGGGTCACCGCTTCGGAGACGTCGAGCATGGTCCGCAGATCGAGGGCCAGGTGCCACGACGGGTTGTAGGTCCGGCCACCGCTCACCGCGGCCCGCTGCGCGCGCATGCGCAGGGCCTCGATGCGCACGATCGCCTGCTCGAGCTCGCTCTTGGTGCGGATGATGCCGACGAGCTGCTGCATCGTGTCGGTGAGCTCGCTGTGAAGCGCGTAGGCGTTCTCGCCCTCGCGGCGGTCGAAGGGCGCGGTGATCTGCCCGGCGAGCGCCGTGACCTGCTCCTCGTCGATGAGCGGCATCTTCGCAAGACGCTTCGCGTACTCGGCGGCGTAAAGGCCGGCGCGGCGTCCGAACACGACCAGATCGGACAGTGAATTGCCGCCGAGGCGGTTCGCGCCGTGCATTCCGGCAGCGACCTCCCCGGCGGCAAAGAGACCGGGCACCGTCGTCTGGGTCGAGTCCGCGTCGACGCGGA
>DASQIF010000155.1:0-6072 GCA_035631715.1 Candidatus Acidiferrales bacterium
ATCGCGAAGCGCGAACGCGAGGAGCTCATCACGATCGCGAGCTCTGGAGCGCGCTTCACCGACACATGGACCATTGGCCACCGAACCGCGATCAACGAGCGGACGAGCATGGGGCGCGCGGTTCTGACCGGCAAGCGACAGTACGTGCCTGACGCGACGTTGGATCCGCTGCTTCCCCAGGATGGTCCACGCTCACGGCTGACGATTCCCTTCGTTCGGGACGGCCATGTAATCGGCGTGCTCGGCGTCAACCGTAATAAAGGCGAGCCGTTCTCCGCGCGCGAGATCGAGCTTCTGGACATCTTCGCCGACCAGGCTGCGATCGCGATCGAGAACGTGCGCCTCTTCAACGAGACGAACGAAGCACTCGAGCGTCAGACCGCGACGTCAGACGTCCTTACGGCGATCACCCGCTCGGCGTTCGAGCTCGGTCCTGTGCTCGATACGGTCGTCCAGACGGCCGTCCGCCTCACGAAGGCCGACTGGGGCAACGTGTTCCGCCTCGAAGGAGACCGCCTGCGGTTCGTGACCGCATCGGGTAAAGCGCGGCCCGCCTATGTCGAGTACGTCCGCGCGAACGGGCTCGCCCTCGACAGGCACTCCGCGTCGGGGCGGGCGGTCATTTCGCGACAGACCGTGCACATCACTGATGTCCTCGATGACCCGGAATACCAGATGCGTGAGCAGCAGCGCCTTCAGGGCTTCCGCACGGTCCTTTGCGTGCCCATGATCCGCGACGAGCGCGTCATCGGCACGATCGCGGTCGACCGCGACGAGCCGCGGCCGTTCAACGAGCAGGAGATCGCGCTCATCGAGACGTTCGGGGACCAGGCCGCGATCGCGATCGAGAACGTCCGCCTCTTCAATGAGACGAAGGAGTCCCTCGAGCGTCAGACCGCGATGAGCGAGATCCTGAGGGTGATCTCCGCATCACCGACCGACGTGCAGCCGGTGCTCGATGCGGTCGCGCGCAGCGCGCGAAAGTTCTGCGGCGCGGAGGATGTGGTCGTCGCGCTCGCGGACGGCGACATCATTCGGATTCGCGCACACGACGGTCCGCTCCCACCGCCGGAGGGCACGTTCGCCATCGACCGGCGGACGCAGACGACGCGATCCATGGTCGACCGGACGACGGTGCACGTTCTCGACATGCAGGCTGAGACGGAGGAGTTCCCGATTGGAAGCGAGGTCGCGCGCCGTACCGGCCGACGGACCGGCCTCGCGGCGCCGCTGCTCCGCGAGGGCAAAGCGATCGGCGCTCTGCTGCTGCAGCGTTCGGAGGTGCGCGCGTTCACGGAGAAGGAGATCGAGCTCGCAAAGATCTTCGCCGATCAGGCGGTCATCGCGATCGAGAACGTCCGTCTCTTCAACGAGACCAAGGAGTCGCTTGAGCGGCAGACGGCACAGGCGGCGGTGCTACGTTCGATCGCCGGCTCCCCGACGGACGTCCAGCCAGTGCTCGACGTCATCGTGGAGAGCGCCGCGCGGTTCACAGGCGCTGAGGATGTGAACATCCGCCTCGCGGAGAGCAACGAGCTACCTGTTCGCGCCCACTGGGGCCCCATCCCGCTCGCCGGGACCGAACGCTTCGCGATCGACCCGGGATCGATCGCGAGCACCGCGTATCTAGAGCGGCACACCGTTCACCTCGCCGACATGCTCGGTCCAGAGGGCGATCTCTTTCCGATCAGCAAGGAGCGCGCGCGACTCACGGGTCACCGGGCCCTCCTCGCCACCCCGCTGCTTCGTGAGGGTCGGTCGATCGGCGTGATCGTTCTGCGGAAGTCGGTCCCGGTCGCGTTCACCGCCGAGCAGAGGAAATTGGTGGAGACCTTCGCCGACCAGGCCGTGATCGCGATCGAGAACGTGCGCCTGTTCAACGAGACGAAAGATGCGCTCGAGCGGCAAACGGCGACGGCCGAGGTCCTGAGGGTCATCAGCCAGTCGCCGAGCGATCTTCAGCCGGTATTCGACTCGATCGCCGATCACGCACGTACGCTGTGCGCGGCCGAGCGCGTGCACCTCTGGCTCTTGCACGATGACAAGTTCGAGCTCGTCGCGACGGGACGCGATCCCTCGGCGCCGTTCGACGACATGCGCGTCCGGTCGATGCCGTTCGCGCGTACGAACATCGCGAGCCGCGCGGTCCAGAGCCGCGCCGCCGTCCAGGTCGCGGACGTTCTGAGCGATCCCGAGTACGACCCGTCCATCCAGGAGGGCAGCCAGCCGTGGCGGACGACGCTCGCCGTGCCGCTGCTTCGCGCCGGCGAAGCGATCGGTGCGATCGCACTCCTCCGCGCACAGGTGCGACCCTTCGAGGCCCGCCATATCGAACTGGTCGAGACCTTCGCGGACCAGGCGGCGATCGCGATCGAGAACGTGCGGCTCTTCAACGAGACGAAGGCGTCGCTCGACCGCCAGACCGCGCAGGCCGCGGTACTGCGCGCGATCGCGGGGTCGCCGACCGACGTCAAACCGGTCCTCGACGCCATCGCCGAGAACGCCGCCCGTTTCGCGGCCGCCGAGGACGTCGTCGTGCTCATCGCCGAGGGCGATCACCTCAACTCCGTGTCGCATGTCGGTCCGATGCCGACCGCGGTGCAGGGACCGCTGCGCCTGGAGCGAACGTCGATCGGCGCGACCGCGATACTCGACCGCCGGACGGTGAACGTCGGGGACGTGCTCGGCCCCGAGGGCGAGGAGTTCACGCAGGCCCGCGAGCGCGTCTACGCCACCGGACAGCGCGCCCTCCTCGCGGTCCCGCTCGTTCGCGACCAGCGCGCGATCGGCGCGATCCTGCTCCGGAAGACGGAAGTGGGTCGGTTCGACGAGACGAAGGTCAAGCTCGTCGAGGCGTTCGCGGATCAGGCCGTGATCGCGATCGAGAACGTGCGCCTCTTCAACGAGACGAAGGAATCCCTGGAGCGTCAGACCGCGACGAGCGCGGTGCTGCAGTCCATTAGTCGGGCGAGACACGACGTGCGGCCGGTGCTGCAGACGATCGTCGAGTCAGCGCAGCGGCTCTGTGTCGCGGACTGGGCGGGCTTCTTCCGCCGTGATGGCGACGACGTGGTCATGGAGGCCACCGCTGGAGCGTGGACGGGCGCGCGGGTCGTCGGGGAGCGGCGTGAGATCGGCAAGCAGGGTTACGTGCGGCTCGCGTTCCTCGAGCGGCGAACGTTCAACGTCTCGGACATGCAGGCGCCAGAGGTCTGGGAGTATTTCAAGAAGACCGCGCCCGAGGGGCTGGCACACGGTTATCAGACGCCCGAGGACTGGGCGAGCGCGATGCGCAGCGCGCGCTCCCGTCTCATCGTCCCGGTCGTTCACGGGGGCGAGGTCCTCGGCGTCATCCGCGTCCACCGCGAGCGGCCGGGAGGCTTCACGCAGCGACAGGTCGAGCTCATCGAATCGTTCGCCGCGCAGGCCGCGATCGCGATCGAGAACGTGCGGCTGTTCAACGAGACGAATCAGTCGCTCGAACGGCAGACCGCGGTCGCCGACGTGCTGAAGACCATCAGCCAGACGACGTTCGACCTGCAGGCGGTTTTCGACGTCGTCGTCGAGAACGCCACAAAGCTGTGCCGTGGCGACTTCGGCTACCTGTTCCGTCGCGAGGGTGACGTCTTTCGTATGGTCGCCTCGACGGGAGGGACGCCGGCCCTCGCCGAGTACGAGCGCACCCATCCGACGCCGATCGACCGGAAGACGCTCATCGGGCGCATGGCGCTCGACCGCGCGCTCGTGCACATCCCGGATGTATTCGTAGAGCCGGGCTACGAGTGGCCGCCGAACCTCGACGCTGGTGTTCACACCGTCGCCGCGGTGCCGATCTTCAGCGGCGGCGAGGTCGTAGGCGCAATCGGTGCCGGCCGCTTCCGCGTCGAGCCCTATAGCGCGGAGGAGCTCCGTCTCTTTGAGACGTTCGCGGACCAGGCCGGCATCGCGATGGAGAACGTTCGCCTCTTCAATGAAACGAAGGAGGGGCTCGAGCGCCAGACCGCCATCGCCGAGATCCTGCGGGTGATGTCCGAGTCACCGACCGACATCCAGCCGGTCCTTGATGCGATCGCCAGAAACGCCGTCCGCTACTGCGCCGCCGAGGACTGCGGCGTCGCGCTCGTGCGGCCCGACAGCATGCTCGAGCAGGTCGCGCAGTTCGGCCCGATGACGGCGAACATACCGGCGTGGCCCATCGACCGCGGATCCGTCCGCGGCCGCGCGATCGTCGACCGAAGGGTGGTCCACGTGCCCGACATGCTCGCCGAAGGCGAGCGGGAGTACCCCATCGGGCGGCAGCGGGCACGGGATCTCGGCCAGCGAACGGTCCTGGCCGCGCCGCTCATGCGCAAGGGCGTCGCGCTCGGCGCGATCGCGCTACGGCGCACCGAAGTGAGACCGTTCACGGATCGCCAGATCGAGTTGCTGCGCACTTTCGCCGACCAGGCCGCGATCGCGATCGAGAACGTGCGCCTCTTCAACGAGACGAAGGCGTCGCTTGAGCAGCAGACCGCGACCGCGGAGATCCTGCGGGTCATCTCAAGCTCACCGACCGACGTCCAACCCGTGCTGGACGCGATCGCGAGGAGCGCCGCCGAATACTGCGGCGCGGAGGACGCGACTGTGGGCATCCTCGACGGCCAGCTCTGGACGATCCGCGCACATCACGGATCGGTGGAGCTGAGGCAAGACGTGGCAACGGTCACCTTCGCCGACGGGGGCATACGACGAGACTTTGTCTCGGGGCGCGCGATGGCGGAGCGGCGGACCGTACACGTGCCGGATCTTCAAGAGGCGACCGCAGAGTTCCCGCAAGGGGCGTCGGTGTCACCCACGACTCGCGCGATCGTGGCCACGCCGCTACTGAAAGGCAAGGCTTCGATCGGAGCGATCTTCCTGCGCCGCACCGTGCCGCTCGCGTTCACCGCGAGGCAGATCGAATTGCTCGAGACGTTCGCCTCGCAAGCCGTCATCGCGATCGAGAACGTGCGCCTCTTCAACGAGACGAAGGACGCGCTCGAGCAGCAGACCGCGATCGCCGACATCCTGCGGGTCATCTCTGCCTCACCCACCGACACGCAGCCGGTGCTCGACGCGATCGCCCAGAGCGCAACGAGGTTCGCCGCGGCCGAGGACGCAGCGGTGCTGCTCGTGCGGGGCGACGAAGCGGTGCCCGTATCGCACCACGGTCCGATCCCGATGCCGATCGGCGTGCCGGTGGGGCCGGACTCGGTGTCCGGCCGGGCAATCCTCGAGGCGCGCACGATCCAGGCGGAAGATGTCACCGCGAGCGACGAATATCCACGCAGCAAGCAGGCGGGACTGGACGATGGTCAGCGGACGGTGCTGGCAGCGCCGCTCATGCGCGCGGGCAAGGCGCTCGGTGTGATCGTGATGCGACGACGCGAGGCCCGGCCATTCGCCGAGCAGCAGGTCGAGCTCGCGCAGACGTTCGCGAATCAGGCGGCGATCGCGCTCGAGAACGTCCGCCTGTTCAACGAGACAAAGGAGTCGCTCGAGCAGCAGACGGCGCTCAGCGAAGTGCTCAAGACGATCAGCCGTACGGTCTTCGACATCGACACGACTCTCGGGGCCATCGTCGAGAACGCCGGACGTCTCGTCGCCGCGGACCTCGCATGGATCACGCAGCGCGCGGACGAAGATCACTTCAGCGTGCACACGAGGTGGGCTTCGAGTCCGAAGCTCGCCGAACGCTTCGACACGATGGCTCCGGCGACCATGTTCACGCGCCCGATCAGCGCAGGACTGTCTGTGATGAGCCGGCTCTATCAGGACGGTACCGTCGCGCGTTTCGACGACGTCATGACACGACCGGATCTCGTCAAGAACTCGCCCGTCGTTCGAGTGACGAGGTCCAGGTCGCTCATCGGCGTGCCGTTGCGGAACGAACAGAAGGTCATCGGGGCGTTCATCCTGAGTCGGGTCGACGTGCGCCCCTTCACCGACCGCGAGGTCCAACTCGCGGAGACGTTCGCGGACCAAGCGAGCATCGCCATGCAGAACGTCCGCCTGTTCAGCGAGATACAGGAGAAGGGCCGGGAGCTCGAGGTC
>DASQIF010000156.1:0-7032 GCA_035631715.1 Candidatus Acidiferrales bacterium
CGATGTGACCGAGAGCTTCTGGATCGATCAGACCTGCGGCTCGCACGCCTTCGATGACTGCAACGGGAACCCGGACACCTCCGTCTCGCGGGTCGCGAACGACATCAGCGCGATGCTCACGACGCTGCGTCAGAAGTTCCCGTCGGTCCGGCAGATCTACCTGCAGGCGGTGCTCGGCGGCCCGGGTGGCGCGGTGTGTTCGATCCCCGATTCAAGCGGCGTGCTGCACGAGATCCGCGGGACCTGGAACAACCCCCGCATCGAGAGCGCCATCCGGCTGGCGGTGAACGGCAATGCCGTCGTCGGCCCGCACTTCGAGGTGCCCGATTGCTCGGACTTCGTCGACGACGGACAGTACGTCGGGCACCTGACCACCGCGGCCAAGGGTCCGATGGGCCAGACGATCGGCGCTTTCTACGCGGCTCGGCCCTGACCTTTCGGCCCGGACGTCCCGCCCGCTAGCATCTCGTCAGGTCGTCGCAGGGATGGTCGGAGGCGTGAGGTGAACGAGGCGGTAGATCGCGAGCGCTTTGAGCAGTCGCTCATGCGGATCGGCCGCAAGCTGCAGTCGATCGGTCAGCTCCTCGACCAGGCGCCGGCCCACATCACGGCGAAGGGTTTCGCGGCCGACGATGCGGTGACCGGCGGCCGACCGGTCGTGATCGACCTGGACGAGATGCGCGAACTGTTCGACCCGGCGTCGCCCCGTTGCGTCGGAGCGGTCCTGGCCGAGTACCACGCCCTCCTCCTGCGGGAGCGCCAGCAGAAACCCTAGCGCCGGCCGGCTCAACCGAATCTCAACGTCGAGACGACGGACGGCCCCTCGCGGCGCATCACATTGACCCGATGCCGCTCGATGGAACAGCGCCGGCCACGACCGCCGCGGTAGCGGCTGCGCCGCATGAATCGATCAAGAGCAGGTTGTGGGGCCGCTTTCCGCAGTGGCTGCAGGACCTCCGGCTGTGTCTGCAACCGCGGCCGACCGTCGTTGACCTCATCGTGCGGCTCATTCCGCAGCATTTCGCCCCCTACGGACGCGCCGCTCTCTATCGGTGGGCGGGGTGTCGGTTGGGGAAGCGCGTCGAGGTGTTCGGGCGAATGGAGTTGTATGGCATCGTCCGGAACAAGGCCGCGAACCTCCGCATGGACGACGGCGCGAGCATCGCCCCGTTCTGCATCTTCGACGTGGACAATCCCATACACATCGGCAGGAACGTCGGTCTGGGTCCAGGTGTCCGGATCTGGACGAGCCGCCATCGCCTCGGGCCCGCGACGCAGCGATCCCTTCCCGAGAGCTTCGGGCTGCCGGTCACGATCGAGGACGGCGCCGTGCTCATGACCGGTGCGACCATCCTCGCCGGCGTCACCGTCGGTCGCGGCGCCATCGTCGGTGCGAACGCCCTTGTCACTCGCGATGTGCCGCCGAACGTATTCGTCGGCGGCGTGCCGGCCGCGCTGATCAGCGAGCTCCCCGAGGGGCCGATCGGGCGGTCTCCACGCGGCGCGTCGAGCTGACCATGGGCGGTCCCGCGTCCCGCCGCCTCAACGTCGCGTTCCTCCAATCGCAGGCGTTCTTCGGTGCCGACTCCGCGGTGCACGAGCAGCTCATGCGCCACCTCGATCGGGAGAGCGTCAACGTGTTCTGCGCAGCCACCGACGCTCGGGTGGCGGCGCCGCGCGAGACGGCGATCGATCGCGTTCGCGCGATCCCGGATCTCCGGCTGCGTGTGGTCGACTTCGGCCCGACGCTCTTCGGCCGGTCGCGGAGCGCGCGGCTCCTCGCGGCGGTCCCCGCCGCGCGCGCCGGCATCCGTGCCATCCCCCTGATCCGCTACCTGCGTCGCGAGCGGATCGACATCGTGCACGGCACCGAGAAGCCGCGTGACGCCTTCGTGGGCTCGTTGCTGGCGCGAGCCGCCGGCGCGGCCATGGTGGTGCACATGCACGTGGGTTTCGATCCGTGGATCAGCCCGCGCGTCCGCTGGGCGATCGGTGCGGCCGACGCGGTCATCGGCGTGTCGCGCTTCGTGTCAGCAAGCCTCGTCGCGGCCGGGTTCGACCCGGGGCGCGTATTCACGGTCCACAACAGCCTCGATCTCGCAGATGGCCGGTGGGAGCCGCGCCGCGACCGCGCGTCGGTCCGTCGCGAGCTCGGGCTGGGCCTCGACGCCCCGGTGGTCTGCATCGCATCGCGGATCTTCCGCTGGAAAGGACACGACGATCTCGTCGAGGCGATCGCTCGCGTGCGCGTCGCGCTTCCGAATGTGCGGCTGCTCATCGTCGGCGAGCACGACCCGCGTGCGGATGGCGGTGGCGGGTCGTATCGCGAAGAGCTCGAGGCGCGCATCGCTCGACTTGGCCTTGGCGACTGCGTTCGTTTTACCGGTTACCGCAGCGATATCGCCGATCTCATGTCGGCGGCCGACGTGTTCTGCCAGCCGTCCGCGGCCGAACCGTTCGGCATGGTCTACCTCGAGGCCATGGCGGTGCGACGACCGGTCGTCGCTTATGCGAGCGGCGGCGCGCCAGAGGTGGTCCAAGACGGCGTCACGGGGATGCTCGCGCGGAACGGGGATGTCGCCGGGCTGGCGAGCGCGCTGACGACGTTGTTGGCCGACGAACGGCTGCGACGGCGCCTCGGAGACGCCGGCCGCGCTCGTGTCGAGCAAGTCTTCCGCCCCGAGGCGAGCGCCGCGGCCCTGCTCGACGTGTACCGGACCGTGGCCGCCCGCCGCGGGCGCTACGCCGCGTTGATGGCGAGGCTGTAGCCCACCCCAGGCACGGCGCGGATGCCGCCGTTCTTTCCGGCGGACAGGTTGAGCTTCTGCCGGATGTGGCAGATATGCGTCTTCAGCAGGCTCGAATCGCCGCCGTCGTAGCCCCACGCGTACTCGACGAGGCGCGAGTAGGGGATCACCCGCCCTTCGTTGATGCCCAGGAGGTAGAGGATCCTGAACTCGAGCGGCGTGAGTTGGATCTCGCGGTCCTGTGCCTTGACGCTGTACGAGTGCAGGTCGAGCAACACGTCGCCGATCTTCACCTCGCGCGTCGGCTGTCGATACGGGTCGGCCTGCGAGCGGCGTAGCACCGCTTTCATGCGCGCCGCCAACTGGCTCGCGCTGAACGGCTTGGAGACGTAGTCATCGGCGCCGAGGCGGAATCCACGAAGGATGTCCTGCTCATCGTCCCGCGCGGTCAGCATCATGATCGGCGTCGTGCCGCCATGCCGTATCTGTCGGCAGACTTCGAATCCGTCCACCTTCGGAAGATTCGCATCGAGCAGCACGATGTCCGGCGTGTCGTCCTGCCAGCGCTTCAGCGCCTGCTGGCCGTCCATCGCGGACATCACCGAGTACCCCTCGCGGCGCAGCGCGTAGGTCAGCAGGTCCAGCTCGTCGGCGTCATCTTCCGCGATGAGAACTTTCATCCCACATCCCTCAAGTAGTTTTCGTCCGGTTGCTCGCTGTCGAGATCTGTCGCCATATCTGTCGCCGGTATCTCGAACCAGAACCTGGCGCCCCCGCCGGGGCGGCTGACAACGCCGATGCGCCCGTGATGCGCGTCGATGATCGCCCGCGTGATCGAAAGGCCGATGCCGTACCCGTCCCCATCGGTGCGGCCCGCGCGTTCGTAGGGCTCGAAGAGCCGACGCGCGAGCGCCCGCGGCACGCCCGGTCCGCGGTCGGCGATGCCGACGCGAACGCGACCCGGTGCGGCCGATGCTGAAACGTCGATCTTCGTGCCGGCATCCGCGTATTTCGACGCGTTGCTGAGCAGATTCACCAAGACCTGTCCGATCCGCCGCTCGTCGGCCATCGCGAGCGGGATCCGGCCGATGCGGACGCGGACGCGCTGGCCGCGCTTGCTCATCACCGGCGCGAGGAGGCCAAGCGCATCGCCGATGGCCTGGCGGACGTCGAGCGGCCGCGGCGCGATCGACAGCCGACCTTCGCCGATGGCCGCTGCGCTGAGGAGGTTGTCAGTGAGCCCGCGCAACGAGAGGACACGCGTTCGGAGCTCGGCGATCAGCGCGCGCTTCTGATTGTTCTCGAGCAGATCGAACTCTCGATCGAGGATCTCGGACGTGGCCTGCAGCGCGGTCAATGGGTTGCGGATCTCGTGAGCCACCGTCGCGAGCATCGTCGGACGAAGTACGAAAGCCGTGCTCATCGTGCGCACCGGGTCCGCAAAGCGAACAGACGCTCAAGCGCGCACGAAGACGTGTTGCGGAAGCTCCCCACCATTGTCCCCACCCACCTCATAGTCTGGCGCGCGACCAACTAGCCTATTGGTCAGACGAGGTAGTACCAATTTCTCGACCGAACCGCAAGCCCTTTAGACGCGGTGTGGTTGAGAGTTCTCGACCGGTCGTAACTGCGCGCATTCCGTACGCAACCCCATCACAACGCGCGCTTGACGATCGGACGACGCCGGCCGCCGAGACTCCGCGCAAACGCGTCGGCGCCGGGGTGGGAAAGCGTTGCAGGAAGCCTCTATTTCGCAGGATTCGCGGCGCCGCGTCGCCCTGGGCGGCGTTCTCGTCGATCGGGTCAGCCGCGCCGAGGCGGAAGTAAGGCTCGCATCGTTCGTGTCGAGCGGCGGCAACCATCAGGTCGTCACCGTAAACACCGACTTCCTTCGCATCGCGAAAGGCGATCGCGCGTTCCGCGCGATCTTGAACGAATGCGCTCTCGCTGTCGCCGACGGCATGCCCGTCGTCTGGCTCTCGCGTCTCCTACGACGACCGATCCCGCAGCGCGTCACCGGCTTCGACCTCATCGACAGCAGCTGTCGTCTGGCCATTCGGTCGGACATCGGCGTGTTCCTCGTAGGAGCCGCACCGGGTATCGCCGACGCGGCCGCGCGTGAGCTCCGCCGTCGTCACCCCGGTCTGCGCGTCGCCGGGGTCCATTCGCCTCCGTTCGCCGGTGATGCCGCCGCTGAGGAGGCCCGCACGGTCGCCGCCATCAAGGCGGCGGGCCGGTGCGTCCTGTTCGTCGCGTTCGGTGCGCCAAAGCAGGACATGTTCATCCACGATCACCTTGGCGAGCTCGACGTCCCCGTCGCGATCGGCGTTGGTTGTGCGTTCGATGTGCTGGCCGGGACCGTTCGCCGAGCGCCGCGTTGGATGCAGCGCACCGGCCTCGAGTGGCTCTGGCGGATGTCCTTGGAGCCGTCGCGTCTCGCGCACCGCTATCTGGTCCGCGATATTCCGTTCCTCGGATCGCTCGTGGCCACCTCACTGCGCGACGCGCGCGCGTCTCACGAGGCCGCGTGATGCTCGGATCGCCCTCCCTGTCGACGGACACCGCGGAGCCGCGACCACGGTCGTCGGAGGCCGCGCAGCGCGCGCTGCTGTCGGGTGCGGGCGCCGCGCTCCTCCTCATCGACATCGGCGTCGTCTGCGGGTCCTTCGTGCTCGCGTACATCCTGCGGTTCGTCGTGCCGTTCGATCTCGCATCGGCACTGCCGATCGATGCCTACGCCGGCACGGGGCTCACGGTCGGGCTCGTCGCCGCAGGTTTGCTCGCGCTCCAAGGCCTCGCGGATCTCGAGCGGGCACGGTCTTGGCCGACGCGCCTTCGCGCGATCACCGCCGCGGTGTCCACGGGCACGGTCATCGCGATCGTCGTGCAGTTCGACGCGGACCTACGGCTTTCGCGCACCTGGCTGGCGCTCGGCTGGTCGATCTCGATCACGGCGCTCGTGACATGGTTGTCCATCGCACCGGCCCTGTACTTCGCCGCGCGTCGCCACTTCGTCACGCGTCCGCTCGCCGTGATCGTCGGCGCGAACGCCCTTGGGGCGGAGGTCGCTCGCGAGCTCGCGCAGACGTTCGAGGTCCTTGGCTACGTCGACAACGGCACGGACCTCGACGGTGCGCTCGATCGTCCGTTCCTCGGACCGATCGCGGAGCTGGGGTCCCTCGTGCGTGCACGTCGCGTGAACGAGATCATCGTGGCGATCCCCCCGGAGCGCCGGGAGCAGCTGAACAACGTGATCGCGCGGGGCTTCGGGCGCGAGGTGGCGGTCAAGATCGTCCCGGAGCTCGGCGCGAATCTGCCGCGGCGAGTTGAGGTCGGTCGCCTGGGGGCCCATGCCTACATCGGCTACGCGCCGGTCGCGCGCGTCAGTTGGCTGAAACGAGCGATGGACCTCTACCTAGGAGTCGTCGCGCTCATCGCGCTCGCTCCGCTGCTCATCGCCATCGCCGTCGCGGTTCGATTGAGCTCACCCGGCCCGGTCATGTATCGCCAGCGGCGGGTGGGCCTCGACGGCAAGCCGTTCGAGATGCTGAAGTTCCGCTCGATGCGGCAGGGCTCTGACAACATGGTCGAGCTGCTGCGCGCACAGAACGAGGCGACCGGTCCGTTGTTCAAGATGCGCCGCGATCCGCGCATCACTCCGGTGGGTCGTTTCCTCCGGCGGTTCAGCCTCGACGAGCTGCCGCAGTTGATCAATGTGCTGCGCGGAGAGATGAGCCTCGTCGGCCCGCGGCCGCCGCTGCCGACGGAGGTCGCGCGGTACGAGGAGTGGCAGCTCGGACGGCTTCAGGCGCGTCCCGGGATGACCGGGCTCTGGCAGGTGAGCGGTCGCAGCGAAGTCCCCTTCAACGACATGGTCCGCCTCGACCTGCACTACGTTCGCAACTGGTCCTTCGGCCTGGACCTCGAGATCGTGCTGCGCACGATCCCGGCGGTCCTCTCCAAGCGCGGCGCTTACTAGGGCCTCGGCCGCTCAACCGAATCTCAACCTTCGGTGAACGAACGCCGAGCGGGCTGGCACCGAACATCATGACGTGACCAAACGAGCCCCTGCCGCGGTCTCCTGTGGCGCACGGTGGCCGCGGTGACGGCCCTGCGCGCGGCGTTCGTGATGGAGCAGACGCTCGGACACGTCACGCATCACCAGAACCTTGCGCTCACCGTGCAGCGGCAATCCGCGGTCGTCGCGACGTGGATCCCGATCCCGTTCGCGGCGTCTGGGCTTGCCTCCCTCTTGCCTGTGTACGGGTCCAACTGGAGTCTCCGC
>DASQIF010000157.1:0-8868 GCA_035631715.1 Candidatus Acidiferrales bacterium
CGAACGCGGGCTGGTGGCCACCGACGACCTCGATGACCAGACCGATCTCCGGGTCGTCGAGGATCGCGAACGGATCGCCCGTGACCTCGACCCCACCGGCGTCGCGCGCCTTCTTCGTGTCGCGCACCGCGGCGGCGACGAGGCGCAGCGGGCGTCCGGCCATCGCCTCGAGGCGCTTCGCGCGCTCGTTCATGACGCGCGCCACGGCCGAGCCGACCGTGCCGAGCCCGAGGAGACCGACGCCGAGCGGCGTGCTCACGCCGGTCGTCCCCACACGATCTCGGTAACGGTGTCACGTGTCACGAGGCCGTCGGCGTCCCGGGGCGCGGCGCGGCGGATCTCCTCGTCGAACGAGCGCGTGCGCTCTGGCCCGATGCGCCACGGCGCGAGCGAGCTCGATGAGTGCAGCGCGTCGATGAACTCCTCGACCGGCTGACGGAAGGGCTCGCCGAACTTCCTCCGCCCGCTCGGCGCGAAGCGCTCGCGTCGCGTGAGCTCGGCGATCAGGTCGATGTGCTGCCACTTCCCTTCGTATGCCGAGTGACGAATGATCGCGTCAAGCACCGGTCCCGGAGTGCCGAGCAGCGGGTCGTTCACCTCGACGACGGCGAGAGCCGCCCCGGAGGTCAGCACGCCCGCGATCTTTGGACACACGACGTCCCAGTCCATCCAGTGCAGGCTGGAGCCCGCGGTCGCGAGCCCGTAGGGACCGGAGAGCGGCGCGTCCTCGACGCGTGCGTGGATCCATCGGATCGGCGCCCTCGGCGCGAGCCGCCGCCCCTCCTCGAGCATCGGAGCAGAAACGTCGACGGCGTCCACGCGCTCGACCGTCGTGGCCAGTTCCCGGGCGATCTTGCCCGTCCCGGTGCCGACATCGAGGACGACGTATGACGAGGGATCGATGAGCCCGCGCAGGAACGCCATCGCGGCGGGCGCGTACGGCGGCCGGGCGTAGTAGCGACGCGCGACCTCGGCGTCGTCAAAGGCGGCTGCGTGCTGCGGCCCCCACTGCTCCGGGCGCGCGCTCACGCCACGAGCTCCTCGAGGAGATCGAGCGCGACGCCCACCGCGGCGAGGCGGTTGCCGGTTCGGTCGAAGGCGAACTCGTTCTTCTTCACGGTGCTGTGCTTGTCGCTGTCGATCGCGACGTACACGAGCCCGACGGGCTTGCCCGGCGTCGCGCCGCCCGGCCCGGCGATGCCGGTGATGCCGAGGCCGACCTTGGCCTTCAGCCTCGCTCGCGCGCCGCGCGCGAGCGCGCCGGCCACGACCGACGACACGGCGCCGTGTGATGCGATGAGCTGCGGCGGCACGTCCGCCAGGGTCGTCTTCGCCTCGTTGCTGTAGACGACCGCGCCACCTTGATAGTCGTCGCTCGAGCCACCGTGCGCGGTGAGGACCGCGCCGAGCAGCCCGCCGGTGCACGACTCCGCCGTGGCGATCGTGATCTTGCGGCGGATGAGCTTCGGCTGCAGGGTCTTCATGCGCGCGACGAGTTCGTCGAATGTCGGTGCGGTCTTTGGCGGCATCAGAGCAGGTTAGCCGCGAGGGCCGGGCTCAGCAGCGATCCGATTCACGGCGAGGGCGGCCTCAGGGCCGCCCTCGCGTCAGCTAGCTGAAGAAGACGCCGTTGCGCTCGCGGCCGATGAACGCCGTGATCACGGTCTGGCCGGTCGGATCGGTCTTGAACGTGAGGTCATCCGATTCCATGGACCAGTCGATGTGCGCGTCGGTCTTCTGCCAGTCGAGCACGAATCCGACTCCCGCGTCGCGGGTCTGGCCGCGTGCGGCGACGCCGTGCCAGCGCACGTCCCACGAGACGACAGACGTCACGGACGACCCCGGCACGCCGGGAGCGCCGCCGCCGAAGATCGCATTCGCGAGGGTGGCGTAATCGTCCATCTTCACGTGTTCCATGTGGTAACGCGCCGTGCCGGCGTCGAGGTCGACCTCAGCTGCTGCGTGCGGCGCGCGGAACGTCCAGAAGAGGCCGTTGTTCGGCTCGATGCCGGGGTTGTTGTCGTGGATCTGATGGGTGGTCGGCGAGAGGGGGTCGACCTGACCCCTATAGACGTCGAGTCAGACGAACGCGAACGTCCCCTTGTGCTGATGACCATCGCGTGATCTGTACGTCCCCTGCATGAACCGCATGTCGGTGTCGAACAGCAGGGACTCGGGGGACGTGCCCTTCGCCTTCTGGATACCCGTGCCGTCGATGATGGCGGCGCCGATGGCGCCGTCGAAGTCGGTTATCGACGATGGCTCCATGCTCGTGTCGACGCCGTAGATGCGGACCCCGAATCCGGGATTGATGCCGATCGGTCGTGGACGCGGCCCTCTGTCTGTGTCGTCGTCCGCGGCCGCCTTCAGTGGCGCGAAGATGCCGCCAGCCGCGACGACCGCGGTCGTGGCGGCTCCGATCTGCAACAGGCGGCGACGTGAGACACCGTGCCTCTCAGCATGTGGGGCCGCGAGACGTGCGAATAACTCTGGATCACTGATCCTCATAGGCGTTCCCTCCCCGAAATGCGGCGCCAATCTACTCCTACGCCCAACCGCTCATGTGTTCAGACGCGCTCGACCGGCTTCTGCGAAGTAACGAGGGAGCCTGAGCATGCCCACTGCGACCGCGACACCGGCGAGGCCCACGCCGAGGACGGACCAAGGGCGGCCCCCAACGAGGATGAGCGCGATGCCGAGCATCTCAGCGGTCGTCTTCGCCTTCGCGATGGCGTCGGCGGGCAGCGTCGTGCCACGAACGAGCGCACGCCAGCGAAGCACGAGCACGAGACCCTCGCGCGCCGCGGCGAGGATGGCGACGAGCGTCACTGGCCAGCCGGCGCCCGCCCACGCGAGCGCCGTGAGCGTGCCGACCACGAGGATCTTGTCCGCGAGCGGGTCGAGGAACGCGCCGCGCGCCGTCACGCCCGCGCGCCGCGCGAGCCACCCGTCGACGGCGTCGCTGAGCGCGGCGACGATGAAGATCGCGAGCGCAAGGATGTTGCCGCCGGTCAGGACGAGCCACGCGATCGGGATGACGGCGAACGCGCGCAGGACCGCGACGAGATCGGCCGCGCTCACTGCGCCGTGTAGACCTTCTCCACCACCTGGCCGGACGATCCGAGCGCGCCCTGCGACACGCCGTTGTAGGTGACCTGCGTCGCGCCGGCGTTGCCGGTGCGCAGCACGACCTGCCTGCCGGTGAACGTCTGCGTCTCGCCGTCCTTGTAGATGCGACCGGTCCCCGCGACCACGGTCCCGTCGACGACGGCCTGGAGCCACGCGTCGCCGCCGCGCACGACGACCTGCACGATCGCCGCGGTGTACGCGACCGTCACCGTGCGCGTCTCGGTGACGCTCGCGCCGCTCGCGCTCTTCGCGACCACCGTGATCGCCTGCTGCCCCGCCGGATACACCACGTGCGCCTCGAAGCGTCCGTTCGTGACCGGCGCGGCGACGCCGTTGATGGTCACGGTGCCGTCGGATGTGCCGCTGATCGTGACGAACGTGTTCTCGACGCGCGTCCCGTTCGCCGGCGATTCGACGGCGAGCCTCACCGGCGCGACGCTCGCCGCGGCCTGCGGCTGCAGGATGATGTTGCGCGAGATGCGGCTCACCTTGCCGCTCTGGTCGAGCACCTCGACGATCACGTGGTTCGAGCCGGCGGTGAGGTCGATGGTCGCGGAGAACGTCCCGTCGGTGCCCGGCCGGACGTCGGCGACCGTCTCGGGTCCCGGGAACACCTGGATCGTGACCTTCCCCGTCGGGACGGTGTGGCCCTTCAGCACGAACTGGGACTCCTGCGCGATCACATCCGTCGCTGGGTCGAACACGTCGAGCGCCGGCGCGACGGCAAAGGAGGTGAACTGGTAGTAGAGGTACCCGACGAAGAGCACCACGCCGGCCAGCACGAAGACCGGGACGAGCACGGCCGGTGTGAAGATGAGGCTGCGGCGCATGATCGGCCGCATCGGACGGAACGTGCGCGGCGCCTCGGGCGTCACCGTGCCGCGCTCCGCGTGGAACTGCACGACGCTCTCGCCGGTGTCGAGGTCGAGGTACTGCGCGTAGTTGCGCAGGAAGCCCTTCGTGTACACCGCGCCGGGCAGCGACTGGTAGTCGCCATCCTCGAGCGCCTTCAGGAACTTCTCGCGGATGCGCGTGTCGGCGGCGGCCTGATCGAGCGTGATGCCCTTCTTCTCGCGCTGCGCGCGCAGCCGCTCGCCGAGCGTCGCCATCAGGCGTCGGCCTCGGGCTCGCCGTAGACCTCGCGGAACTTGCCCGGCCCGCGGTCGGGCCCGACGACGCCGCGCTTCTCCATCTGGTCGACGAGCCGCCCGGCGCGGGCGAAACCGATGGTCATCTTGCGCTGCAGCATCGACACCGACGCCTTGCCCTCGTTCGTCACGATGTCGACGGCCTCCTCGTAGCGGTCGTCGTCCGGCTCGTCGCTGTCCATCTCGCGACGCGTGAGACGATCGGGTCCCTCGACGACCTTGTCGTTGCGGTCGTAGCGGATGCCGGATTGCGCGGTCCAGTGGTGGCTGATGGCGGCGATCTCGTTGTCCGACACGAACACGCCTTGCGCGCGGATCGGCTTCGCCAGGTCCGGACGCAAGACGAGCATGTCGCCGCGGCCGAGGAGCTTCTCGGCGCCGGTGCCGTCGAGGATGGTCCGCGAGTCGACCGCCGACGCGGTGGCGAACGCGATGCGCGCCGGGATGTTCGCCTTGATGAGCCCGGTGATGACGTCGACCGAGGGCCGCTGCGTGCCGAGCACGAGGTGGATGCCCGTGGCGCGGGCGAGCTGCGCGATGCGCGTGATCTGCTTCTCCACCTGGATCGGCGCCTGGAGCATGAGGTCGGCCAGCTCGTCGATGACGAACACGACGTACGGGATGCGGTCGGGTCCGGTGTGCCGCTCGTTGTACTGGGCGATGTTGCGCGCGCTCTTGCGAGCGAGGAGCCGGTAGCGGCGGTCCATCTCCCCGGTGGCCCAGTACAGCGCGTTGAGGATCTTCTCCGAGTCCGTCATGACGCCGGTGACGAGGTGCGGGACGTCGCCGAAGTGGGTGAAGTCCACGCGCTTCAGGTCGCCGATGAGCAGGCGCACCTCGTCGGGAGTGGCGTTCAGCAGCAGGCTGCAGAGGATCGCGGAGATCGAGACGCTCTTCCCCGACCCGGTCTGTCCCGCGACGAGGAGGTGCGGCATCGCGCCGAGGTCGAGGATGATCGGCGACCCGGCCACGTCGCGCCCGAGCGCGACCGTGAGCTTGGAGCCCGACTGCTTGAACGTGGTCGTCTCGACGACGTCGCGCAGCGACACGAGGCCGACCGCGATGTTCGGGACCTCGACGCCGACGACGCTCTTGCCCGGGATGGGCGCCTCGATACGCAGCGTGCGCGCCGCGAGGGCGAGCGACAGGTCGTCGTTCAGCGCCTCGATGCGCGAGAGCTTCACGCCGGGCGCGGGCTTGAGCTCGTAGCGCGTGACCGTCGGGCCGGGCGTGACCTCCACGACCTTCGCCTCGATGCTGAAGTGCGCGAGCGTCTCCTCGATCGTGCGCGCGTTGCGCTCGAGCTCGGCGCGGCCGCCGCTCTTGCCGTCCTCGCCGCTGTGGAGGATGTCGAGGGGCGGCAGCGTCCAGGCCCTGTCGCCCTTGGCGTGCAGGACGCCCTCGGCCGCGACCGCGGCCTGCGGGAGCCCCTCGATGCTGGGCTCGTCACCGGGGGTCTCTTCCGCCCCAGACGGTGGCAGCAGGCGCAGCGGGGGCTTCTGGGCCGCCTCAGCGGGCCGTGCTGACTTCGGCCGCTCCGGCGGCAGGTTGATGCGGATGGGCGCCGCGGGCTCCTCGACCTCGTCCGCGAGGTCCTCGTCCTCCGCGGTGACCGGGCGGGCAAAGCGCGTCGCCGTGCCGCCGGGAAGCACGGCACCGGGGCGGAACGCAGGCACGGCGCCGCGGCGGTCCCACGCCGGCCGCGCCATCTCCGCGAGCGTGCGATTCGCCGCGACGACGACGCCGATGACGAGCAGCGCGAAGAGCGCGATCGGCGCGCCGACATCGCCGAGCCCGGCCGCAGCGACCCTCGCGAGCGCCGCGCCGAGGTAACCGCCCGCGCCGTCACCGCTCGACGGCTCGCCGCGCTGGAAGTGCTGCAGCAGCGCGAGCAGCGCCGCGTATGCGACCACGCCGCCGCCGATCGGCGCGGCGAACGAGCGGCGCAGCAGGCCGAACCACATCTCGCCGGCGAGGAACGCGAGCACGAACGGCACGAGCAACGCGCCCCATCCGAGGTACGAGAAGAGGAAGCCGTGCCACCACGAGAGCATCGCGCCCTCGGTCGTGAAGAGCGCGATGAACGAGAGCAGGGCGAACGCGACGAGCGCGATCGCCGCGACCTCGTTGCGGATGCGCGAGCCCTCGACCGGGACCGCGCCCCGCGCCGTCTTCCGTGCGGTGCGTCGCGCCATGCCTAGACCTGCATGATCACGGGCAGCACCATCGGGCGCCGCTTCGTGCGCTCGTAGAGATAGGACGAGACCGTGTCGTGGATCTGCTCGCGCAGCGTCGTCGCCTCCGCGAGGTGCTCGCCGCTCTGCGCGTCCGCCAGGCCGTCGACGACGCGCTGCCGGGTCCGCTCGACGATGTCGGCGGCGTTCTCCTCGGGGACGAAGCCCTTCGTGACGATGTCGGGGCCGGCGATGATCTGGCCGGTCTGACGATCGATGGTCACCACGACCAGGAAGATGCCGTCGCTGCCGATCGACCAGCGGTCGCGCATCACGGACTGGCTCACGTCCCCCACACCCAGACCGTCGACGTAGACCTGGCCCGAGGCGACGCGCTCCCCCACCTTGGCGGAGCCGCTGCGCAGCTCGAGCACGTCGCCGTTCGTGATCACGAAGGCGTTGTCCGGCGCGACGCCGAGGTCGATCGCGATCCGCGCGTGCCGCACGAGCATGCGGTACTCGCCGTGGATCGGGACGAAGTACTTCGGCCGCAGAATGTTGAGCAGGAGCTTCAGCTCCTCCTGGCTCGCGTGCCCGGACACGTGCGGGCGGCTCTGCGGGTCGTAGATGACCTCCGCGCCGAGCTTGAAGAGGTTGTCCACCGTGCGCGAGACGAGCTCCTCGTTGCCCGGGATCGGGGTCGCCGACATCACGACGGTGTCGCCCTCCTTGACCACCACGTGACGGTGGTCGCCGAGGGCCATGCGCGACAGCGCGCTCGTGGGCTCGCCCTGGCTGCCGGTGGTGATGATGCAGAGCTCCTGATCGGGGAGCTTGTCGATCTCCTTGGGGTGGATGAGCGAGCCTTCGGGGAGCTGCAGGTAGCCGAGCTCGCGCGCCGTCTTGGTGTAGTTCTCCATCGAGCGGCCGATGATCGCCGTGCGGCGGCCCCAGACCCCGGCGATCTCGATGATCTGTTTGATGCGCGAGATGTTCGACGCGAAGGTCGTCGTGATCACGCGCCCCTGCGCGCGCGACATGATGGCGTCGAAGATCTCACCGACGTGCCGCTCGGACGGCGTGTAGCCGGGGACCTCGGCGCGGGTGGAGTCGGACATGAGCAGGAGCACGCCCTTGGCCGCGATCTGCGAGAGGCGCGCGAAGTCCGTCTGCCGCCCGTCGACGGGCGTGTGGTCGAACTTCCAGTCGCCGGAGTGGACGATGGTGCCGAGGTCCGTCTCGATCGTGAGGCCGACCGCGTCCGGGATCGAGTGGCACACCGCGTACGAGTCGCAGCTGAACCGTCCGACCTTGAACGGCGTGCCCGGGTTGATCTCGCGTGCGTCGACCTTGTCGGCGAGCTTGTGCTCGCGGAGCTTCGTGCGCATGAGCCCGAGCGTGAGCTTTGTGCCGTAGATCGGGACCTCGATCATGTCGCGCAGCACGTACGGCAGCGCGCCCATGTGGTCCTCGTGCGCGTGCGTGAGCACGATGCCGCGGACGTGATCCTTCTTCTGCTTCAGGTACGTGATGTCGGGGATGACGAGGTCGATGCCGAGCATCTCCTCGTCCGGGAACATGAGACCGGCGTCGACGACGAGGATGTCGTCGCCCTGCTCGATCGCCATCATGTTCTTCCCGATCTCGCCGACGCCGCCGAGCGGGATGATCCGGACGTTATCAGTCACGGAAGAGCGTCATCTGATCCGCCGGCTTCGCCTCGGGCGCGGCGGCCGTCGCCTCGCTCGCCGAACGCGCGCCCGCGGTCCCCGTTCGCGCGAGAAGCGTGGCGAGCGCCGCGAAGTCGGCCTCGAGCGCGGTGCGCAGCGCGGGCTGATGGAGCGCCGCGGCCGGGTGGTAGATCGGGAAGATGGTGAGGCCGTCGTGCAGACGGGCCTTGCCGTGGATGCGCGAGATCGACTCGGTCGGGAAGAACTTGTACATGGCGTGCCGGCCGAGCGTGACGACCACCTTCGGCTTCAGCACCTCGAGGTGGCGGCGCAGCCACACATCGCAGGCGGTCACCTCGTCCGGCAGCGGGTCGCGGTTCTCGGGCGGCCGGTGGCGCACGACGTTGGTGATGAAGACCTTCGAGCGATCCAGGCCGATCCCGCCGAGGAGCTCGTCGAGCAGCTGCCCGGCGGCGCCCACGAACGGGCGGCCCTGCACGTCCTCGTTGTAGCCGGGCGCCTCCCCCAGGAAGAAGATGCCGGACTCGCCGCTGCCGTCGCCTGGCACGGCCTGGCGGGCGCTGCGGTGGAGGGGACACGCGGTGCAGGCCTTGATCTCTCCGGCCAGGCTCCGCAGCGCGTCGTCACTCATCCGAACGTGATTCTAAGGACGCGTCAGGCCTTCGCGGGAGCTTTTCGCGCGAGATACACCACATCGGTATAGGGGCGCAGGCCCATCTCGACGAT
>DASQIF010000158.1:0-17564 GCA_035631715.1 Candidatus Acidiferrales bacterium
CGCCACGAAAGCGCACCGCGCCGAGCGAGACGAAGTTCCGCGCGGGCGACCACGTGCGCCATCCCTTGCTCGGATCGGGCGTCGTCGTGTCGAGCACGCTGCGCAGCGACGACGAGGAAGTGACGGTCGCGTTCCCTGACAAGGGCGTGAAGAAGCTCATGGCCTCATTCGCGAAGCTCGCGAAGGCGTAGGCTCGGTCAAGCCGTGACCGAACAACGCTTCGTGGGTCTCACATATATCGACGGCCTCGTGAGCGGCCCCGGCGGTCAGCGCTCGGTCACGTTCCTCATCGACACGGGCGCTCAGTACTCGCTGTTGCCGCATGACGTGTGGACTGCGCTGGGTCTTGTTCCGATGCGTACGCGCGCATTCCACCTCTCCGATGGGACACGGATCGAACGCAAAGTGTCGGAGTGCCTCATCGAGCTTCCGCGCATCGAGGATGAGACGCCGCGCGGAACGACACCGGTGATACTCGGGGAGCCGGGTGACGCGGCGCTGCTCGGGGTGTTCACGCTTGAGAGTCTCAGCCTCGTGTTCAACCCGTTCGATCGATCGCTGCGGGTGATGCGCGAGGCGCCGCTCATGGCGGTCTAGGGCGGCGTCACCTGCCGCCACGTGATCCCGTCGCTCGTCCAGAAGATCGACTCCGAAGACGCATTCCGGAGCGTGACCCGCGCCCACGCGCCGCCGCGCACGCCGTAGACCTGCGTGTCGGTCCAGGCGAAGTCGTCGACGAACTTCGACCACGTGCGACCGCCGTCGGTCGTGTGCAGCACACCGCCGGTCGACGGGCCCGCGCCCGGACCGACGCCGATCCACCCTTCGCTGGCGGTCGAGAACTGGAGCGCCCCGAGGAAGCCGGCACCCGCAACCTGCCCGGAGATGCGCGACCAGAGCGGCTGCGACTCAGGCGACTGCTCGACGACCCACGTGCGTCCGCCGTCGGTCGTCTGATAGAAGGTGTAGTCGGCGCAGCCGCCCATCGTGCAGCCCGTGCTCTGATCATCGCCGAGCATCCATCCGCGCTCTGCATCGACGAAGTCCACATCGAGCTGGGGCGAGACACCGGTCGCATGGAACAGCGGTGTCCACGTGCGTCCGCCGTCGTCAGTCGCGTACAGACGGGCGACAGCATCGGGTCGAGCGTCGATCGAGGCGCGGTGAAGCGTCGTCGCCCATCCGTGAAGCGCATCGACGAAGTCGATGGAGTGCACGAGGTCAGGCAGTGTCCCGAGCGTCGACCAGACCCGTCCATCCGTCGTGGCGACGACGTCCGTGGCGCAGTTGAGGTCCTGACAGCCGTGCGACGTCGTCGCCCACGCATGGAGCGAATCGACGGCCGTCAGGTGCGACAGTCCGCTGGCGAGCGCGTGCCGTACCTCCGGCTCGGCGGCCCCGCTCGACCATGAACGCCCGGCATCCACGCTGCGGAAGATCGTGCCCGAACACGGCGGCGGCGGGACGCCGGCGCACGTGCTGTCCGGGGTCGTCGGCACCCAGCCGATGATCCACAGCTGCGTCGCGCCGAGCGGCTTGATCTCGGTGATGTACAGGGCGCCGGGCGGCGGCGAGACGACGATCCAGGAGCGACCGCCATCGATCGTGACGTGCATAGAGACGGTGGCCCGATGCTGCACATCGGGCGCGAATGAGTCCGCGACCCAGGCGACGACGGTGTCGGAGGCGGCGAACGTCCGGCCGCCGATGGGATAGGCCGCTATCGGGCTGGACGTGGGCGGCGGCGGCGACGTCGGCGTCGCCGTCCGGGTGGGCCCCGCGGATGACGCAGGTGGTGGGGCATCGGCGCTCTGACTCGCGGTCGGCGGCTGGCTGATCGGCGTACAGCCCGCGGCGATCAGAGTCGCGATCAATGCGTATCTCATGGCCCGAGCCTAGCGAGCCGCGGCGCCGTCCACGCCCGAGTTGCGCCGCCTAACTCGTACGCGTGCGAGGTCGCTAGTTCGATCGACGGGCGAGGCGCATCTCTCGGCGGAACCGCTTCCAGTCCGACGCACGCACCGAGAAGAGCACGTCGGTGGCGATCGAGAGCACGCCGATCGCGGCCAACACGAGCGCGGCCCACGCGTCGCAGCCGATCGCGAGCGCGTAGAGGATCACGAGGAAGGGCACGAGTTTGCTGACGATCGCCCCCGACGCGTGCATCCACGCGCGCGCGGCGGCAGGCGCGCGCAGGTACGACGCGTAGTCGAGCTTCAGACCGGGCTGCGGCTTGCGGGCCGGGACGTCGATGAAGAAGTCGGTGAAGCGGATACCCAGTGCGGCGCCCACGAGGAAATGCGCGAGGTCATGCGTCGCGCCGATGAGCGCGCCCGCGCCAGCGAGCACGATCAGCTCGCGCCAGGGATGAGCGATCGAAGCGGCCGCGCCAAGGAGCAGTATTCCGGCAGCCGTGATGAGCGCGAGGACCACGACGCCCACCGCGGCATCGGTCCGCGTCGACACACGCTGAGCGAACGCTGAGCGGTCGATGCGCGCGACGCGCTCGGCATACCGGAACCGAAGCGCCGTGTCGCGCTTCACCCGCGCGCCGGCGCGCCAGAACCCGAGAGATCGCAGATCGACCTCGCCGCCATCCGCGAGCGCGCGCTCACACGCGGCGAAGGTGGACTCGAGGGCTGCGTCGTCCACGCTCGGAGGGTACCGTGGAGGCGATGACGAAGAGCCGCGCCGAGCGCGAGAAGGACAAGGGGAAGCCGCCGACGAAGCGCGCGCTGCGCGGCGCAGGCCCGCACGGTCGTCAGGACCCCGAGGTCGGCGTCACCAGCCGTGCGCGAAAGCGCCGCGAGGGCAGCGAGACGATCCCCGACCCAAGGACCGGCGCGCGTCCGGGCAGCCAGCGGTCGAAGTGGCGACCTGAGTTGACGAAGGCGCAGCAGAAGAAGCGCGGACGCCAGACGCCCTAGCTGAAGTCCTCCTAGACGTACGTCACAAAAGAGCCCTCCGACTAAGGTGCGGGTGTTCAGCACCACACGAAACCCGGAGGACCGCTGTGTACCGTACCGCCCGCACCACGCCGCTGTCTCGTGTCGACCTGCTCAGGGAAGCTGAGCGCCTCGGCGTCGCTCGCGCCGCACGCAACTTCTGCGTGAGCCGCAACACCGTGTACCGCTGGCGCCGCCGGCGCGGCGATCTCGAGGACCGCGGCTGCCGACCGCATCGCTCACCGCGCCGTACCGCCGACGCCCAAGAGGCCGCGATCCTGGCGCTGCGCCTCGAGCGCCGCTGGGGTCCCGATCGCATCGGCCCGGTCCTGGGGGTCAGCCGTCGCACCGCGTACCGCGTGCTGCGACGGCACGGCGTGCACCGGCTGCGTGAGCTGTTCCCCAGCCAACCGCGCACCTTCGGCGTCTTCGAGGCGACCGAGCCGGGCGAGGTGATGCAGATGGACATCAAGTCGATCGGCCGTCTGGCTCGCGGCGGCGGCAAGAGCAGCAAACACCGTCACGACCGTCGCAGCGAAGGCATCGGCTGGTCACATCTGCATCTCGCCGTCGACGCCGTGAGCCGCCAGGCGTACCTCGAGCTTCGTCCGAGCGTCGGCAACGCTGACACGATCCCCTTCCTGCGAAATGCGCTCGCGCACTTCGACAGTCGCGGGATCCGGGTGCGCCGCGTCCTCACCGACAACGGCAGCGGATACAAGCGCGGCTTCGCGGAGGCCGCCCGCGCGCTCGGCATCCGCAGCTCGCACACCCGGCCGTACCACCCCTGGACCAACGGCCGGGTCGAGCGTTTCAACCGGACGCTGCAGGGCGAGTGCCTGTATGCGGGCGAGCACTTCACGAACGACGAGGAACGCCGCTATGCGATCGCGCTCTGGCTCGCGGCGTACCATGCCGAGCGACCCCACATCGCACTCGGCGGTCTCACTCCAGATCGATGGCTATCGGCCTGGCGTGTGACCAAGGTCTAGGAGGACTTCAGCTAGCGGCGCTGGATCTCGTTCGGGCCGGCGCGCACGCGATCGACGCGGACGATCACCGCGACGCCCTTCTTGTCTTTGTCCATCTCTTTCTCGACCGGCACGACGCGCTCGTAGACCGCGTCCCGCTCGGGGCCGCTCTCGACGACGCGCGCCTCACCGTAGAAGCGCAGCGGCCGGCGGTCGCGGTACGGGTTGCGCACCCAGATCGCGACACGGCGGTTCTTGCCGAGGTTGGCCATCGTCTCGCGCCCCGTCGCGCGCTCCCACCACGCGAGGTGGTCCTTGTCCCACACCATCGTGCTCCCGCGGTACGCGATGTCCGGATAGTCGGCGCCGGCGCTCGCGACGAGCGGCGTCGTGAGGGAGCGCTCGTCGTCGGTGCGCGCGTTGTTCACGATCTCCGCGAACTGCGTGAGCTCGATCGCGGTGACGGGCGGCGGACCCGGTGGCGGGGTGCTGGCCATCGCTTCGACGCTAACAGGACGGGCGCGAGAGAATCGGTGCCGATGGCCACACCGTCCAGCCAGAAGCGGGTCGCCGAGCTGCGCCAGCGGATCGAGAAGGCGAACTACGAGTACCACGTGCTCGACCAGCCGACGATCTCCGACGAGTCGTACGACGCGCTCATGCGCGAGCTGCAGGACCTGGAGGCCAAGCACCCGGAGCTCGTCACGCCCGAGTCGCCGACGCAGCGGGTCGGCGCGGCGCCCTCGACGCGCTTCGCGCCGGTCGAGCATGCGCGACCGATGCTCAGCCTCTCCAACGTCTTCGACGAGGCCGAGCTGCGCGCGTTCGACCAGCGCGTGCGCAAGGGTCTCGGCCGCGAGGACGTCGGGTACGTGTGCGAGCTGAAGATCGACGGCCTCGCGATCAACCTCACGTACCAGGACGGCAGGTTCGTCCAGGGCGCGACGCGCGGCGATGGGTTCACCGGCGAGGACGTGACCGCGAACCTGCGGACCATCAAGTCGATCCCGCTCACGCTCCGCGAGAACGTGTCCGGACGGGTCGACGTGCGCGGCGAGGTCTATCTGCCGACCGCGTCGTTCGAGACCACGAACAAGGAGCGCGCGGAGCGCGGCGAGCCGACCTTCGCGAACCCGCGCAACGCCGCGGCCGGCGCGGTGCGCCAGCTCGAGCCCGCGGCGACGGCGAGGCGCAACCTCGCGATGTTCGCGTACTCGGCCGCGGGGCTCGAGGTGACGGGTCAGGCCGCGCTGCTCGGACGCCTGAAGGAGCTCGGCGTTCGCACGAACCCGCATTGGCGTCGGGCGAAGGACGTCGACGCGGTGCTCGCGTTCGTGAGCGAATGGAAGGACAAGCGGCACGACCTCGACTACGGCACCGACGGCGTCGTCGTGAAGGTCGACCGCGTCGACGACCAGGAGAAGCTCGGCTTCGTCGCGCGCAGCCCGCGCTGGGCCACCGCGTTCAAATTCCCGGCGGAGCAGGCGACCACGATGGTCGAGGACATCCTCGTCTACGTCGGCCGCACGGGCGTGCTCACGCCCGTCGCCGCGCTCGCGCCGGTGCTCGTCGGCGGCACGACGGTGAAGCGCGCGACGCTGCACAACCTCGACGAGATCCGCCGTCTCGACGTGCGCAAGGGCGACCGCGTGATCATCCAGCGCGCCGGCGACGTGATCCCCGAGGTCGTGCGCGTCGAGGCTGGCGCGCGCGAGAAGGGGAAGGAGTACCCCGAGTTCCAGATGCCCGCGCGCTGTCCGGTCTGCAACGGCGAGGTCGTCCACGAGGAGGGCGAGGTCGCGTACCGCTGCGGCAACCCGGCCTGTCCCGCCAAGACGGGTCAGCGCATCGGGCACTTCGTCGGGCGCGGCGGCTTCGACATCGAGGGCATGGGCTGGGCGCTCATCACCCAGCTGCAGGAGCGCGGCATGGTCTCGAACCCGGCCGACGTCTTCTTCCTCACGAAGGAGCAGCTCCTCGGCCTCGATCGTTTCGCCGAGAAGAGCGCGTCGAACATCCACGAGCGCATCCAGCACGCGCGGCGCCGCCCGCTCGCGCGGATGATCAACGCGCTCGGCATCCCGAACGTCGGCGAGTCCACCGCGGAGGATCTCGCGCAGTGGCTCGCGGCGCGGCTTC
This sequence comes from Candidatus Acidiferrales bacterium, assembly GCA_035631715.1. GTDB lineage: Bacteria > Chloroflexota > Limnocylindria > P2-11E > P2-11E > CF-39. The sequence goes on from DASQIF010000158.1 coordinate 6,056, forward strand.
CGAAGGACGCGTCGTTCGGGGACGTCATCGCCGCGCTGCGCGCCGCGACCTCCGAGGAGCTGCAGTCGATCTCGGGCATCGGCGAGGTCGTCGCGACCGGGATCGCTGAGTACTTCGCGAGCGACGAGGAGCAGGAGTTCCTGCGTCGCGTCACCGAGGCGGACCTACATCCGGTGATGCCCGAGCCGCGCGCGGAGAAGGCCGCGGGGCCCCTCGCGGGCAAGACGATCGTCTTCACCGGAACGCTCGAGCGTCGCTCGCGTGAGGAGGCCGAGGCGCTCGCGAAATCACTCGGCGCGAAGGTGACGAGTTCCGTCTCGGCGAAAACGGATCTGCTCGTCGCCGGTCCGGGCGCGGGCAGCAAGCTCGAAAAGGCGAAGCAGCTCGGTGTCAAAGTGGTCGATGAGGCCACCTTCGACGGTATGCTCGGCTAGCACCGGAGGGCTCAAGGGAACGTGTATCAACCACAGACCGCGCCGCGCCCTGCCGCAGCCGCTGCGGCGCCTGCGAACACGCCCGATGTTCCCCCGATCCCGCTCCCGCCCGAGCCGCAGACCGTAGAGCAGACCGGGCTCACCGTCGGCTTCCTCGCCGACCTCGCGCTGAAGACGCTGTACCTCCGCGGTCAGATGACGATGGGCGAGATCGCGTCCGCGCTCGGTCTCCCGATCACCGGCGTCACCGACCGCGTGATGGAGTTCCTAAAGACCGAGCGCCTCGTGGAGATCCGCGGCGGCGCCGGCATCTCATCCGCGTCGTACCAGTTCGTCATCGTCGACCGCGGCTCCGCGCACGCGCAGGAAGCGCTCGCGCGCAGCCAGTACGTCGGCAGGGCGCCGGTGCCGCTCGCGACCTACATCGCCGCGGTCCAGCGGCAGTCGATCTCGAACATCCACGTGACGTCCGAGGATCTGACGCGGGCGTTCTCGCACATGGTCGTCCCGCGCCACACCCTCGCGCAGCTCGGCCCGGCCGTGAACTCGGGCAAGTCGATCTTCCTGTTCGGCCCGCCCGGCAACGGAAAGACGACCATCGCCGAGGTCCTCGTATCGCTGCTGAAGGGCGAGGTGGTCCTGCCCTACGCGGTCGAGATCGACCAGCAGGTCATCAAGGTCTTCGACCAGGTCTATCACCGCGCCGCGCTCGATCCGGCGACGGCGGAGCACGTCCGCATGGACCACCGCTGGGTGATCAGCAAGCGACCGATCGTGATGACCGGCGGCGAGCTCACGCTGGAGACGCTCGACCTCATCTACGACGAGACCTCGAAGTTCTACGAGGCGCCGTTCCAGCTGAAGGCGAACGGCGGCATCTTCATGGTCGACGACTTCGGCCGGCAGCGCGTGTCTCCGAAGGACCTGCTGAATCGCTGGATCGTCCCCCTGGAGAAGCGCGTCGACTACCTGACGCTGCACACCGGCAAGAAGATCGAGATCCCGTTCGACATGCTCATCATTTTCTCGACGAATCTCGACCCCGCGGACCTCGTCGACGAGGCCTTCCTGCGCCGCATCCGCTACAAGATCGGCATCGAGGCGCCGACCGTCGAGCAGTACGAGGAGATCTTCAAGCGCATGTGCGCGCGCAAGAACATCGAGTACCGCGCTGAGGCGATGAGCCAGATCCTCGCCATCTACCGCAGGAAGAACCTCAGCCTGCGCTCATGCCACCCGCGCGACATCCTCGAGCAGCTGATCGACACGAGCCGCTTCCTCGGGCAGCCCGCGGCCCTCACGCCGCAGCTGATCGAGATGGCCTGCGATTCGTACTTCGTGTCCCTCGATCCCTCGGGCGCGCCGAAGGAGTCCTAGCTCCTCCCGATCACCGTGCGGCGCAGCAGCGGGATGCGCGGGCCGAGCGCGAGCGCGTAATACAGCTGCGCGAGCACGATGAAGGCGATGCTCAGATAGGTGCTGAAGACCGCGAGCAGCGCGCCGAAGGCGTAGAGCGACTGCGCCACGACCACCCGCCGGCGGATGACCGCGAAGAGGCCACGCGGGGCGTCGTCGGTGAGAAGGCGCGCCTTCGACGCGTAGGCCACGCCCCAGAAGAACGTTATCCCGAACAGGACGATGTTGAGCCAGTAGACCGCCAGCGCGAGGCGGAACGTGATGAACTCCGCCAGGAGCGAGGTCGAGAACGGATACATCGTCACGACCGCGAGCATCGCGAGCTGCAGCCAGGTGAACGCGCGGTCGGCGGTGCCCACGTATTGAAGGAACGTCTGCTGCGCGTTCCAGGCGATCCCCAGCGTGAGAAGGCTGAGCAGGTAGGTCACGAAGCGCGGCGCGAGCGCGGCGAGCGCGCTCGCGAGCTGGCCCTCGCTGCTGATCGGCCCGGGATCCGGGACCTGGACCTCGAACACGATGAGCGTCATCGCGAACGCGAAGACGCCGTCGGAGAGCCCGGCGATCCGGACGAGGCTCCGCTCGCGCAGCTGGTGGTAGGTGAGGCTCATCGCGCGCGGAGCCTAGCGCAGCGCTGCGGCTAGTCTTCGGCCGTGGGATTGGGCGTACAGAGCGACGGCCTCGCGGCCACGCCGCCGATGGGCTGGAACTCGTGGAATCGGTTCGGCCCGTTCATCTCGGAAGCGCTCGTGCTCGAGATCGCCGACGCGATGGTCGAGAGCGGCATGCGCGACGCGGGGTACCGCTACGTCGTGATCGACGACGCCTGGGAGGAGAGCGCCCGGGACGACGAGGGCGACCTGGTCGAGAACCGCTGGGCGTTCCCGCACGGCATCCGCTGGCTCGCAGACGCGGTCCACAGCCGACGTCTCAAGTTCGGCCTGTACACGTGCGCGGGGACGCGCACCTGCCAGGGCTACCCCGGGTCGCGCGGCTTCGAGGCGCGCGACGCGAAGCGCTTCGCGGAATGGGGCGTCGACTTCATGAAGGTCGACTGGTGCTACACGGAGGGCCTCCGCGGACCCGAGACGTATCGCACGTGGTGCGAGGCGGTGCGCGAGAGCGGGCGGCCGATGGTGCTCTCGATCTGCGAATGGGGCCGCCACGAGCCATGGACGTGGGCGGGCACGGCCGGCCATCTGTGGCGCACGAGCTCGGACATCGCGGACACCTGGGCCAGCCTCATGGCCACGCTCGACAAGCAGGCGGACCTCGCGGAGTTCGCCGGCCCGGATCACTGGAACGATCCGGACATGCTCGAGATCGGCAACGGCGGCATGACCGACGAGGAGTACCGCACGCACATGTCGCTCTGGGCCATGCTCGCCGCGCCGCTGATGGCCGGGAACGACCTGCGCGCGATGAGCGACGCGACGCGCGAGATCCTCACCGCGCCGGAGGTCATCGCGGTCGATCAGGACGCGCGCGGCGCGCAGGGGCGACGCGTGCGCCGCGCCGGCGACACCGAGGTGTGGTCCCGTCCGCTCGCCGATGCCTCGTATGCCGTCGCTCTGCTGAACCGCGGCGACGCGCCCGCGAACGTCGTGGCGCGCTGGGACGATGTCGTCGGCGAGAAGGGCTCGCGCGTCGGGCACGTCCGTGACCTCTGGGGGCGCGTCGACGTCGGCGACCGCAGTGGCTACCACGACCAGACCATCGAGCCGCACGCCGTGGCGCTGCTGAAGGTCACATTCCGCTGACGCGCGCCTCGTAACGGCGCGCCTGCGGCACGACCCGGATGCGTTCGGGGAGCAGCGGGACGATGAAACGCAGGCTCACGATCACGCCGCGGTAGAAGAGCCGCTCGCGCGTTCGCCATGGCAGCCCGAACGCGAGGCGCAGCGACGGCGGCAGGAGCCCGGTCGTGAACGCGTGACTCGCCCAGAGCACGACTCCCGGAAGCCAGGGCATCGGACGCAGCACATCGCGCGCGACGGCGATCGCGTTCGCGTCGGGGATGACCTCCGTTGCGAGCATGTCGCGCTCGTAGCGGAGCAGGTCGGCGTACGCGCGCGGCATCGTCTCCTCGGTCGCGCCGAGCTGCATGGCGAAGAAGCTCGCCTCCCGCCAGTAGGCCTCGCGATCGGCGTCGGACAGGCGTCCCATGACGAGCTCGTACAGACGCAGCGAGGTGAGCACCAGCGTCGTCTGCACCCACACGACGAGCCGCGGGTCGCGCGCGTCGTAGCGGCGCCCGCCCGCGGCCGTGCCGCGCACCGCGCCGTGCCGCCGGTCGACGCGCCCGAGCGCCGCGCTCGCCTGGGCCGTGGTGCCGAAGACCATCGCCAGAGTGGTGTTGAGCGTGCGCAACAGCCGGCCGATGGGATCGCGGCGGAAGTCGGAATGCTCGGCCACGCCCGCCGCGACGAGCGGATGCGCGACCTGCAGGAGGAGCGCGGCGGTGCCGCCCAGGAGCAGGAAGGCCTCGCGATTGACGCGCCGGGCCACCGCGTCCCGCGACAGCAGGCCGACGTCGCTCACCCGAACAGTGTTACTCCAGGGCGGCGAGGACCTCGGCGATGGGCTTGGCCTGCGCCGCGGCGCCGAGACGCGGCAGACCGAACGCGTCTTCGATCGTCGCGAGCAGCGCGTAGTGGTCGTACGGCGTCGCGATCTGGCCCCTCAGGCCCCGACCCGTCGCGACGATGAGCGGGACGAGGTTCGCGTCGTTCCCGTCGCCCTCGTCGAACGCGACGAAGAGCGCGGAGCGCTCGTTCCACGCCTTCGACGACACGATGCGTGAGACCTGATCGTCGAGCCACGCCCCGGCCTGATCGATCGCGCAGTCGTGCGCGTCGTGGCAGAGGCCCGGCGTGATCCACACGAAGCCCGGCGTCGCCGCGTTCAGGTCCGCCGCGAGGTCCTCGAACGGCACGACGTTCGCCGGGCATGCGCCGCCGTAGTACGCGAAGGGATCGTGCTTGAGCGCGTACGGATACGGGCTGCGCATGCAGCCCGCCGCGGTCATGCCCTCCATGTACGCCCGCCACGAGATGCCGGCTGTCGTGAGCTGCGCGCCCAGGCCGGTGGCCGGAAGCGCGTGATACCCGTCATCGCTGATGCCCCAGGTGCTGCCCGACGTCATGGCGAGGTAGTTCGGCAGGCTCGGACGCGACACCGCGTGGTAATCGGTGAAGAGCGCGTAGCGCTGCGCGAGCGCGCCGATCGACGCGGAAGCGAGCGCGCGATCGAGGCCGGTGTTCTCCATCACGATGACGAAGACGTGCGGCGATGGGCGTGGCGTCGCGGTCGGTGCGGGCGTCGCGGTCGGTGCGGGCGTCGCGCTCACGACCGCGGTCGTCCTTGCGGTGAGAGTCGGCGCGGCGGCACTCTGCGCGGGCGTGCATGCGGCGAGCAGGGCGGCCGCGAACGCGGCAACGCGTGCCCTTCCCTTCATGCATCAAGCCTAAACTCGCCGTGTGCCCATCGACCGACAGACCGTCGTTCACGTCGCCGATCTCGCCCGCATCGCGCTGACCGACGCCGAGGTCGAACGCTTCACCGGACAGCTGTCAGTCGTGCTCGATGCGGTCGAGCGCCTCGGACAGATCGACACGAGCGCGATCGCGCCCACCGCATCGGTGCTCCCGTTACAAGACGTCCAGCGCGAGGACGAGGCGAGGGCCGGCCTCACGAACGAGCAGGCGCTCGGGAACGCGCCGAAGGGCGGCCGAGACGGCGAGTTCTTCCGCGTCCAGGAAGTACTGGAGGAACGGTGAACGCGCTACCGCGCACGATCACCGAGGCGGCGGCGCTCTTACGACGCCGCGAGACAAGCGCGCTCGAGCTCGCCGGCCTCGCGCTCCAGCGCGCACACGGCGACGCGTACAACACCTGGCTCCTCGTCGCCGACGACCATGCGAAGGCGCAGGCGAAGGCCGCGGACGCGCGGATCGCGGCGGGCGACGCGTCGCCGCTGCTCGGCATCCCGTGGGCGTGCAAGGACATCATCGGCACGCGCGGCATCGAGACGACCGCGGCCTCGAAGATCCTCAAGGGCTACGTCCCGCCGTACTCCGCGACCGTGGTCGAGCGCCTCGACGCGGCCGGCGCGGTCATGCTCGGGAAGACGAACCTCGACGAGTTCGCGATGGGCTCGTCGAACGAGAACTCCGCGTTCGGACCGGTGAAGAACCCCTGGTGCGTCGAGCGCGTGCCGGGCGGATCGTCCGGCGGCAGCGCGGTCGCCGTCGCGTCGGAGCAGGCGCTCTTCGCGCTCGGCACCGACACCGGCGGCTCGATCCGGCAGCCCGCATCGCTGACCGGGGTCGTCGGCATGAAGCCGACGTACGGACGCGTGTCGCGCTTCGGCGTCGTCGCGTTCGCCTCGTCGCTCGATCAGGTCGGCCCGTTCACGCATTCGGTCGAGGACAGCGCGACGGTGTGCGAGGCGCTCTTCGGGAAGGACGCGAACGACGCGACCACCATGCCTCTCGCGAAAGAAGATCTACGCCGTGATCTCGCGAAGGGCGTGAAGGGGCTGCGTATCGGCGTCCCAAAGGAGTTCTTCATCCCGGGCATGGAGCCGGGGGTCGAACGTGCGGTGCGGGACGCATTAAAGGAGTACGAGCGCCAGGGCGCCGAGCTCGTCGACGTGAGCCTGTCGCTCACCGACCACGGCCTCGCCGTCTACTACATCATCCAGCCGGCCGAAGCGTCGTCGAACCTCGCGCGCTACGACGGCGTGCGCTTCGGGCTGCGCGTGCAGGGGCCCGACCTGCTCGAGACGTACCGGCGCACGCGCGGACAGGGGTTCGGCGCAGAGGTGAAGCGCCGGATGATCCTCGGCACGTACGCGCTCTCGGCCGGCTACTACGACGCGTACTACGTGAAGGCGCAGAAGGTGCGCACGCTCATCAAGGCCGAGTTCGATCGCGCCTTCGAGAAGTGCGATGCGATCGTGACGCCGACGTCGCCGACGGTCGCATTCAAGATCGGCCAGAAGATCGACGATCCGCTCGCGATGTACCTGAACGACGTGTTCACGCTCCCGGGCAACATCGCCGGCCTGCCCGGGATCAGCATCCCCTGCGGCCTGTCGGACGGCCTGCCGGTCGGGCTGCAGATCATGGCGAACTCGTTCCAGGAAGCCACGATGTTCCGCGTCGCGGCTGCGTTCGAGCGCGCGACCAAGCACCACGAGGCTCGACCGGAAAGGAAAGCGGCATGAAGACGATGCGTCCGCTCACGAACCAGAAGGTGGCGAAGATCCCTGCGAGCGGCATTCGCCGGTTCTTCGACCTCGTGTCCGGCGTCGAGGGCGTCATCTCGCTCGGCGTAGGGGAGCCCGACTTCATCACGCCCGAGCCGTTCCGCGAGGCCGCGATCCGCTCGATCAAGGACGGCAAGACGAAGTACACGTCGAACTACGGCATCAAGTCCCTTCGGAACGCCATCAGCGAGCACACCGCGAAGCTGCGCGGTGTTCGCTACGACCCGGACCGGGAGGTCCTCGTGACCGTCGGCGTGTCCGAGGCGGTCGACCTCGCGCTGCGCGCGACCCTCAACGACGGCGACGAGGTCATCGTCGCCGACCCGTCGTACGTGGCGTACGTGCCCGGCATCGTGCTCGCGGGCGGCGTGCCCGTCGCTGTCCCGACCGATGAGAGCGACGACTTCCGCCTTGTGCCAGACGCCGTCGCGCGGGCGATCACGCCGCGGACGCGCGCCATCCTGCTCGGCTTCCCGAACAACCCGACCGGTGGCGTGCTGCGTAAGGAAGACGTCGACGGCATCGCGCGCCTCGCCTCGCAGCACGACCTGCTCGTGTACGCCGACGAGATCTACGACCGCCTCGTCTACGGCACCGGGCACCACTCGATCGCGTCGATCCCCGAGATGAAGGAGCGCACGATCTATCTCGCGGGCTTCTCCAAGTCGTACGCGATGACCGGGTGGCGCGTCGGCTACGCCTGCGCGCCAGCCGAGATCGTCGAGCAGATGATGAAGATCCATCAGTACACGGTGATGTGCGTGCCGACCGCCGCGCAGTACGCCGCGCTCGAGGCGCTCCAGCACGGCGAGGCCGAGGTGCAGCGCATGGTGAAGGCGTATGACGAGCGCCGTCAGCTCATGTGGCGCCGTTTCAACGCGATGGGCCTCCGCTGCTTCGAGCCGCGCGGCGCCTTCTACTGCTTCCCGAACATCTCCTCGACCGGTCTGTCAGATGACGACTTTTGCGAGCGACTCCTCAACGAGGAGAAGGTCGTGGTCGTGCCCGGCAACGCGTTCGGCGAGCGCGGCAAGGGGCACGTCCGCGCCTGCTACGCGGCGTCACTCGAGCAGATCGGCGAGGCCTGCGACCGCATCGAGCGCTTCATCGCGCGGATCGCGTAGCCGCAGGCGGGGCCGGTGCGGAAAGTATTGACAAGAACAGCATATTTCGTATATATCTCTCCTGCCAGATAGGAACATAGCGGCGGAGGTGACAAATGGGCAGGAGAGAGGCGCATCGCGTCAAGGACGTGAAGACGGGCCGAATCTATCCGGCGAAGGCGGCGGCGGGTCGCGACCTCGCCCATCTTGTCGCTGGCGACCCCAAAGACAACTTCGTGTGGTTCAAGATCGCGCGGACCTTTCCTGAGCGGTTCCTCGTTGAGGACGAGCACGGAGACTGGGTCACGCTCGATGATGCCTCGGCGCCTGTCGGCACCCTCTACGTTCGCGAGGACGCGCCTCACCAGAGGTCAGAGAGTGGAACACGCCTCACGACGTTAGAGGTCGATGAACGGAAGCTTGAGATGGTGAAGACCGCGCTCGGTACGCGGACCCTGCGGGACACGGTCGACCGCGCTTTCGACGAGGTGCTCGTGCGAGCCGCACGCGCCGAGACCGTCGAGCGCTTGAAGACCATGGACGGTCTCGACCTCGATAAGCGCTCGGTGATGGAAAAGGCCTGGCGGTAGTGGCGACATATCTCGCTGACAAAAGTGCGCTCGTGCACATGCGCGACGCCTCGGTCGCCACCCGTCTCGGGGCCCTCATCCTTGATGGCCAAGTGGCTACGTGCGGGGTCGTCGAGCTCGAGGTCCTGTACAGCGCCCGAAGTGAAAAGGATCTGCTCGAAGTCAGATTGGAGCGACGGTCCGCCTTCCCGCGCGTCGAGATGTCCGAGGCCGATTTCGAGCGGGCCGAGGATGTGCTCGGATTCCTCGCGAAACGTGGCCACCACCGCGCAGTCAGCTTGCCGGACCTGCTTATCGCGGCCGCAGCCGAACGCCGGGGGCTAGTGGTCCTCCACTACGACGCCGACTACGACTTGATCGCTTCAGCTACGGGGCAATCGATGGAGTGGGTCGCGCCACGGGGCACGCTCTAGCTGATGGGGACGCGCGATGCCGACCAGCCGCCGGAGCATTGGGCCGGCGCCGAGTCGCTCGACCCCACGCCGGTCTGGAAGCAGTACGCGCTCGTCGCGCTGCTGACGTTGATAGGTCTGATCGTCGTGCTCGTCGTCGCGGTGACCGCGCTCGCGCCGACGTTCGCGACACCCCCCGCGCTCGTGTTCGGCGACCGCCTCGTGCTCGCCACTACCGATCTGCCAGCCGTGGGCGCGGCGCCGAAGCTCGTCGGCGCGCCCCTCGTGGATGACGCGCGCTCTTTCTACCTGGTGCAGCCCGAGAAGGGCACGATCCTCGCGCTCCGCGCGCGCTGGCACAGCGACGCGACGAACGCCGACTGCCGCGTCTTCGCGGCCGCGCCCTCGCCGACGCCGGGTTTCGCCGCGAGCGAATGCGGTGCGGGCGCGACGGCCGCGCCGCGTTTCGACGCGCGCGGCGGGCCCGCGAACAACACCGCCCCGCGCGGCCTCGACCAGTATCTTGTCTCGGTGAGCGGCGACCGGGTCATCGTGAACCTCAGCCGCGTCATCCAGTCCGAGGCGCGGACCGTCGGCCCGGTGCCGACGGGGATCCCGCAGCCGCAGCAGACCCCATGACCGTCACCCCGCCGCCGTACGAGATCGTCATCGGCATCGAAACGCACGTCGAGCTCGCGACGCGCTCGAAGATGTTCTGCGGCTGCAGCGCGACGTGGTTCGGCGCGCCGGCCAACTCGCTCCTGTGTCCGGTGTGCCTCGGCCTCCCCGGCGCGCTGCCCGTGCCGAACCGACGCGCGATCGAGCTCGCCATCACCGCCGGCCTCGCGCTCAACTGCGAGGTGCCCGACCACACCAAGTTCGACCGCAAGAACTACATGTACCCGGACCTGCCGAAGGGCTACCAGATCTCGCAGTACGACCTCCCGTTCAACGTGAACGGCTGGCTCGAGATCGCGGTGGGGGAGAACGTGAAACGCGTGCGCATCAACCGCGCGCACCTCGAAGAGGACACCGCGAACACCAAGCACGGCGAGGGCTATGCGCTCATCGATTTCAACCGCTCGGGCGTCCCGCTCCTCGAGATCGTGTCCGAGCCCGACATGCGCTCGGTGGACGAGGCCGTCGCGTACGTGATGGCGCTGCGCGAGATCATCGTCGGCGCGGGCGTGTCGGAGATGCGTCTGGAGGAGGGCGCCGGCCGCTTCGACGTGAACGTGTCCATCCGGTTCACCGAGGACGGCAAGACCATGTGGCCGCCGCAGAGCGAGATCAAGAACCTGAACTCCTACCAGGCGATCCGCGATGCGGTGCCGTACGAGTCCGCTCGTCTCTGGGACGAGTGGCGATCGGGCGGCGAGATCCGGACGCGCAAAGGCAAGATCACCGTCGGCTGGAGCCCCGAGCGGCGGAAGACGTTCCTCCAGCGGTCCAAGGAGGAGGTGCACGACTACCGCTACTTCCCCGAGCCGGACCTCGTGCGCTTCGAGATCACGCGCGAGCTCGTCGCGAAGCTGAAGGCCACGATCCCGGAGCTGCCGACGCAGCGGCGCGAACGGTTCGTCCGCGACTACGGCCTGTCCGAGTACGACGCGCGCATCCTCGTGTCCGATCGCGCCCTCGCGGACTTCTTCGAGGAGTCGGTGAAGGCCGCGGGTGGGGAAGCGAAGGCGGTGGCGAACTGGGTCACCGGCGAGGTGCTGCGCTACGTGAAGAACGACGGTGGGTCGATCGCGAAGACGAAGCTCCGTCCGCAGCACCTCGGCGCGCTGGTCAAGTTGGTGAAGAGCGGCGAGCTGTCATCCACCGCCGCGAAGGACGTCTTCGCCGAGGTCTGGCAGTCCGGCTCCGAGCCGTCCGCCGTCGTGAACGCGAAGGGGCTGGCGCAGCTCTCCGACGAGGGCGCCATCGCCGCCGTGGTGGACACGGTGATCGCTGAGAACCCCAAGGTCGTCGCCGACTACAAGGCCGGCAAGCCGCGCGCGCTTGACGCCCTCGTCGGGCCGGTCATGAAGCGGATGGGCGGCAAGGCGAACCCAGCCGTCATCAACAAGGTGCTCGCGGAGCGGATCGCGAAGATCTAGGTCCCATAGCCCGACGTCAAGCGTGGCGGTTCTGGGGTGAAGTCGTGCTCGCCATGCCAGATGCCCCAGACCAGCGCGAGCGCCTTCTTCATGCAGTGGCCGAGGGCGTTCATCTTCGTCTTGCCCTCGGCGCGCTTGCGCGCGTAGTGGTCGCGGATCACCGGGTTGTGCTGCAGGCCGACGAGGGCCATGCGATACAGCGC
>DASQIF010000159.1:0-12071 GCA_035631715.1 Candidatus Acidiferrales bacterium
CTACTCGCACCTGTACGGGCCGGACGCGTCGCGGTCGGCGATCGCGAAGCGCCGCTCACCGAAGGCCGAGCGGCTGTCGCCGCTCGTCGTGCTCGACATGGAGCGCTGCATCCTCTGTTACCGCTGCACGCGCTTCATGGATGAGGTCGCGGGCGACGCGGAGCTGGCGTTCTTCGATCGCGGCGCGACGAGCGTGCTCGGCACGTTCGAAGGAGCGCCGCTGCGCTCCAAGTTCCAGGGCAACATCATCGAGCTCTGTCCGTGCGGCGCGCTCACCAGCGAGCCGTATCGGTTCCGGGCGCGCCCGCAGGATCTCGCGTTCGGCGACTCGATCTGCGGCCACTGCGCGGTGGGGTGCGCGGTCCGCTACGAAGCGCGGCGCGGCGAGGTCGTGCGCGTCAAGCCGCGACAGCACGAGGACGTCAACGAGGTGTGGCTCTGCGACAAGGGCTACTTCGGCTTCGAGTACGTGAGCCAGGCGCCGCGTCTGCGGCAGCCGCTCGTTCGCAGCGGCGACACGCTCGTGCCGACTCGCTGGAACGACGTCCTCGATCTCGTCTCGGATCGGCTGCGACAGATCGTCACGCGCTACGGACCTGAGTCGATCGGAGTCATCGGCGGCGCGCGCCTCACGAACGAGGAGTGCGCGCTCGTCGATCGCGTGTTCGCCAAGGGCCTGGGCACGCCGCACGTCGATCACCGCAGCGCCGCGCGCACCACCGGCGGCGCGCTGCTCGATCTCGCCGGCCTGCCGGTCCCGATCCGCGAGGTCGAGACCGCGGACGCGATCGTGCTCGTCGCCCTCGATCCCACCGAGGAGCTGCCGGTGCTCTGGCTGCGCATGCGCAAGGCGATCCGCGCCGGCGCGGCGCTCGTCGTGGTGTCGTCGCGGCCGATCGATGCCGAACGCGATGCCGCGATCGTGTATCGCGCCGACGTCGGCGGCGAGGTCGACGCGCTGGCGGAGCTCGCGGCGCAGAAGCCGCACCTGCTGACGCAGGCCACTCGGCCGCTCTTCCTCGCGGGCTCGGCGCTCGAGACGCGTGTCGACGGCGAGGCGGTCGCGCGGGCGCTCGCCGCGTTCGCGCGCGAGATGGCCGGACCCGAGGCGCTGCGTCGCACCGGCGTGCTGATGCGCGCGCCGAACGCGATGGGGGCGCTGCGCGCCGGCCTCGTGCCTGGCGAGCGCGGCGTGGCCGGTGGCCAGCTCATGGCCTCGGCCGCGGAGGGACGGCTGCGCGCTCTCTACCTCATCGGTGTGGATCCGCTTCGCACCTTCCCCGACCGCGATCTGGTCGAGCGCGCGCTGCGCCGCGTCGACTTCCTCGTGGTGCAGGACATCGCGCCGTCGGCCACAGCCGGGAAGGCGCACGTGGTGCTCCCCGCAGCCGCGCTGCCGGAGAAGGAGGGCACCATCACCAACGTCGAGGGACGCACGCAGCCGCTGCAGCCGGTGGTGCAGCCGCCGGGCGAGGCGCGCGCCGACCTCGCGATCCTGCTCGACCTCGCGGGCCGGCTCGACCTGCGCGAGCCGTCACGCGAATTCCTCGCGCGCTCGCCCGGTCGCATCCCGGAGACCGCGGCGATCCTGCCCGCGGCCGGTGCCCCCGGGCCGGGCACGCGCATGGCCGAGGCGCCCGGCGGCGTGTACGGCGTGTACGCGAGCGCGACGCCGCAGACCCGCGGCATCACGACGCAGAAGCCGTTCTTCGCACCTGGCGGATGGCCGCTCGGCATGCCCGGGTCGGCGCGCGTGTCGCCGATCCACATCGGCGCGTCGCTCGCCGCGATCCCTCTGTCGGCGGGCGAGGAGATCCTCCGCACCAGCGATCAGCCGCACGGCATCGCCGATCCCGGCGTGCTCGAGGCGCCGGTGCGGGACGCCCTCGGGCCCTGGGAGCCGCTCGCGGGCGCACGACCGGCGGCGGGCGAGGGGATCGTCCTGCTCACAGCTCCGCTGCTGATCGGGAGCGGGACGATGCTCGCGCGCTCGCAGCGGCTCGTGACCGGCGACGCGCGCGGCACGATCGACCTCGCGCCGTCCGACGCGGAGACACGCGGCATCCACGACGGTGACGCGGTCACGATCTCGAGCCGCTATGGCCGCGTGACCGCGACCGCGCGCGTCGACGAGCGCATGCCCGCGGGCCGCGCGTTCATCGCCGAGAACGCGCCCGGCATCGCGACCAGCCGTCTGGTCGCGTGGCACGACCCGCTGCCGCGCGTCGAGGTCGCGCCCGAATGAACGAAGCCCTCATCGTCGCGGTCGAATCGCTCGCCCTCGTGCTCATCGTCTTCACCGTCGCGGCCTACGCGATCCTCGCGGAGCGCCGGATCATCGCGCGCATGCAGGCGCGCATCGGACCCGACCGCGTCGGACCGCAGGGCTTCTTCCAGCCGCTGGCCGACGTCCTGAAGCTGCTCACCAAGGAGGACATACGACCCGTCGCGGCCGACCGCGTCCTTCATTACCTCACGCCGATCGTCACGCTCGTGCCGGTGCTGCTCGTGTTCGCGGTGATACCCGCGTCCCCCGGCATCCACCTCACCGACATCAACATCGGTTATCTCTACGTGACCGCGGTCTCGTCCATCGCGGTGTATGGGGTCGCGCTCGGCGGCTGGTCGTCGAACAGCAAGTACGCACTGCTCGGTGGGCTTCGCTCGAGCGCGCAGCTCATCTCGTACGAGCTCGCGCAGGGTCTCGCGGCGCTCGGGGTGGTCGCCGCCGCGGGTTCGCTCTCGCTCGTCTCCATCGTGGGCGCGCAGTTCCCGATCCCATTCGCGGTCACGCAACCGCTCGGGCTCGCGGTGTATCTCGTCGCATCGATCGCCGAGTCGAGTCGCGCCCCGTTCGATCTGCCCGAGGCGGAGCAGGAGCTCGGCGCCGGCTATCACACCGAGTACTCCAGCTTCCGCTTCGCGCTCTTCATGCTCTCCGAGTACGTCCACGTCATCGTGTCGAGCGCGCTCGTCGCGACGCTGTTCCTTGGCGGCTGGTGGCCGTTCGCCGGTGGCATCCTCGGCGTCGCCGCATTCGCGCTGAAGATGGCCGTGCTCATCTTCGTGTTCATCTGGCTGCGCGCGACGCTGCCGCGCGTCCGCTACGACCGCCTCATGGCGTTCGGCTGGAAGGTGCTCATCCCGCTCGCGCTCCTGCAGCTCGCGGTCGTCGCGGCCTGGGTGGCGCTCACGTGAACGCCGGACCGCTGCGCGACCTGCTCGCCATCGCCAAGGGGATGGGCGTGACGCTGCGCACCGCCCTGCGGGCGCCGGTGACGCTCCGCTACCCCGAGCAGCGCCCGGACCTGCCCGCGCGGCACCGCGGCCGTCACGAGCTCGAGCGCCACGAGAACGGCCTCGAGAAGTGCGTCGGCTGCGAGCTCTGCGCGCTGGTGTGCCCGGCCGACGCGATCTACGTCGAAGGTGCCGAGAACCCGAAGGACGCGCCGGTCTCGATCGGCGAGCGCTACGCCAAGACGTACGTCATCAACCTGCTGCGCTGCATCTACTGCGGCTACTGCGTCGAGGCGTGTCCGACCGAGGCGCTGCAGATGAAGGGCGAGTTCGAGCTCGCGGCGCCGGACCAGGCCTCGCTCATCGTGACGAAGGAGCAGCTCCTCGCGACGCTGCCGAAGCGCGAGCCCGAAGACTCCTGGCTGCCGGGATGACGCCGGAGCAGGCGATCTTCGCGATCGCCGGGCCGATCTGCCTCGTGGCCGGGTTCAGCGCGGTGCGGCAACGCGAGCCGCTCTCCGCCGCGCTCAGCCTCACCGTGACGCTCGTCTCGCTCGCCGTGCTGTTCCTCGGTCTGGACGCGCCGTTCCTCGCGTTCGTGCAGATCGCCGTCTACGCCGGCGCGATCATGGTGCTGCTGATCTTCGTGATCATGCTGCTCGGCGTCTCCCACGTGGACATGCCGACGCTCCAGCGGCCCTCGCTCGGGCTCGCCGGTCCACTCATCGCCCTGGCCCTCTTCGCGGTGCTCGCAGCCGCGATCCTGCGTGGGTCGCTGCCCGCCGCGTCCGCTGATCCGCTGCCTGAGGACCACGTCAACGCGATCGCGGACCTGCTGTTCGGCCGCTATACGTTCGCCTTCGAGGCCGCCAGCGTGTTGCTGCTCGCGGCTCTGGTCGCGGCGGTCGTGGTCGCGCGCAAACGCTCGACCGCGCGCGAGTGGCCGGGCCGCTGATGCCGACCGAGGCCTACCTGCTCCTCGGCGCGGGGCTCTTCGCGCTCGGCGCAGCGGGCGTGGTCACGCGAACGAGCGCGCTCTCGGTCCTGATCGCGGTAGAGCTGATGCTGAACGCGGTCAACCTGACGTTCGTCGCGGCCGCGCGCCGCTACGCGCAGGTCGACGGCGGCGTCATCGCGTTCTTCGTGATCGCCGTCGCCGCCGCCGAGGTCGCGGTGGGTCTCGGCATCATCATCGACCTCGCGCGGCGCAAGACGTCGGTCGACGTCGATGACGCGGCGGACCTGCGCGGATGACGCTCGCACTGGTCGTCGCGCTGCCGCTCGCGGGCGCGATCGTCATCGCGCTCTTCGGCGGACGTCTCTCGCGTTCGCTCATCGGGCTCATCGCCACCGGCGCGCTCGCCCTCGCGTTCGGCGCGGCGCTCGCCATCGCGCAGGCCTTCGCGGCCGGGAAGGGGACGCTCGTCGCCGAGCTGGGGCCATGGCTTCCCATCCGCGGCGCCGACCTCACGCTGCGTATCGACCCGCTCACGCTCCCGCTGGTCGTCATGGTGACCGGGATCTCGGCGCTCATCTGCCTGTACTCCATCGACTACCTCGGCCACGACACGGGCGCGCAGCGCTACTTCGCGGCGCTGGACCTGTTCGTGTTCGCGATGCTCCTCATCGTCGCCGCCTCGAACCTGCTGCTGCTCTTCGCGGGCTGGGAGCTGGTCGGGCTGTGCTCGTATCTGCTCATCGCGCACTACCGCGAGCGGCCGGTCGCGGCGAGCGCGGGCGTGAAGGCATTCCTGGTGAACCGCGTGGGCGACGCCGCGTTCCTGGTCGGCATCTTCGTCATCTTCGCCAGCTTCCACACCGTGGCCCTCGACGAGCTGACGACCCGACCGCCGCTCCTCGCTGCGAGCGCGCTGCTGCTGGTGGGCGCCCTCGCGAAGTCGGCGCAGCTGCCGCTGCACGTGTGGCTCCCGGACGCGATGGAAGGGCCGACGCCCGTCTCGGCGCTCATCCACGCCGCGACGATGGTGACCGCCGGCGTCGTCCTGCTCCTGCGTCTCGCGCCGCTCCTCCACGGCGACGTGCTGTCCGACGCCGCGGTCATCGGCGCGGCCACCGCGCTCTTCGCCGCGATCGTCGCGCTCGCGCAGACCGATCACAAGCGGGTGCTGGCGTGGTCGACGATCTCGCAGATCGGCCTGATGTTCGTCGGCGCGGGCATCGGCGCGGCGTTCGCGGCGCTGTTCCACCTGTTATCCCATGCCTTCTTCAAGGCGGCGCTCTTCCTCGGCTCGGGTTCGGTGATGCACGCGACCGACGACGAGCTCGACATGCGTCGCCTGGGCGGACTCGCGCGACGGACGCCCCTCACCACGCTCGCGTTCGCGTGCGGCGCGCTGGGCCTCGCGGCCATCCCGCCGGCCGCGGGTTTCTTCAGCAAGGAGCAGATCGCGGCCGCCGCGCTCGCTCACCCCGCGCTCCTCGTCGTGGTCCTCGCGACCAGCGCGGTCACCGCGCTGTACGCGGGCCGGCTGTTCGCGCTCGTCTTCATCGCGCCGGCCGCGTCCGAACAGGCGCGTGGCGCGCACGAGTCGCCGCCGCTCATGCTCGCGCCGCTCCTCGTGCTCGCGGCCGGCGCGCTGGTGTTCGGCCTCCTCGTCTCGGCCGGCGCCGTACCGCTCGGCGTCGCGGGCGCGACCGAGGCGCCGCTCGCGCTCTCGGTGACGTCCGCCGCGCTGGCGGTCGCCGGCGCGGCGCTCGGCCTCGCGCTCTTCTGGCGCGGACCGCGCTCGATCGTCCCGCTCTCCCTCGCCGACGTGGCGCGACGAGGCTTCCTGATCGACGACCTCTACGCCGCCGCGCTCGTGGCGCCGTTCCGCTCGCTCGCGCGCCTCCTCGACACCGGCAGCGAGGCGCTCGTGGTGCAGCGAAGCGTCGACGCGGTCGCGTGGATCGTCGGCCGCGGCGGCGTCATCGTGCGCCGGGCGCAGGGCGGTTACGTCCGCGTGTACGAGGCGATGCTCCTCGCCGCGGCGGTCGTGCTCCTCGCGTACTGGAGCCTGCGGTGATCGCGTCCGCGCTCGTCGCGCTCCCGCTCGTCGCAGCGGCCCTCTGCGCCGCGCCGCTGCTGTCGCGCTGGTCCAGGACGATCGCGGCGGTCGCGTCGCTCGCCGTGGCCGTCGTGGCGTTCGCGACGGTCGTCGTGCCGCTCGCCACCGACGCGCGCATCAGCTGGGCCGCCGTGCTCGGCGCTTCGTACATCGTGGACGTCGACGGCGTGTCCGCGATCTTCATCACGCTCGGCGGCGTCGTGTTCGCCGTCGGCGCGGCCGCGAGCGCGCACGTCCCGCACCGGCGCGCGTACTTCGCGCTCTGGTGCCTTCTCGTCGCGGCGGTCGATGGCGTGTTCGTCGCGCGCGATCTCGGCCTCTTCTTCGTCTTCTGGGAGGCGATGCTCGTCCCGCTCGCGATCCTGATGTGGCAGTGGGGTGGGGCGGACCGACGCGGCGCGACCATCCGCTTCCTGCTGTACACGATGGCCGGCAGCGCGCTGCTGCTCGTCGGCGTCGTCTCGGTCGCGGTCGCGCGCGGCACGCTGGACATCGACGCACTTGCGGCGCGACCGGTCCCCGCGTCCGCGCAACTGCTGCCCGCGCTTTTGTTCCTCGCGGCGTTCGCGGTGAAGCTTCCGCTCTTCCCGTTTCACGCGTGGCTTCCGCGCGCGTACGTCGCCGCCCCGATCCCGGTCGCGCTCGCGCTCTCGGGCATCGTGGCGAAGACCGCGGTCTACGCGATCATCCGCATCGGCCTCGGTCTCTTCCCCGAAGGCGTCGCGCAGGCGGCGCCGGCGCTCGTCGCGCTCGCGGCCGTCGGCACGTTGTACGGCGCGTTGCTCGCCACGCGGCAGGACGATCTGCGCCGGCTGATCGCGTTCTCGAGCCTCTCGCACCTGAACCTCATCGGGCTCGCCGTCTTCGCCGCGACGCTGACGAGCCTGCGCGGCGCGGTGGTCGCGAGCGTCTCGCACGGCCTCGTCGTCGCAGCACTCTTCCTGCTCGCGGCGATGCTCGCGCGCCGAACCTCGTCGTTCGCGCTGTCTCGCGCCGGCGGCCTCGCATCGAGCGCGCCGGTGCTCACCGCGTTCTCGACGCTCGCGGTCATCGCCGCGATCGGCGTGCCCGGGACGAGCGGCTTCGCCGGCGAATTCCTGTCGCTTGCGGGCACCTACGAGCGCTACCCAGCGGCGGCGATCACGGCGACGCTCGTCGTCATCGTGGCCGCCGTGTACGGGCTCGGCCTGGTGCGTCGCGCGTTTCACGGGCCGCCTCTCGCGACGGGCCCCGACCTCGGCTGGCGCGAGCGCGCGCTCGTCGCGCCGCTGCTCGCCCTCGTGCTCGTCGTCGGCGCGGCGCCCTGGATCGTCACCGATCACGTGGGCCAGGAGATCGTGCCCGCGTCCTTGGGCGCGCGATGACCGTCTACGACCTCGGCGCGATCGCCCCGCTCCTCGTGCTGGCCGGCGGCGCGTGCGTCGTGCTCCTCGCCGATCTGGTGTTCCGGGCGGACGAGCGCGTGTGGGCCGGGCTCGGCGCGGCGTTCGCCGTCGCGGCGGCGGTCACGGCGCTCGTGCTCGGACCGGGCGACGACGGATTCGGCAGCGAGATCCGTCGCGACGGCGCGAGCGTGTTCTTCGCCATCGTCATCGGCGCGAGCACCGCGGCGGCGCTGCTCCTCGCGATCGGCTACGTGGCGCCGGCTCGCCTTCCCGCAGCCGAGGTCACCGCGCTCACGCTGTTCTCGGCAAGCGGCGGGCTGCTGCTCGCGTCGGCCGGCGACCTGCTCGTCGCGTTCATCGGCCTGGAGCTGCTCTCGATCCCGCTCTACGCGCTCACCGGGCTGCTCCACGGCGCGCGGCATGCCGATGAGAGCTCGCTGAAGTACTTCCTGCTCGGCGCAGCCGCGTCGGCGGTCTTCGCGTACGGCATCGCGCTCATCTATGCATCGACCGACTCGATCGCGATCGGCTCGCTCGCGTCGGCGACCTCGCCCATCGGCCTCGCGGGGATCGCGTTCCTCCTGGCGGGCCTGGCGTTCAAGGCCGCGCTCGTGCCGTTCCACTTCTGGGCGCCGGACGCGTACGTCTCGGCGCCGACGCCCGCGACCGCGTTCATGGCCGTCGTCGCGAAGGTCGGCGCGTTCGCGGCGCTGCTGCGCATCGGCGGCGCCGTGACGGCACCGGGTGTCGCGGGTCTCGACTGGCGCGCGAGCCTCGCGGTCCTCGCCGCGATCACGCTGGTGCTCGCGAATCTCGCCGCGCTCGGACAGTCGTCACTGAAGCGGCTCCTCGCGTACTCGTCGATCGCGCACGCCGGATACATCTGCGTGGCGGTCGCGGCGGGGGTCGTCGCGAGCGGCGCGATCGCGTTCTACCTCGTGGTGTATGCGGCGCTCACCGTGGGGGCGTTCGGCGTGATCACGCTCCTCTCGAACGACGATCCGACCCTCGATGACCTCCACGGACTCGCCCGCCGCCGCCCGCTCGTCGTGATCGCGCTCGGGGTCCTGCTGCTCGGTCTCGCCGGTCTGCCGCCGACGGCCGGCTTTCTCGCGAAGGTCTACGTGTTCGAGGCTGCGATCGGCGCGCGTCTCGCGTGGCTCGTCATCCTCGCGGTGCTCATGTCGGTCGTGTCCGCCGCGTATTACCTGCGCGTCCTGTTCGCATGTCTCGCCGAGGGTGAGGGCGAGCCCGCGCGCGGACCGAGCATCGGTGGAGGCGTGGTCGTGCTCGCGGCGCTCGCGATCATCGTCGTCGGGATCGTGCCGGGGCCGCTTCTCGACGCGGTGCAGAGCGTGAGGTTCTGATCCTCCGCGGCGATAATTGAGTCGCTTCGCCGCTTGGGGCCGTAGTTCAGCGGACAGAACACCGCCGTCCTAAGGCGGGTGTCGCCGGTTCGATTCCGGCCGGCCCCTCTGGTCGTGGGCCCAGCGATACCGCTCGCACGGTCCGAGCGAGCGGTCCCTGGACCGTCTGAAGGAGACACGTTCGGACGACACGTACGCCGTTCTGCCACCACCCCCTGTGTGACACTGGTCCAGATGGCCTCGCTCACGGCCCCCACACCACGACGTCTCTCCGTGCCACTGGTGCTGCTGCTTCCGGCGCTCCTGTTCGGTCTGATCGTGACGATCCAGTGGCGGACGCAGTCGGAGCGCAGCGAGCTGACGGTCCGCTACAACGCGCCGCTTCTGGATGCCGCGAACTCGCTGCAGAACGAACAGAACACGCTGAAGGCGCAGCTCGCGGACCTGCGTGCCCAGCTCGATGACATCCAGAAGGGCGCCGCATCGCAAAGCACGACGAGCCGCGACCTCCAGGCGCGCGTGGAAGAGCTGCGTGCCGCGGCGGGACTCACCGAGAACACCGGCGACGGCGTCGTCGTGACGCTGGACGACGCCCGCAGCGTCTCGGCGATCCAGCAGAACAGCGTCGACAAGGCGATCTGCCACTCGACGGACCTCGAGGACATCGTGAACACGGCGTGGCATGGCGGCGCGACGGCCATCGCGGTGAACGACGAGCGCATCGTCGGCTCGTCGAGCGTCTACTGCGTCGGCTCGACCATCATGGTGAACGGCACGCTCATGTCGCCGCCGTTCTCGGTCGTGATCATCGGTCCGCAGGATCGCCTCCTCGCGGCGTACGACGACCCGAACGAGCTGCGCGACATCAAACAGCGGCGCGACGTGTACGGACTCGGATTCCGTGTGACGCGCGTGGCGTCGCTCAAGGTCCCGGCGTATGCCGGCGCGATGAACGTGCGCTACGCATCGCCGCTCCAGTAATGCGCAGCAACGCCGGCAGCATCGCCACCGCGATCGTCGCGCTGTTCCTCGGGATCCTCGCGGTGACCCAGGTCCGCGCGCAGGACGTGTACTCGCGCAGCCTCGAGCTCGAGACGCCGTCGTCGCTCACGACGCTGATCGCGAACCTCGCCGAGACGAACAACACGCTGCGCGCCGAGATCTTCGACCTGCGCCTGCGCACCGAGCAGGCGCGCGACGACGTCACCAGCGGCAAGGGCACGCTCACCGAAGCGCAGCGGCAGCTCGAGCAGCTCGATGTCTTCGCCGCGCGCACCGGCGTGACAGGGCAGGGGATCAGCGTGAAGGTCGATGGCGCCTTCGACGAGAAGGCGCTCAACGACCTCGTCAACGAGCTGCGCAACGCGGGCGCCGAGGCCATCGCCGTGAACGGCGTGCGCGTCGGTCCGCGGTCATGGTTCGGTATCACCCCGGACCGCGCGCTCACGGTGGACGCCACACGGATCCGCGGACCGTGGACGGTGAGCGCGGTCGGCGCGCCCGACGTGATGTACGTCGCGATGACGCGGACCGGCGGCATCATCGGCCAATTCGAGCTGATCTACCGCAGCACGCGATTCAGCGTGGCGAAGGAGAACGCGCTCTCGCTGCCGAGCCTCGCGCAGCCTCCACGCGGGTAAACTCGCGGCCACCATGACCACCATTCCGGCGCGTCCGAAGGGCCCGATGAGCCTCTACCTGGACGACGTCGTCGTCCTTCGCAAGAAACACCCCTGCGGCGGCGACACCTGGCGCATCGTCCGCCTCGGCGCGGACATCGGCTTGGTGTGCGCGACCTGCGCGCGGCGCGTGCTCGTCGGCCGCGCGTCGGTCGAGCGCGACATCAAGCGCTTCGTGTCGCGCGGACCGCTGGCCCCGGCGGACTAGCCGAGGCTATTGGCGGAGCTCACTCAGGCCGCACAGAGCGGCCTGCTGCGAAATCGCGCGTTCATGGCCCTCTGGGCCGCGCAGATCCTGTCGCAGACGGCGGCCAACGCCGTCACCTCGGCGCTCATCATCCTCGTCGCCGAGCTCACGCACTCCAACACGTCGTCGTCGTTCCTCATCCTCCTCGCGATCATCCCCGCGGTCCTCTTCGGCTTCGCCGGTGGGGTCATCGTGGACCGCAGCGACCGGCGCGTCGTCCTCGTCGTCACCAACGCCGCACGAGCCGTGACGATCATGCCGCTCATGCTCGCCGGTGAGAGCGTGACGACCGCGTACCTGGTGAACTTCCTCGTCGCGACGGTCACGATCTTCTTCGTCCCGGCGGAGGCCGCCACGATCCCCGCGATCGTGCGCAAGCGCGACCTGCTCGCGGCGAACTCGCTCTTCACGTTCACCTTCAACGGCGCGTTCCTCGTCGGCTTCATCATCCTCGCGCCGATCGTCGTGAGCCTGTACGGCTTCTACGCGCTCTGGGGGACCGTCGTCGTGATGTTCGTGATCGCGTCGGCGCTCTGCCTCACGCTTCCCATGCCACATACCAAGTCGTCGCTCCTGTCCACCGAGGTCGCCCAGAAGGCCGTCTCGGAGACGCGCCGCGGCATCGTCGATGCGTTCCATTACCTGCGGACGACGCCCCTGGTGACGTGGGCCATGGTCTACATCGCACTGACCTACACGCTCATCGCGATGGCCGGCGCGCTCGCGCCGGGCTTCGTCCGCGAGGTGCTGCTGCTCAATGAGCGGAACGTCGTGGTGCTCGTCGCGCCGGCAGGCATCGGCGTGGTGGCGGGCCTCGGGCTCCTCAACTGGGTCAGCCGCCGCATCGGCCGCGCGCATGCCATCGGCGTGGGGCTCATGGTCATCGCGGTCGCCCTGCTCGTCCTCGCCGCGGCGCGGCCGTTCACCGATGTGTTCGCGACCTCGCGCTTCGGCGGCGCGCTCCCGTTCTTCATCGGCATCGTGAGCGTGACCGCGTTCGTCTTCGGCGTCGCCTACTCGTTCACGACGGTCCCGGCGATGACGCTCCTCCAGGAGGAGCTGCCTGAGGACATCCGCGGCCGCGTGTT
>DASQIF010000160.1:0-4578 GCA_035631715.1 Candidatus Acidiferrales bacterium
GGATGCCCGAGCCGGTGCCGACGTCGAGCACGCTCTTTGCCTCGAGCGCCACGTTCGACAGCGCTTCGAGGCATTGCTGGGTCGTCGGATGGAGGCCGGTGCCGAAGGCCATACCCGGGTCGAGCACGAGCTCGATGGCCCCGGCGGCGTCGAGATCCGTCGTCCACGTCGGACGCACGAGGAAGCGACCCACACGGATCGGCGTGAACTGCGCCTTCCACGACTCGAGCCAGTCCTCGTCGGCGATCTCCCGCACGACCATCTCGCCGATCGGTCCGAGACCGAAGGCCTGCAGGTGGCCGAGCGCGTCGCGCACGTCGTTCACCTTCGCGACGATCTCGCCGTCCTCGATGAGGTACGCCTTGACGGTGTGATCGGTCCCGCCGCGCGGCTCGACGGGCACATCGACCGCGATGCCCTGGTGGCCGACGCGGGTGAGGATCTCGGAGACCGCCTCGACGGCTTCAGCGTGCGCGGGGACCTGCAGTTCGAGCCAGCGGCGCGTGGTCACGGTCGTCAGCGTGGCCGCGGATCGTCTATTCGCTGCCGCCCATCGCGTCCTTGATCCGGTCGAACATGCCGCGGTCGTCATCCTGCGAGGGCGCGCCCTCGAGCTCGCGCAGACGCTTGTAGAGCGCCTTCTGATCCTTGCTGAGCGTTCGCGGCACGGACACGTCCAGATACACGAGCTGGTCGCCGCGTCCGCTGGAGCCGTAGCGCGGCACGCCCTTCCCGCGGACGCGGATCATCTGCCCGTGCTGCGCGCCGGCCGGCACGCGCACCGTCGCGTCGGAGCCGTCGATGGTCGGCACCGCGACCTCGTCGCCGAGCGCTGCCTGCGCCGGCGAGACGCGCAGCACCTGCACGAGGTCGTCGCCCTCGCGGCGGAACTGCGGATGCTCGCGGATGCGGATCAGGACGTAGAGGGCGCCGGACGGTCCGCTGCGCAGACCGGCCTCGCCCGCGCCGGCGACGCGCAGCTGCTGCCCGTCGTCGATGCCCGCCGGGATCGGCAGGACGAGATCCTCTTCCTTGCGCTCGCGTCCCTCGCCCCGGCACTGCGTGCAGAGGCGGTCGACCGTCTTCCCCGACCCACCGCAGCGCGGGCAGGTCGCGACGTTCACGAAGCGCCCGAATACCGACTGCTGGACCTGGCGCACCTCGCCGCGGCCGCCGCAGGTCGCGCACGTGGAGACGTTCGAGCCCGGCTCGGCGCCGCTGCCGTCGCACTTCGAGCACGTCTCGAGGCGCGGGACGCGGATGGTGCGCTCGCCGCCCTTCACCGTGTCGATGAGGTCGACCTCGATCTCCATGCGCAGGTCGGCGCCGCGCATCGGTCCGCGCGGCTCGCGCCGGCGGAACTCGGAGCCGAAGAACGTCTCGAAGAGGTCCCCGATCCCGAAGTCGCCGAGGCCCTGGCCCGTGCCGAACATGTCGTAGCGCTGGCGCCGCTCGGGATCCGAGAGCACCTCGTACGCCTCGGTGATCTGCTTGAACTTGTCGGACGCCCCGTCGTCCTTGTTGACGTCGGGGTGGTACTGGCGCGCGAGCTTCCGGTAGGCCGAGCGGATCTGCTCGTCCGTCGCGTTCCGGGCCACGCCCAGAAGGCCGTAGTAATCGGTGGCGGTCGCCATTGGTCCATTATCCGGGCTCATGAGTGAATGGTTCCGCCTCCTTACGCAATACCTGCACGTGTTCACGGGGATCCTCTGGCTCGGCGGCGGTTTCTACGCCGCGCTCGTTCAGCTCCCCGCGCTGCTCTCGATGCCGCCGCAGGCGCGCGGACCGGCCTCGGCGCAGCTCGCGCCCCGACAGCTCCGCTACATCCTCCGCGTCGCCGAGGTCACTCTCGCGACCGGCATCCTGAACCTGTTCGCGACCGGACGAGCCCAGCAGTTCCTGCAGCCGTTCGATCAGCGCTGGACCATCGTGCTGGGCATCGGGATCATCATGGCGTTCGCGCTCTATGGCATCGTGCGCGGCCAGCTCGTGCCGCTCACGAACCGCATGCTCGCGCTCGGGCCGAAGGCCGCGGGCGGAGATCAGGCCGCGGCCGCGGAGGTCGGCGCGATCATCGAGCGGCTCAAGATGCTCGCGCGCGTCCAGATCGCGATCGGCGCGCTCATCATCCTGGCTATGGTCAGCGCCCGGCTGTCCTAGTGGGGCTCGTCTTCGCGTCCATCGCGCCGCATGGCGGCATCGCGATCGCAGAGTGGTGCACGCCGGAGCAGCGTCCGCTCGCCGCGAAGACGCGGGCGGCGATGGAGGACCTGGGCCGCCGCTTCGACGCCGCGAAGCCGGACGTCACGATCCTCTTCACCCCGCATCACGTGCACCTCGAACGGAATCTGGCCATCGTCACCTCGGGCTCGATGCATGGCCTGATGGAGGGCGCGTCGCGCATCGAGCTCACCGCGAAGGTCGACCGCGACCTCATGCTCGCCGTTCAGCGCGCCATCGCGGACGCGGGCATCCCGATCATCGGCGTGTCGTACGGCGGCAACGACCCCGCCACCGCGACGATGCCGATGGACTGGGCGACGCAGATCCCGATCCACTTCATGGGACGCGATCGCGTGCCGATCGTCGTGCTCGCGCCGGCGCGTGACCTCCCATGGGACACGCACGTGAAGGCGGGCCGCGCGATCGCGTCGGTCGCGGCGTCGTCGGACAAGCGCGTCGCGCTCATCGCCTCGTGCGACCACGGCCACGGCCACGACCCGCAGGGTCCGTACGGCTTCACGCCGAGGTCGAAGGAGTTCGACGACCGTGTGGTGGAGGTGGTGAGGCGCACCGCGCTGGGCGCGCTCCTGCGGTTCGCACCGGAGTTCCCGACCGAGGCGAAGGCGGACTCGTTCTGGCAGATGCTCATGCTCCACGGGGCGATCGGCGATCGCTGGCGCGCGGAGCTCCTCTCCTACGAGGCGCCGACGTATTTCGGCATGCTCTGCGCGGCCTTCACCCCGCCGGACTAGCTGAACTGCCTCACATCATCGTGCACTAGATCGGGGCCTTTGCGTTCCTGTTCCACGCTTCCCCCGAGGGACGGGAGGGCGACGTGGACGAGGAAACGCTTCGGCGACTGGCGATCTGGCGGTTCGAACAAGGCGAACGGCCGGCCGAGATCTGGCCGCGACTGGGTCGCTCGAGACGCTGGTTCTTCAAGTGGCTGGCGCGGTATCGGGCCGAAGGACCCGCCGCGCTCGCAGGCCGCTCACGCGCCCACCGCAGTCATCCGCGCGCGACCGCCGAGCAGGTCCGCGCCGCGGTGCACGCCCTGCGTGATGACCATCCCAGCTGGGGTGAGCGCGCGATCGCACGCGACGCCTCGCGCCCGGTCGCGTGACCTACGTGCGGCGGGTCGGCTCAGAGGGCGAGATCAGCATCCTCAACGACCAGCCGATCCAGCTCGACCCGAGCCTCGCCGGCGAGTACGTGATCGCTCTGATCGAGACGCCAGATCTCGATCTCACGGTGGTCACGGCCGAGGGCGAGATCGTGCCCGCGATCCGAGCGGCCGGTGCACGATGATCTGAGGCCAAACAACTAGCCGGGGAACCGCCGCCACCCATGCGGCGTCTACCTCCCATACCGGCCATGTGCCGGTGGGAGGACGACGGTATGCGACGCATCCTCGCGTTCTTCGCGGCGATCCCGGCCGTGCTCGTGCTCCTGGCGGCTCCGGCGTTCGCGTGCGCAGGGCTCATCGGCCCCAACGGCGCGGTGAACCTGCTCAAGACCACGACGTTCGCGGGCTACCACGACGGCGTCGAGCATTACGTGACGGCGTTCCAGTTCGCGGGCGGCAGCGGTCAGTTCGGATCGCTCGTCCCGCTCCCGGGCGTCCCGAGCGACATCATTCGCGGCGGCGACTGGACGCTGCAGCGGCTCATCAAAGAAGTGCCCGACCCGGTCCCGCCGTTCGCGGCATTCGGAGCGCGCGCCACGGCGAGCGCATCCGACGCGGTGGTGCTCCAGCAGGTGCGCATCGACGCGCTCGACGTGACGATCCTGCAGGGCGGCGGCGAGGCCGTCGGACGCTGGGCCACCGAGCACGGCTTCCGTCTCCCGCCGGACGCGCCCGAGATACTCGACTTCTACGCCAACCGCAGCCCCATCTTCATGGCCGCGGTGTTCGACGCCGACGCTGCGAAGGCGCGCGGCCAGCGCGTCGGCGACGGGACGCCCGTTCATCTCGTGATCCCGACGGCGTCGCCGTGGGTCCCGCTCCGCATCCTCGCGCTCGGCAAGACCGGCGCGGACAAGGTCGACGCGAACGTGTTCCTCCTCACCGACACGGCTCCGCAGATGCTCCCCGTGCCGATCGGCGCGAACGGCATGCGCGTCGACCACAGCGCGAAGGCGACGGACTCGCTCCTGAACGACCTTCGCTCGGACAAGGGCATGTCGTGGGTCCCACAATCCGGCTGGCTCACGAAGGTCGCGATCGACGCGACCGCGGGTCAGCTCAAGTACGACCTCGCGCTCAGCACCACGGCCGCCGCGCCGTCACCGGTCGCGGCAGGCCTCGAGGCACCGCGCGCGCCGGTCATCCCGGCTCGCGATCAGTCCACGCTC
>DASQIF010000161.1:0-1927 GCA_035631715.1 Candidatus Acidiferrales bacterium
TCGCCGCCATGGGACCCCGAGGAGCGCTCAGGCCTCGACCAGCGGCAGCTCGGGCTTGGTCGCCACCGCGTGGCGGATGATCTTCTGCGCCTGCGCGAGCTCCTCGCCCGCGAGCGGCAGGCGCGGCGCGCGCACCGCGGAGCTTCCCATGCCGGCGCTCTCCTGCACGAGCTTGATGAGCTGCACGAATTTCGGGACCGTATCCAGGCGCAGCAGCGGGAGGAACCACTCGTAGAGCGGACGCAGCTCGTCCCATTTGCCATCCATCGCGAGGTCGAAGAGCAAGACCGACTCGCGCGGATAGGCGTTCACGAGACCCGCGATCCAGCCGGTCGCGCCGGCCGCGATTCCCTCGACGATCATGTCGTCGACACCCACGAGGATGTGCAGCCGCGTGCCGAGCAGCGCGCGGATCGCCGCGATGCGGCGGATGTCGGCGCTCGATTCCTTCACCGCGACGAGGTTCTTCAGCTCGCCCGCGAGCTCGGCGATCTGCGCCGGAAGGAAATCCGTCCGGTAGGCGATCGGGTTGTTGTAGAGCATGCACGGAAGCGCCGTCGCGCGGATCACGCTCGCCACGTGCTGCTTCATCTCGCGCCAGTCGGTGGAGTAGACGTACGGCGGCAGGACCATGAGGCCGCCGCAGCCCGCATCGGCCGCCATCTTCGCGCAGCCCACGGCCTCGTCGGTGGAGAGCGCGGCGATGCCCGCGAGCGCCGTGCCGCGCCTTCCGATCGCCTTGACGACCGTCTCGAGCACCGCGCGCTTCTCGGGGGCGTTGAGGGTCGCGGTCTCGCCCAGCGAGCCCAGCGCGACGATCGCCGTGCATCCGGCGTCCATCATCATCCCGGCGTGCTTGGCGAGGAACGCGTGGTCGACCGAGCCGTCCGCCTTGAACGGCGTCGTGATCGCGGGAATGACGCCGTTCCAGAAAGTCTTCTTCATCGGGTTCCTTTCAACGAATGCCCCAGCAGAACGGATCTTCGGGATCGAGGATGGCGCTGCCTTCGGCGCATACGAATGCCTGGCCGGTGATCGTCGGGATGACTCCTCCCGCGGCGCGGCGATACGAGCCCTCGAAAACGCTGCCCACGATACTCTCCTGGCGCCAGGGCGCGCCCTCCGCGAGCGCGCCGTCGGCGGCGAGGCACGCCAGTCGCGCGCTCGTGCCGGTCCCGCACGGCGATCGATCGTACGCGTTGCCGGGACAGAGGACGAAGTTGCGGCAATCGTACGAGTCGCGCGAGGGCGCGCCGTAGAGCTCGATATGGTCGATCTCGGCGCGATCGCGGCCGGTGACGCCGTCACGGACGAGCGCCCGGCGCACCGCGCCGCTGAACCGCGTGAGCTCGTCGACCTCGCCGATGTCGAGCTTGCGATCGTGCGCGTCGACCAGGAAGAACCAGTTGCCGCCCCACGCGACGTCTCCCGTCACGCTCCCGAACCCGTCGACGTCGACGCCGACGCCCTTGAGGTGGCGATAGGAGACGACGTTCTCGATCGAGACCTCGCCGTGCGAACGCAACGTGCAGGTGACGGTGCCGACCGGAGTATCGAGGCGGTGCACGCCCTCGGAGATGCGGCCCAGGTATTGCAGCGTCGCGATCACGCCGATCGTGCCGTGGCCGCACATGCCGAGGTAGCCCGCGTTGTTGAAGTAGATGACGGACGCGACCGAGCCCGGCTCGACCGGCGGCATCAGGAACGCGCCCACGACGACGTCCGATGCGCGCGGCTCGGTGGCAAGCGCCCGCCGGTACCCGTCGTGCCTCGTCCGAAGGGCGGCGACCCGCTCCCGCAGGGGCAGCGCGGTGAGATCCGGGAAGCCCTCGAGGACGAGGCGCGTGGGCTCTCCCCCGGTGTGCGAATCGACGTAGCGCAGGCGCTCGGGCATCGCCCGATTCTACTGAGAACCGAAAAAGGAAAA
>DASQIF010000162.1:0-18235 GCA_035631715.1 Candidatus Acidiferrales bacterium
GAACGTCCGGTATCCGGCCGTGCTCTTCACCACGGCGGAGGGCGACAGCCGCGTGGACCCGATGCATGCGCGCAAGATGACGGCGCTGATGCAGGCGATCACCGCGAGCGACCCGGAAGCGGTCGTGCTGCTGAGAGTCGAGCGCGACGCGGGCCACGGCGTGGGCAAGCCGCTCGACAAGCAGGTGGACGATCTCGCGGACCAGTATTCATTCTTCACCTGGCGGCTCGGGGCGCCCGCGACGTGACGCGTATGCTCAGATGCCGGTGAACATCCTGAAGTTCCTTCGCGAACAGGCCAAGAACTACGACTGCGGCGTCTGTGGCACGAACCACAGCCGCTCGGAGATCAGCGTCTTGGGCAAGCGCGAGGGCGGCTGGGTCGTGCGGGTCACCTGCTCGAAATGCGAGACCGCGATCACGCTCCTGGTCTACGTCGGCGAGAACAACGCGGCATCCGCGAAGCAGCTCACGGCGACGAAGGAGCTGCCGGCCGTCGCGTCGCGCCGTCCGCGCAAGCCGCCGGTCTCGCTGGACGAGGTCCTGGACGCGCACGACTTCCTCGAGTCGTTCAACGGCGACGTGCGCGAGCTCTTCGCGCCACGAGGGAAGGTCGCTCGCTCGACTCGCGAGTGACAACGAGCGTTTAGATGGCGAAGAACGCGGTCATCACGGGGTGGGGGTTCTACGCGCCTACGCGTGTGGTGACGAATTTCGACCTCGCCAAGTTCGTCGACACCTCGGACGAATGGATCAGCAGCCGCACCGGCATCAAGGAGCGCCGCTTCGCGTCGGACGGCGAGAACACCTCATCGATGTCCGTCCGCGCGGCGCGCGCCGCCCTCGAGCGCGCGAAGCTGCGCCCGCAGGACGTGGACCTGATCATCGTCGGCACCTGCTCTCCTGATTACCTGTTCCCGGCGACGGCCTGCATCGTCCAGTCGGAGATCGGCGCGACGCGCGCCGGCGCGTTCGACGTCGAGGCCGCCTGCACGTCCTTCGTGACCGCGCTCGGCGTGGCGCGCGGGATGATCTCGTCCGGCACAGTGTCGAACGCCGTCGTCATCGGCGCGGAATGCCTGTCGCGCCTGCTCAACTTCCAGGACCGCACGACCTGCGTGCTCTTCGGCGACGGCGCCGGAGCGGTCGTGGTCGAAGCCTCGAACGCGTCGGTCGGCGTCGAGTCCGTCGTGCTCCACAGCGAGGGCGCGAAGGGCGAGCTGCTGATGGTGCGAGCCGGTGGCTCCCGCGTCCCGGCGACGAAGGAGACGGTGGAGCAGGGC
The DNA here is from genome assembly GCA_035631715.1 of Candidatus Acidiferrales bacterium. Taxonomy (GTDB): domain Bacteria; phylum Chloroflexota; class Limnocylindria; order P2-11E; family P2-11E; genus CF-39. Next base: position 1,283 of record DASQIF010000162.1, read on the forward strand.
CAGCACTTCATCACCATGCAGGGCGGCGAGGTCTTCAAGCTCGCCGTGAAGTCGATGGCCGACGCGGCCGAGGAGGCCCTGCACGAGGCCGGGCTCGGCCTCGACGACATCGCGATCATGATCCCGCACCAGGCGAACGTGCGGATCATCGACGGCGTCGCGAAGCGCCTGCATTTCCCGATGGAGAAGGTTTTCGTGAACATCCAGCGCTACGGCAACACCTCCGCTGCGTCCATCCCGATCGCGATCGCCGAGGCGGAGCAGCAGGGACGCCTGCGCCGCGGCGACAAGGTGCTGCTGGTGGCGTTCGGGGGCGGCTTCACCTGGGGCGCCTCGGTGCTCGAGTGGTTCGGCCCGCACGACGGTGTGCGTCCGCCCTCGCCCCTCGACCGCGCGCGCGAGGCGCTCGAAGACGTGGTCGATCGCGTCCGTCCCGGCATCTGAGCATTGGCCCGGCGCATCCTCGCGTGCGGCGGCCGGCAGCTGTACCAGCCGGCGCTCACGCGCTACCTCTTCGGGCTCGCGCGCCGCGCGCGACCGCGCATCCTCTTCCTGCCCACCGCGTCGGGTGACAAGGCCGACTACCTGCTGACCTTCTATCAGCAGCTCGGCGGTGAGAACTGCGAGCCCGCGCACCTGCTGCTCTTCGACCGCACCACCGACGATCCGGCCGAGGTGATCGCCCGCGCCGACATCGTGATGGTCGGCGGCGGGAACACCGCGAACATGCTCGCGATCTGGCGGCTGCACGGCGTCGAGAAGGCGGTCCGCGAGGCGTACGCCGCCGGCACGGTCATGACCGGATGGTCGGCCGGATGTCTCTGCTGGTTCGAGGGCGGGATCACCGACTCCTTCACGCCCGAGCTCGGTCCGCTGCGCGACGGTCTTGGGATCCTGAAGGGAACGGCGTGCCCGCACTACGACGGCGAGGAGCGGCGCGCACCGGTCTACCGGCGCGAGCTCGCGGCCGGCATGGCGCCGGGGATCGCGCTCGATGACGGCGTCGCGGCGCTGTACGAGGACGAGCGTCTGGTCGAGGTCGTGAGCGGCCGGAGCGATGGACGAGCGTTCCGTGTGACGCGCGGTGGGGAAGAGCCCCTCGCCGTGCGGCTCCTCAGCTAGCGCCCACCCGTCTATAGAGGACTCCGATAGCGAACCGCCCCTTGACAAGCGCGCTGCGTGGGGCATTATGCCGCCTGCGTGGTGAATTGTGGGGAACGGTGGGGAACCGCTCCTCTCGATCGGAAGGGTAGTTGGAATCCTATTTCAGCGGGGAATACGCCCACTCGCTGGACGAGAAGGGGCGTCTTGCCATTCCGGCCAAGTTCCGCGGCCGCTTCAAGGAAGGGGCGGTCGTGACACGTTGGCTGGGGGAATGCCTCGCCGTATGGCCATCACCGGAGTGGGAGAGCCTCAACGCGGACATCGCGAAGCGTCCGCGCACCGACCAGGCCGCCACGAACTTCCGCCACTTCCTGCTCGCGGGAGCTCACGAGGGTGACCCGGACGGGCAAGGAAGGCTCACGCTCCCGTCACACCTCCGTGAATACGCGCATCTCGAGAACGCCGCCGTCGTCATCGGCAACTCCGACCACCTCGAGGTCTGGGAGCCGGGACGGTGGCGCGCGGAGCTCGCGCGCGTCCAGAACTCGATCCCCGGCGACCTCAAGGACCTCGGGGTCTAGTGATGAACGTGGGAGGCTTCATGAGCCGGTTCTTCTGGCCGAAGTACTCGCCCAACTTGATCCCCGCGAAGGTGGCCGCTTCCTGGACGGCACGGTCGGCGCGGGAGGCCACGCCGAGGCGATCCTCGAGCGGACCGCGCCGACCGGCCGACTCCTCGGGCTCGACGTCGATCCAGCCGCGCTGGTCGAGGCGGGGCGTGTCCTTGCCCGCTTCGTTCCCCGGGCCGTCCTTGTCCGTGCGAACTTCGCGGTTTGCGACGTCGTGGCCCGCGAGCACGGCTTCGACGCGCTCGACGGCGTCGTTCTCGACCTCGGTCTCTCGTCCATCCAGCTCGCCGACGCGCAGCGAGGCTTCAGCTTTCGCGCGCCGGGCCCGCTGGACATGCGCGCCGACCCAGACCTCGGCGTCACGGCGGCCGACATCGTGAACTCCTGGGACGGACGCGAGCTCCGCCGCGTGTTCGCGGAGTACGGCGAGGAGCCCGAGGCGGCGCGTGTCGCGGCCGCGATCGTGCGGCGCCGCTCGCGCGAGCCGTTCCTCGCCGCGGACGACCTCGGCAAGTTCGTGTTCGGCGTGAAGCGTCAGCGCTCGCGCGGAATCGATCCCGCCACGCGCGTCTTCCAGGCCCTGCGCATCGCGGTGAACGGCGAGCTCGACAACCTCCAGCGCGGACTCGAGGCGGCCATGCGCGTCCTCGCTCCCGGCGGCCGTCTCGCGGTCATCTCATTCCACTCGCTCGAGGACCGGATGGTGAAGCAATTCTTCCTCCGGGAATCGCGCGACTGCATCTGTCCTCCCCACCTCCCCACCTGCGTCTGCGGGCACCGCGCGGGTCTACGTGTCGTTACCCGGCGTCCGCTTCGTGCGGACTCGGCGGAGGCCGCACGTAACCCGCGCGCCCGCAGCGCAGCCCTTCGCGTCGCCGAGAAGATCGCGTCGTGATCGCGTCACAAGCCGTGCGCGCGGCGCCAGTGCGCCGCGCGGTACGCCCGCGTCCCCGCCACACCGCACGCGCCTCGCGCGTCCGCCGCAAGGGCACGACGTGGGAGATCCGCACCTTCGTTGCGACGAGCGCGGTCATCGCGGCCGTGTTCCTCCTGGCCATGCTCTACCTCGCGCAGACGACGACGGTCTCGACGCTCGGGTACGAGGCGCAGCGCCTGCAGCAGACCCGTGACGAGCTCCGCCGCCAGAACGCGCTGCTCGAGGTCGACAACGCACGTCTCGATGCGCCCGCGCGTATCCAGGCCGAGGCGACCAAGCTCGGACTCGTTCGCGCCGCGTCCGTCCCCGTGTTCCAGCTCGACCAGATCACCGCGAAGCGCTGACCCGCGGCTGCTGCTGGGGAGCGAGCAGCCGGATGGCATGAGGAGTAGGGAAGAGTGACGGAGGCTGTCTCCCCGCGACGCATCCGCGTCGTGTTCGCGCTCTTCGCCTGCGCCACGCTCCTGCTCACGCTGCGGGTCGGCTACTGGCAGACGCTCGGGCGCGGCGATCTGCTGGCCGGTGCGACCGACCAGGTGCGCAGCGATCTCGTGCTCGCCGCCCAGCGCGGCGTCGTGCGCGACCGGACCGGTGCGCTGCTCGCGACGACCGTCGCCCTCCGGTCGCTCTACGCGATCCCGAAGCGCATCGGCGATACGGCGGCGATCGAGGCCGCCGCGAGCAAGCTCGCGCCGCTCCTCGGCACGACCGACGACGCGGTGCGGCGCTCGCTCGAGTCAGGGGCGGAGTGGCTGTACCTGCGGCGACGCCTGCCGGAGGAGACCGCGAAGGCGATCGAGAGCCTCGGCATCAGCGGCCTCGGGTTCGAGGCCGAGCCAAAGCGCCTCTATCCCAACGACGCGGCCGGCGCGCACCTGCTCGGGTTCGTGAACGACGACGGTGTCGGGCAGTACGGCATCGAGGGCGCGTACGACGAGGCGCTCCGCGGAAGCCCCGGGAGCCTCGTCGTCGAGCGCGACCCGCAGGACCGGCAGCTCGCGCTCGGACTGCGCATCGCGCGGCCGCCGGTCAACGGCGCCGACCTCACCCTCACCGTCGATCTCGTCATCCAGACCGCGGCCGAAGGCGTCCTGAGGGAAGCCATCCAGAAAGAGCACGCGCCGAGCGGATCGGTGGTCGTGCTCGATCCGCGCGACGGCGCGATCCTCGCGCTGGCCTCGTATCCGACGTACGACCCTGCGAGCGTCGCGAAGGCGGACCCGCAGGCGCTGCAGGATCGCGCGATCTCGTGGACCTACGAGCCGGGTTCGACGATGAAGGCCGTCACCATCGCCGCGGCCATCGACCAGCACGTGGTGACGCCGAACACGACCTACGACGACAAGGGCTACGCGGTGATCGGCGGCCGCGTGCTGCACAACGCGCTCGACAAGGCGTACGGCGTCTCGACGGTGACCCAGATCCTGGAGCACTCCGCGAACGCCGGCGCCGTCTTCGTCGCGTCGAAGCTCGGCGCGGAGCAGCTGCATGCGTACCTCGGTGCGTTCGGGTTCGGTACCGCGACGGGCGTCGACCTGGCGGCGGAGGCGCGCGGCGACGTGCGACCGACGGCCGAGTGGTACCCGGTCGACCTCGGGACGATCGCGTTCGGTCAGGGCATCGCGGCGACACCGCTGCAGCTCGCGGCGGCGTACGCGGCGATCGCGAACGGCGGGACGCTCTATCGGCCGTACGTCGTGGCGACGCGGCGCGATGCGGACGGGGAGCACCGCACCGCGCCGGTCGCCGTGCGGCGACCCATCAGCGCCGAGACGGCCGCGACGATGCGCACGATGCTCACGTCGAGCGTCGACAACGGCATTTCCAACGGCGCGGCCGTCCGCGGATTCAGCGTCGCCGGCAAGACCGGCACGGCGCAGATCCCGAGCGACGACGGCCGTTACCTCGACGACGCATACGTCTCGTCCTTCGCCGGCTTCGCGCCGGCGAACGATCCGCGCTTCGTCGCGGTCATCGTGCTGGAGCGCCCGCAGTCCAGGCTTCTCGGGACGCTGACGGCGATGGCCGCGTTCAAGAGCCTCGCGGTCGACACGCTGCGTGCCCTGAAGATCCAGCCGGATCGGCCCTAAGCGGTCGGTACCCTTACAGAGTGTTCACGCTCGACGATCTGCTCGAGGCTTCGGGCGGGCGCATCATCCACGGCGCGCCACGGCCCGACGAGCGCTACGCCGGCGGCGCGTTCGACTCCCGCATCGTCGTTCCCGGTGAGGTGTTCTTCGCCCTCCGCGATCAGCGCGACGGCCACGAGTTCGTGGCGGACGCGTTCGCCAAGGGTGCGCGCGCGGCGGTCGTCGAGCGCGCGGTCGACGTCCCCGACGGCGCGCTGCTCGTGCAGGTCGCGTCGACCCAGCGCGCGCTGCGCGCGCTCGCCGATCTCTTGCGCGACCGGCACCCCATCCCGGCGGTGGGCATCACCGGCAACGTCGGAAAGACCACGACGAAGGAGGCGACCGCGGCCGCGCTCGGCGCGCGCCTCCGCGTGCTGCGCAGCGCGGCATCGTTCAACAACGAGATCGGCGTGCCGCTCACGTTCCTCGGCATCGAGCCGAGCCATCAGGCCGCGGTGATCGAGCTCGGCTTCTACGTCCCAGGAGAGATCGCGGACCTCTGCCGTCTCGTGCGTCCGCGTGTGGGCATCATCACGCGCATCCCCGACCGGCCGGTCCACTTCTCACGCACACCCAGCGTCGAGGCGATCGCCGCGGGCAAGGCCGAGCTCATCGAGTCGCTCCCGCCCGACGGCACCGCGCTCCTGAACGCCGACGACCCGCGCGTGCGCGGCCTTGCCCAGCGCACGAAAGCGCGCGTGGTGCTGTTCGGCGAGTCAGAGGACGCCGCGCTGCGCGCCAGCGATGTGCGCACCGACGCGCTCGCCGGCGTCACCTTCGCCGTGTCGTACCAGGGCGAGCGCGCGAGCGTGCGCGTGCCGATCCCAGGACGGCACGTCGTCGTCGCGGCGCTCGCCGCGCTCGGCGCCGCGCGCGCCCTCGGCGTCCCGCTCGACGAGGCCGCGGTCGCCCTCGGCGCGATGGAGCGCCCGCGTCACCGCATGGAGGTGCGCAGCGGCGACGGCATCACCGTCATCGACGACTCGTACAACGCCAGCCCCGCGGCGGTGATGGCCGCGCTCGCGGTCCTGCGCGGGGTGCGCGGGCGGCGCGTCGCGGTCATCGGCGACATGCTCGAGCTCGGCACCATGTCCGCGGACGCGCACGAGGAGATCGGCCGCGAGGCCGCGACGAGCACCGCCGTGCTCATCGGCGTCGGCGAGCTCGCGCGCACCATCGTCGACACCGCGCGGCGCGCCGGACTGAAGGACACGCACACCGTCGCGGACGGCGCCGAGGCGCTCGTGCTGTTGAAGCGCGCACAGCGTCCGGGCGACGTGATCCTGGTGAAGGGCAGCCATTCGCTCGCGCTCGACCGTCTGGCGGACGCGCTCGTCGGCACGGTGTCGGTCTAGTTGGCCATCCTCGCGCTCGGCGTCCTGCTCGCGGCATTCCTGCTCGGCCTCGTTCTCGGCGGTCCGTACATCCGCCTGCTGCGACGCCTGCGCATGGGCAAACACGTCCGGCGCGAGGGACCAGCGTCGCACCTCATCACCAAGCAGGGCATGGTGACGATGGGCGGCGTCCTGTTCATCTTCGTCACGTTCGTGCTGTGGCTGCTCGTGCTGATCCTCCTGCCGCAGGATCAGCGCGACGAGTACCTGCCGCAGACCATCGTGCCGATCGGGACGCTCCTCGCGGTCGGTGTGCTCGGCTTCATCGACGACTACGTGAACGTCCTGTACGGCTTCGGCATTCGCGGTCGGCACAAGCTGGTCTGGCAGACGCTCGTCGCGCTCGCCGCCGCCCTCTACATCCAACGCCACTTCGACATCACCGGCGTGTACGTGCCGCTGTTCGGCGAGGTGATCATCGGCCCGGTCCTGTTCGTGGTGCTCGCGGTCTTCGCGATCGTCGCGATGTCGAACGGGATGAACCTCACCGACGGGCTCGACGGCCTCGCCGGCGGCACCGCGGTCTTCGCGTTCCTGTCGTTCGCATTCGTGGCCGCGGCGCGCGGATATCCGTGGCTGGTGGTGTTCTGCGGCGCCATGGTCGGCGCGCTTCTCGCGTACCTCTGGTACAACGTCCACCCCGCGGACTTCATGATGGGCGACGTCGGGTCGCTCGCGCTCGGCGCGACGCTCACCACCATCGCGCTCACCACCGGTTTCATCCTGCTGCTCCCGATCGCGGGCGTGATCTTCGTCGCCGAGACCGTTTCGGTCGTGCTGCAGGTCGGATCGTTCAAGCTGCGCGGCAAGCGCATGTTCCGCATGTCGCCGCTGCACAACCACTTCGAGCTGATCGGGTGGCCGGAAGAGAAGACGACCATCCGCTTCTGGCTCATCGGGGCGCTCGCCGGGATCGTCGCGGCGATCCTCGCGTTCGCGACGCCGAAATGACCGTCCGCGCCGAGACGCTCATTCGCGCGCCGATCCTCGAGGAGCTCGGCCTCGTCGCCGGCTTCACGACGCGCGCGTGGGGCAGCATGGCTGGCTCGCACCATCCGCTCGACGAGCAGGCGCGGAACCGGTCCGCGCTCGCGAACGCGCTCGGCTTCGACGAGGTCGTGCGGGTCAGGCAGGTGCACGGACGCGACGTCGTGCGCGTGGAGCGCCTCGTGGATCCGTGGCCGGTGGCGGACGCGATGTGGACCGACCGCGCGGGCGTCCTGCTCGGCATCGCCGCCGCCGACTGCGTCCCGATCCTCGTCGCGTCGCGCGACGGCGTCGTCGCCGGCGCGCCCGCCGGCTGGGAGGGCACGTCGCGTCAGGTCGCGACCGCGCTGGTGGGCTCGCTCGCGGCCGCTGGCGTGAGCCCCGAGGAGCTCGTCGCATGGCTCGGCCCGTCGATCGGGCCGTGCTGCTACACGGTCGACGACGAACGCGCCGCAGTCGTCGCGTCTCGCATCGGCGATGCCGCGCTCGTGCCCCACGCCGGCCGCGTCGTGTTCGACCTCTGGGAGGCGAACGCGAAGCAGCTGCGCGACGCCGGCGTGAGCCGCATCGCCATCGCCGGCGTGTGCACCCGCTCGGGCGGCGCCGACGTCTGGTCGTATCGCGGACGCGGCGCCGACGGGAAGTACGGCACGCAGCTCGGGTTCATCGGCAGGCGGCGTTCATGACGGTCATCTTCGACGCGCCGATCACGCGCGACGATCTGCGCGGCCGCCGCGTGACCATCGTCGGTCTCGGTCGCGGCCGCACCACCGAGGGCCTCGCGCGCTACCTCGTCGCGAGCGGCGCGAAGGTCACGATCAGCGACGCCGCGCCGCGCGAGGAGCGCGCCGAGGGCATCGCGCGACTCGGCGACACGCCGGTGGAGTTCGTGTTCGGCCCCTCGAGCGACGACCTCGCGCTCGCCGATCCCGACCTGGTGTTCGTGATCCCCGGGATCCGGCCGCGCTCGGCGACGATCATGCGCGCGCTGCAGCGCGACATCCCCGTGCTCACGGAGATCGGGCTCTTCTTCCGCTTCTGCCCCGCGCCGATCGTCGGCGTGACCGGCACGAAGGGGAAGACCACGACCACGACCATGCTCGAGCGCATCCTCGCGCGCGGACCGCGGCGCGTGATTACCGGCGGCAACATCGGGCGCTCGATCATCCAGGAGCTCGACCGGATCACGAAGGACGACGTCGTGCTGCTCGAGCTCTCGAGCTTCCAGCTCGAGACGCTGGGCATGAGCCCGCACGTCGCGGTCGTCACGAACGTGAGCGAGGACCACCTCGACCACCACGGCACGCGCGAGAACTACATCGCCGCGAAGCGGAACATCTTCGCCTGGCAGGGGTCCAAGGACATCGCCGTCGTGAACCTCGACGACCCGGCGGTCGTCGCGATGCACACCGGTGCGGCGTCCGAAGCGCGCTCGTATTCGCTGACCCTGACGCCGCGCAGCGGCGCGTACCTCGACGCGACCGGCGAGCTCGTGCTGAACGACGCAGGCCGCAAGACGCCGCTGCTCCGCGCGAGCGAGCTCCGCGTCGTCGGCCGGCACAACATCTCGAACGCCCTCGCCGCCGCGATCGCGGGGTACGCGATGGGCGTCGCCGCCGACCAGATCGCCGACGCGCTGCGCCTGTTCGAGGGCGTCGCCCATCGACTGCAGCGGGTCGAGGAGCAGGGCGGCGTGCTGTACGTCGACGACTCCGCCGCGACCACGCCCGCGGCGACGATCACCGCGCTCGAGGCGTTCGACCGTCCGGCGGTCGTGATCCTGGGTGGCGTCTCGAAGGGCGTGGACTTCGGCGGGCTCGCTCGCGCTCTGCTCACACGCGCGCGCGCGGCGGTGCTCATGGGCGGTGCGGCGGACGACATCGCCTCCCCCATCGACGCTGCGGTGCGGCCCGGCGGGAAGCGCTTCCCGGTGCGTCGCGCCGCATCGCTGGCCGATGCGGTGACCGCGGCGCGCGAGCTCGCGCAGAAGGGCGACGTCGTGCTGCTCTCGCCGGCCTGCGCCGCGCGCGAGGACATCACGCGCACGAAGTCCGCCGACCGCTTCCAGTCGCAGGAGGAGCGGGGCGACCGCTTCGTCGCGCTGGTGCGCTCGCGTTCGGGCGGAGCGCCGGCATGAGGCTGCGTCTTCCGCGCTCGACCACGTACGACCTCGTGCTCGTGCTGGTCGTCGTCGCGCTCACGCTCCTCGGCGTCGCGATGGTGTTCAGCGCGAGCGGCATGCGCGCGCTCGATACCGTCGACGACCCGCGCTACTACCTCGCGTGGCAGGCGCTCTGGGCGACCATCGGTCTCGTGGGGCTCGTCGTCGCGATGCGCGTGGACTATCACCGCTACCGCGCGCTCGCGATGCCGCTGCTCGTCGTCACGGTGCTGCTCCTCCTCGCGGTCCTCGTGCCCGGCGTCGGCGTGCGCGCCGGCGGCGCGGCGCGCTGGCTGCGCTTCGGACCCGTCGGCCTGCAGCCGACGGAGGTGGCGAAGCTCGCGCTCATCCTGTATCTCGCGGCATGGCTCGGCGCCCGGCGCGAGGAGATCGCGCGGCCGGCCGTCATCGTTCCGTTCTTCGCCTTGACCGTCGCGCTCGCCGCGCTCGTGGTCGCCGAGCCCGACCTCGGCACGGCGATCGTCATCGCCGCGATCGCGCTCACGATGTATTTCATCGCCGGTGCGCGCCTGCGTGTCTTCGCGTCGCTCGCGGGCCTCGCGTCGGTGACCGCGCTCGCGGTGGCCGTGGCCCAGCCCTACCGGCTGCAACGCCTCGCGACCTTCCTCGACCCGTGGACCGACCCCCAGGGCGCCGGGTTCCAGACGATCCAGTCGCTCTACGGTCTCGCGCTTGGCGGCCTGTTCGGCGAGGGGCTCGGCGCGGGGCGCGAGAAGTTCGGCTTCCTGCCCGCGCCGTACACCGATTCGATCTTCGCGGTGCTCGGCGACGAGCTCGGTCTCGCGGGCACGCTCGCGGTGATCGTCCTCTTCTTCGTCCTCGGCTACCGCGGCATCGCGATCGCGCTCCGCGCGCGCGACGCGACCGGCGCGCTCCTCGCGGCTGGCATCACGACGTGGCTCGTCTTCCAGGCGTGGGTGAACATGGCCGTCGTCGCGAGCCTCGTTCCGATGACCGGCATCACCCTGCCCTTCATCTCGTACGGGGGTTCATCGCTGTGCGTCGGGCTCATCGCCGTCGGTATCCTGCTCAATGTTGGACGCGAGGCCGGCCCTGTCCCGCAAAGCGTGTCGCGTGCTCCTCGTCGGCGGCGGGACGGGCGGTCATCTGAGCCCGTTGCTCGCGATCGCCGAGGCCCTCGGCGCGTCGGATCCCGACCTGCGTCTCTTCTTCATCGGTGGTCGTCGCGGACTCGAGGCTAGGCTCGTACCCGAGGCGGGCATCCCGTTCCAAGCGCTCCCGCTCGCGTCGCTTCGCGATCCGGACTCGCGCCTCGCGCTCATCGGCACGCTCGTCCGGCTCCCGCTCTCGTACGTCGCGGCGCTCTGGCACATCGCGCGCTTCAGCCCGAGCGTGTGCGTCACGAGCGGCGGCGCGATCGCGATCCCCGCGGTGCTGGCGGCGCGCACGCTGCGCGTCCCGGTCTATCTCTGGGCCGGCGACGCGCGGCCCGGGCGCGCCGGCCGATTCCTCGCGCGCTTCTGCTCGCGCATCGGCGTCGCGTTCGATCAGGCCCGCGCCTCATTCACGACGCGCAAGGCGACGTACACCGGGACGCCCATCCGATCGTCGCTCCTGCGGTGGACGCGCGAGGACGCGCGGACGAAGATGGGCGTCCCCGCGGCGGCCGCGCTCGTCGTCGTCACCGGCGGCAGCCAGGGCTCCGAGACGGTCAACGACGCGGTGTTCGGTGCGCTCCCGCGTCTGCTCCGTTCCGCCTATGTGCTCGATGTCACCGGCGACCCGAAGTTCGCGCGCGCGACCTCACGCGCCGACGCGCTCCCACCCGACCAGCGCGAGCGCTACCTGCCGCGCGCCTACCTGCGCGACGAGATGGGCGCGGTGCTCGCCGCCGCGGACCTCGTCATCGGACGCGCCGGCGCGTCCTCGATCGCCGAACCGCTCGCGTTCGGCGTCCCGCTCGTGCTCATCCCGTTCGGCGCGGCGATGGAGGGCCACCAGGAGGTGAACGCGCGCGCCGTGGCCGAGGTCGGCGCCGCGGTCGTGCTGCGTGAGAGCCAGCTCGATCCGGACCGCCTCGTCGCCGTCGTCACGGGGCTGCTCAACGACACAGCGCAGCTCGGGCGAATGACCACCGCGGCGCGCAACGCCGGACGGCGTGACGCGGCCCGCGACATGGCGGCCGAGATCCGCGAGCTGGGCGGCTGCGCGTGACGCGGTTCCACATCGTCGGCATCGGCGGCGCCGGCATGTCGGCGGTCGCACGCGTGCTGCTCGCGCGGGGCCACGAGATCACCGGATCGGACACCGGGCCGTGGCCGCTCTCGGAGGCGCTGGCGCGCGACGGCGCCGCGGTGCACGAGCGTTTCGCGGCCGAGCACGTGCCCGGCGCGGACATCGTCATCCGCTCGAGCGCGTACCACGAGGACAACGTCGAGGTCCGCGCTGCCCTCGAGCGTGGCATCCCGGTGTGGAAGCGCGAGGACGCGTGGCGCTTCCTCACCAAGGGCCAGCGCGTCGTCGCCGTCGCCGGCACGCACGGCAAGTCGACGACGACGGCGATGACCTGGGCGGGGCTGCGCGCCGGCGGCATCGACGCATCGCTCATCTGCGGCGCGACGATCCGCGGGATCGGCACGAACGCGTACGCCGGGAAGTCCGACGTGTTCGTCATCGAGGCCGATGAGTACGACAACACCTTTCTCGCGCTGCATCCGGAGGTCGCGGTCGTGACGACGCTCGATCACGACCACGTGGACGTGTTCCCGACCCGCGAGTCGTACCGCGACGCGTTCCGCGCGTTCGCGCGCGGCATCACCGCGGGCGGCACGCTCATCGCATCGGCCGACGATCCGGGCGCGCGCGATCTCGCGGCATGGGTCGACGATCAGCATTCGGCACGAGTCGTCACCTATGGACGCCACGCCGGCGCGACGAAGGCGCTGGCGGAGATGGGGGACCACGCGTACCAGCTCGACGGCCGACTCTTCACGCTGTCGGTGCGCGGCTGGCACAACGCGCAGAACGCGGCGGCCGCGATCCTCGTGGCGGAGCGCTTCGACGCGCCGATGAGCGACGTCCTCGCGCGCGGCATCGTGCCGTTCGGCGGCGTCGAGCGTCGCCTCGAGCCGCTCGGCGCGGCAGGAGACATCAAGGTGGTCGACGACTACGCGCACCATCCGGCGGAGATCGCGGCCGGGCTCGACGCGTACGGCGAGGGCGCGGTCGTCGTCTTTCAGCCGCACACGCCGAGCCGTCTCGCGGCGTTCTTCGACGAGTTCGTGACCGTGCTGCGGCGGGCGCGCGCGGTCGTGATCGTCGAAACGTTCCGCTCGGCGCGCGAGGAAGCCGATCCCCACGGGCGCGCGCGCGCGCTGGCCGACGCGGTGGGCGGCAGGTACGCGAAGGATGGCGAGACGGCGGCGCACCTTGCGGCCGAGCTCGCGCGCCCCGGCGACGCGGTGCTGGTGATGGGCGCCGGCGACGTCCGTCCCGTCGGCCAGCGTGTGCTCGAGCTCCTGCGGACGCCGGTATGAGCATCGCGCCGTTCGGGACGAAGGGCGAGCCGATGTCGGCGCACACGAGCCTGCACATCGGCGGTCCGGCGCAGTACTTCGTGCGCGTGACGACCGAGCGCGATCTGGTGGGGGCGGTCGCCGTCGCGCGCGAGCACGAGCTTCCGGTGTTCGTGCTCGGTGGCGGGACGAACCTCCTCGTCGCGGACGCCGGCATCGCGGGCGTTGTCCTACTCAATGACTGGGCGGAGACCTCGGTCGACGGCACGACGATCACCGCCGCGTCGGGCACGCCGATGGCGACGGTCGCGGCGGTCGCCGCGCGGAACGGCATCCTCGGCCTCGAGTGGATGGCGACGGTGCCCGGGACCGTCGGCGGCGCGGTCCACGGCAACGCCGGGGCGTTCGGCAGCGAGACAAAGGACATGCTCGTCGATGCCGAGCTGATGGATCTCGACGGGAAACGCTGGACGGCGACGAATGCCGAGCTCGGCTTCGCCTATCGCACCTCGGCACTGCAGAAGACGTCGACCATCGTGCTGCGCGCGCGCTTCCGCGGGAAGCCCGGCGACCGCGAGACCGCGGTGAAGCGCATCAAGGAGATCGCGAACGAGCGCATGGCCAAGCAGCCGCTCGCGCAGCCGAACACCGGGTCCATCTTCCGGAACCCGCCCGGCGATCACGCCGGACGGCTCATCGAGGCGGCCGGCCTCAAGGGCGCGACCGAGGGCGGCGCGATGGTCAGCACCAAGCACGCGAACTTCATCGTGAACATCGGCGATTCGTCCGCCGAGGACGTGCGCACGCTCATCCGTCTCTGCCAGAAGACGGTGAAGGAGAAGTTCGGCGTCGATCTCGTGCCCGAGGTCGAGATGGTCGGCGAGTGGTGAAGAAGATCCGGGTCGGGGTCCTGACGGGCGGCGCGTCGGCCGAGCGCGACATCTCGCTCGCGACGGGCGCGCAGATCGCGCGCGAGCTGCCGTCGGACAAGTACGAGGTCGTCCTGCTCGACCCGCTCGCGTTCATGGCGCGCAACCCCTCGCTCTCCGAGGAGCAGCGGACGCAAGCGAAGGCGCTGCTCGCAGGCGGGGCGCGCCTCGATCCGGCGCACGAGCTACCGAAGGGGCTCGAGGCCGAGATCGCGTCCGCGTCGAAGGCGCTCATCCCGGCGACGCGGGCGATCAACGAAACGGGGGAGCCGATCGACGTCGTCCTCATCGCGCTGCACGGGACCTGGGGCGAGGACGGCCGCATCCAGGGCCTGCTCGACACGCTCGGCATCCCGTACACGGGATCGAGCGTGCTCGCCTCCGCGCTCGCGATGGACAAGGTGATGGCGAAGACGGTCCTCGCGGCCGCGGGCCTCGCCGTGCCGAAGGGCGCGGTCGTGAGCGCCGCGACGCGTGCGGACCTGGCCCGCGCGGCCGCGGTCGGGCTCCCGGCGTTCGTGAAGCCGGTCGCGAGCGGGTCGAGCGTCGGCGCGCACATCGTGCGCCGCGCGGACGAGCTCGCGCCCGCGATCACCGACGCGCTGAAATACGACGAGCGCGCGCTCGTCGAGGAGTACCTGCGGGGAACGGAGCTCACCGTCGCGGTGATCGGGAACGACGAGCCCGAGGCGCTGCCGGTCATCGAGATCGTGCCGAAACGCGAGTTCTTCGATTACCACGCGAAATACGACTCGGGCGAGAGCGAGGAGATCGTTCCCGCGCGCATCCCCGCGGACGTCGCGAAGAGGGTCCAGGAGCTCGCGCTTCGTTCGCACGCGGCGCTCGGGTGTCGCGGGATGTCGCGCACCGACTTCGTGTGGGCCGGCGACCGGATGGTCGCGCTCGAGGTGAACACGATCCCCGGTATGACCGCGAACAGCCTCCTCCCGCGCGCCGCGAAAGCCGCGGGCATCCCCTTCGGACAGCTGCTCGCGCGCTTCGTCGAATGGGCGCTCGAGGATGCGCGCCGGCGGCGCCGCTGAGCGCTCGGTCGTCGCGCGCCCGACCGCGCGGCACCCGAAGGAAACCGCGGCTCGCGATCGCCGACCCCATTCGCGCTATCGCTCTGGTCATCGCGGTGGCCTGTGCGCTCGCGCTCACGTGGATCTCGCTCGCGTCGTCGCCGACGATCGCGACGATCGAGGTGGTCGGCGCGCGGCACGTTCGCGTCGGCCAGGCCATCGCCCAGAGCGGCCTCCGCGACGCCCCGGCCTTCACCGCCAGTGCGACGCAGGCGCGGGCGCTCCTGCGCGCGCTGCCCGCGGTGCGCGACGCGAAGGTCGAGATCGCGCTGCCGGACGGCGCGCGGATCACGCTGACCGAGCGCGAGGCCGTCGGCCGCTGGGTCGCGTCGGACGGCCTCGAGTGGTTCGTCGACCACGACGGCGTGCTCTTCCCATCGAACGACCCGACCGCGGCGCCGCAGCTGCGCGTCTCCGACGAGCGGCCCCCGCACAACGCCGGCGAGCGCCTGGACCCGGCGCTGGTGCAGGTCGCGCTGCGCCTCGCGGCGATCGCGCCGGGGGAGCTGCGCGCCGACGAGACGGCGCCGCGCGCCGTCATGACCGCGGGCCCCAGCGGTCTGGTGCTGCGATCCGGCGCGGGGTGGGAGATCCGCTTCGGCGGTCCGGAATCGTTCGACGAGAAGCTCGCGCTCGCGAAGCGTTACCTTCGGGACAACCCGCAGCGCCGCCTAGACTACGTCGACGTGCGCAGTCCGGACCGCATCGTCGTAAGCCCGCAATAGCGCATGTGGCTCCCACTCCTCGGCCTCATCGCCGGAGTGCTCCTCGGTCTCGCGCTCCGCTTCAACCTGCCGATCGAATGGGCGCGTTACACCGCCGTCGGGATCCTCGCGGCGCTCGACTCTCTGCTCGGCGCGTACCGCGCTGAGCTCGAGGGCCACTTCGACACGCGCATCTTCCTTTCTGGCTTCTACACGAACTTCCTGCTCGCGGCGGGCCTCACCTTCCTCGGAGACCGACTGGGCATCGACCTCTACCTGGTCGCCCTCTTCGCATTCGGGTGGAGAATCTTCCAGAATGTGGCGGTCATACGACGGCACTTCCTTTAGCAGGTCGCGGACGCCGGTGGGGTAACAGGGAGAGACTGGAAATCGAGGTCGTCCGTGGCTGACCAGACCGTCCTCGTCGCGATCGACATCGGCACGACGAAGGTCTGCGTGCTCATCGGCGAGGCCGGTGGACGCGGCGGCCTGGGCGTCGACGTCATCGGGATCGGGCAGGCCCCGTCCGATGGCCTGCGCAAGGGCGTCGTCGTGGACATCGACCGGACCGTCCAGTCGGTGGCCGCCGCGGTCGAGGCCGCCGAGCGCCTCTCCGGCCTCAAGGTCCGCTCGGCGTTCGTCGGCATCAGCGGGAGCCACATCGGTTCGCAGAACAGCCGCGGCATGGTCGCGGTATCGAGCCGCCAGCACGACGTCCAGCGCGAGGACACCATCCGCGCCATCGAGGCCGCGCGCGCCGTGTCCATCCCGAACACCCGCGAGATCCTCCACGTCATCCCGCGCGGCTACGTGGTGGACGGCCAGGAGGGCGTGCGCGACCCCATCGGCATGAGCGCCGTCCGCCTCGAGGTGGAGACGCACATCGTCACGGCCTCGTCCACCAGCGTCGCCAACCTCTCGAAGTGCGTCCAGCGCGCGGGCATCGAGATCGACGAGCTGGTCCTCGCGCCCCTCGCCACGGCGGAGGCGCTCCTCTCCGAGGAGGACCGGGACCTCGGCGTAGCGCTCTGCGACATCGGCGGCGACACCACCGACGTGGCGATCTTCCAGGACGGCTCGATCAGCCACTGCGCGACCATCCCCATGGGAGCCCGCAGCGTCACCAGCGACCTCGGCCTGGTCCTGCGCGTCACACCGGACGTGGCCGAGACGCTCAAGATGAAGCAGGGGACGGCCCTGCCGCTCGATGTCGATCCGGACGAGGGCATCCAGATCACCTCGATCGGCGAGGAGGGCCCGCGACCGATCACCCGGCGCCACGTGGCCCAGATCATCGAGGCCCGCACCGCGGAGCTCTTCGACCAGGTCGCGCGCGAGATCGAGGCCGCCGGGGCGACGAACCGCCTCCAGGCCGGGCTCGCGCTCACCGGCGGCGGCGC
>DASQIF010000163.1:0-3992 GCA_035631715.1 Candidatus Acidiferrales bacterium
GACGAGCCCGTCCGTGCCGACTGCCTCGACGGCGAACGAGGCCACGCCGTTGGCGAAACGCGTCGCGGCGATGAGCTCGCGGCCCTCGGCCAGGGCGATGGCGAGGCCGGCCGCGAAGGCATCGCCGGCACCGGTGGGATCGACGACCCCGTTCGCGTAGCAGGCCGGCACCCGCTCCTCGCGGCCGTCGGCGAGCACGATCGCGCCGCGCTCCGCGATCGTCACGATGACCGGCGTGTGACCCGCCCAGCGGCGCGGCTCGGCGAGATCTCCGCCGACGTCCTCGTCGCTGAGCACCACCGCGGAGGCGTTCGCGGTGACCTCGGCGACATCGTCCCAGCGCCGCGGATGGATCTCTCCCTGCGCGTCCCATTCGCGCAGATACCCCTGTGCCGTGACCACCGTGGCGGCGTGGCCGAACGCGCCGAGCAGCGAGCGGTCGATCTCGTGCGCGACCGACCCGAGGACGACCGCATCGGAGTCGCGCAGGTGCGGCGGGATATCGGCGAGCGACAGGCCGCGCGCGCGGGCGCGCAGCCGCAGGATGCGCCTCGTCCCCTCGTACCGGAACGCGAACGTCGTCGTGACCTCCGCCGGCAGCGCGTGGAGCTCGATGCCGAACGCAGCGCAGCGCTCCTCCAAGCGCGCCCGTTCGTGCGGCCCGACGCGCGTCACGAGCGCGGCCCGCGCGCCGAGGCGCGCGGCCGTCGCGGCGGTGTAGGTGACCGTGCCGCCGAGGCGCCAATCCGTCTCACCGGGGAACTCGTCGCGGGTCACGTGACCGATCCCGAGGAATCGCGTGGGCATCAGACGTTGAAGAGGACGTGGAGGCACTCGCCGTCCTGGACGACGTACTGCTTCCCCTCGGTCCGCATGATCCCGACCTTCTTCGCGTTGGCTTCGCTCCCCGCCTTCAGCAGCTCGTCCCACTTGATGACCTCGGCGCGGATGAAGCCGCGCTCGAGATCCGAATGGATCGCGCCCGCGGCCGCCTGCGCCGGCGTGCCCGACGGGATCGTCCACGCGCGCACCTCGTCCTCGCCGGTCGTGAAGAACGAGATGAGGCCGAGTAGCTCGTAGCTCGCGCGCACAACACGATGCAGCGCGGGCTCCTTCATGCCGAGGTCGGCACGGAAGGCCGCCGCCTCGTCCGCGGGCAGCTCGGCGATCTCGGCCTCCAGCTTCGCCGACACCGGGACGAGGGCCATCGCCTTGTGCTTCGCGATCGCGGCGCGCAGCGGCGCGAGCACGGCGTCGGGGGAGCCGACGTCCGCGTCGTCGACGTTCGCGACGACGAGCTGCGGCTGAAGGGTCAGGAATCGGAAACCGCGTATCGCGCGTCGCTCCTCGTCGTCGAGCGCGAGGTCGCGCAGCGGTACCTCGGCGCCGAGCGCGGTCATCGCCTTCTCGAGCACGGCCTTCTCGCGTTCGCGAGCCTCGCGCTCCGCGCCCTTCGCCGAACGAAGCTCGCCCTCCATGTTCTTGAGGCGCCGCTCCACCACGCCGTGGTCGGCGAAGAGCAGCTCGAGCTCGACCGAGGAGAGGTCGCGCACGGGGTCGACGGTCGTGTCGACATGCGGGACCGACGGATCTCGGAACGCCCGCACGACGTGGACGATCGCGTCGGAGCTGCGCAGGTCGCCGAGCTTCTGCGCGGACAGCCCTTGTCCCTTCTCCGCGCCGTGCGTGAGGCCGAGGTCGCGGTACGTGACCTCGGCGTAGGTCGTCTTCTTCGGCTTGAAGAGCACCGACAGCCTGTCGACGCGCTCATCGGGGACCTTCGCGACGCCGACGTTCGTCTCCGCCTCGGCGCCGGCGAACGCTCCGGTCGAGGCGTGGCCACCGGTGAGGAGGTTGAAGAGCGTCGTCTTGCCGACGTACGGCAGGCCGGTGATGGTGGTGACGAGGTTCATCCGAGCGTGGTCGACTCCACCGGGACATCCTCGCCGAAGATCGTGCGGGCCACCGTGCGGAAACGGGCCGCCGGGCCGGTCGCGTACACCTCGTGCTTCGGGGTCACCGGCTGCGCCAGGAGGCGGTGCGACACGAGGACCTCGCGCACCGCCAGCGCGGTGGTCGTCGCGGAGTCGACGACGCGCACCTGCGGGCCGGCGACCTTCGCGAACTCCTCGCGCAGCAGCGGATAGTGCGTGCAGCCGAGGAGCAGCGTGTCGACGGCCGGCGTGACGACCGCGCCCTCGGTGAGCAGCGGTTCGACGTACTCGCGCACCGCGGCGAGGGCCTCGGGCGTGCCGGCCTTCCCCTCTTCGACGAGCGGCACCAGCTTGGGGCACGGCTGCTGCGTGACGTCCGCGAGCGGATCGAGGTCGCGCACCGCGCGGATGTAGGCGCCGGACCGGCCCGTGCCTGCGGTCGCGAGCACGCCGATCGCGCGCCGCTGCGACGCCGCCACGGCGGCGGCCGCGCCGGGGCGCACGACGCCGATGAGCGGGACCGGCACCTCGTCGCGCACCGTCTCGAGCGCGGCGCTCGTCGCGGTGTTGCAGGCGATGACGATGAGCTTGCAGTCGTGCGACGCGAACCAGCGCATGGCCTGCCGCGTGAACTCGAGGACCTCGCTCGCGGCGCGCGGGCCGTACGGCATGCGCGCCTCGTCGCCCAGATAGACGGTCGCCTCGGAGGGCAGCTGCTTGCGCAGCTCCTTCAGGACCGTGAGACCGCCGACGCCCGAGTCGAACACACCGATCGGCCGCGCGCCGCGCTCCGCCACCCGCGGATTACTTGCGCTGCTGCGAGACGAGGGCGGTCGCGAGGGTCTCGATCGACTTGCTGATCGGCGCGGTCGGGTTGCTGATCACGAACGGGTTCTGTTTGTTCAGCGACTCGCTCACGATCTTCCAGTCCGTCGGGATCTCCGCGACGACCGGGAGGTTGAGCGCGTGCTCGATGCCGCCCTTCGACATGCCCGCCACCGTGTCGGCCTGATTGACGACGAGCAGGAGCGGCTTCTGTCCTTTGTATCCGAGCGCCTCGAACGTATCGATGGCCGAGCGAGCGTTCGCGACCGTCGCGTTCATGTACGTGACGACGATGAGGATCAACGTCGCGGCGTCGAGGATCGCGAGCGTGTCCTCAGAGAGCCGCGCCGGCGTGTCGACGATCACGTAGTCGTGGTTCTCCGCGAGGAGGCCCATGGCCGTCGCGATGTCCCCGGCCTGCACGAGATCGGATTCCTCGGGGCGCGCCGGCGCGAGCAGGAAGTGCACGCCGCCCGGCCCTTCCCAGAGGACCTCGTTGATGCTCGTCTTCATCGCGCCCGCCGCGGGGAGATCGACGAACGACCGCGTCGACGGCGGGACCTGCACGACATGGCGCATCGCGCCGAACTGCATGACGCCGTCGATCAGCGCGACGGCCTTGCCCTGACGGCGCAGCACCGTCGCGAGGTTCAACGCCAGCGTGGTCTTCCCCGTCCCGCCCTTCGGCGAATAGACCGCGACGACGTTGCCGCGCGCCAACTTCACGGCCTTCCCGATGTTGAGCGCGGTCGCGAGCTCGTTCGCGCCACCGGGCAGGACGAAGACCGCGTCGATGCCGAGCTCGGGCTTCGGCACGACCGGGCGCTGCGGCACGGTGACCATCACGACGCGGGTCCCGGGCGACGCCTCGCGTACGCGCTTGGCGATGTCGGTGCCGGTGATCTTCCCCTGGAGCAGAGCGTCGACCAAGACGATGTCCGGCTTCTCGGTCGTCGCCTGTGCGATGGCGGCCTCGGCCGTCGTCTGCACGCCGGCGAGCTCGACGTCCTGCTCGCGCTGGAGCATCTGCTGCAGGTGCGCGGCGACCTGAGGCAGATCTTCGATGATGAGGACGCGTTTCATGGCGGGCATCGCGGGCGAGTCTAGGTCAGAACGCGGCGCAGACGCAGATGAGCGAGCCCCGCGAGGGCCAGCGCGATCGCGATGAACGACGCGCCGACCCGAAGCGTGATGCCCTGCCAGTACCAGTCCGGGTACAGGCGGATGAGATTG
>DASQIF010000164.1:0-1700 GCA_035631715.1 Candidatus Acidiferrales bacterium
CGCGCGTCGCGTCGCCGCGCTCGGCGCCCGCATCGCCCTCGACGACGTCTCGCGCGCGGACGGCCTATCGCGCGCGGTCGCGCTCGAGATCGACGAGCTCAAGATCTCGCGCGCGCTCATCCGGCGCGCGGTCGCGGACACCGAAGCGGGACTCGCGGCGCGCGGGCTTATCGAAGCGGCGCGAGACCTGGGTGTCGCGGTCGTCGCGGTCGGCGTCGAGGACACCATCACGTCCGAATGGCTCGTGCGCGCCGGCTGCCGTCTCGCACAGGGCTACGCCGTCAGCCTGCCGCTCGCCGCGACGGATGTCTCGCCGTGGCGACGCTGGGCCGCGCGGGTCACGTTCGGCTCGATCTCGCTCGCGGCGCTCGGCGCGACACCAGTGGCGGTGTTCGCGCCGCACGCGATCGCGCAGACGATCTCATCGCCAGGCGGGGCGACCACCTGCTGCTCGCTCCAGGCGCCGGGCGCAGCTCATGACACGGGGTTCGCGATGCGTCAGGTCGTGGTGGACGGGATGCACGTGTACATCGAGGCCTCCTCCGGCGATGACGTCGTAGCGCGCGTCTCCGCCGCCCTCGCGCGCGACGTGCCCACGGTCCAGGCCGACCTTGGTGCGTCATTCGAGCACGCGCCTGACGTGTACGTCTTCGCGAGCCGAGGGAGCTTCGCGCTCGGGCTCCAGAACGCGTTCGGCCAGCGCGCCACCGACGCCGCGGCGCTCGCGGCCGCGAACGGTGGCGTGGCGTTCCCGTCGCAGTCCGCGATCGCCATCAACCTCGTCGCAGCCGACAACGATCTCAGCGTCGTGCGCCACGAGCTCACACACGTCCTCGCGCACCAGATCGCGGGCGCGACGACCGACATCCCCGCGTGGT
The DNA here is from genome assembly GCA_035631715.1 of Candidatus Acidiferrales bacterium. Taxonomy (GTDB): domain Bacteria; phylum Chloroflexota; class Limnocylindria; order P2-11E; family P2-11E; genus CF-39. The sequence continues at coordinate 879 of DASQIF010000164.1, forward strand.
TCGACGAGGGGCTCGCCACCCGCGAGCAACACACCGTCGCCGCCGATCCGATACGCGACGCCCGCGACGAGTCGGCGACCCTCGCGCTCCTGCGGACCGGCTCTGTGTCGCTGCGCGATCTAACGAGCGCGGGCGACTGGACGATGGCCAACGCGCAGCTCGGCGGACGTGGCTACGCCGTCGCCGCCGAGGCCGTCCGCATCATCACCCACGACCTTGGGGCAGATGGCGTCCATTCACTGCTCGTGCGCGCGCACGATGTCGGCTTCGCGCAGGCGTTCGGCGAGGCTACCGGCGGCTCGCTGGAGGATTTCTCGAACGCGTTCCCCGCGCGCGCGGCCGTTCTGCACGGCGGGCCGTGGATCGCGCAGACCGCCGGCCACGGCCAGCTCACTTGGAGCGCCGCGGGGTTCGCGGCGGACGCGCCACTGCACGTGGCGGTCGACGGGCAGGGCTACCACCTCGAGTTCGATGCGCGTGCGGACCATGACGGCACGTACAGCGCGATCTTCGGCGGGACGGTCGCCTCGGGTACCTACGCGGTCAAGGTCACCAGCGGGACGATGCGGGCGGAGACACGCCTCGCGGTCTGAGGGCTACGCGTCCGCCTCGGTCACATCGACCGCGAATGAGATCACGCCGTTGACCTTTCCGCCGTCGTCGCGGAGTGGCTGTAGGACGACGGTCGCCGTCCGGGACTCGGGCCCGTTCCCGCGGTCGATCCGAATCTCGCTGTCCTTCAGGACCGCGGACCGGCCGGTCGCGTAGACCTGCTCGATGATCTCGTAGAGGCCGCGACCCGCATATCTCTGTCCTTCCATC
>DASQIF010000165.1:0-6409 GCA_035631715.1 Candidatus Acidiferrales bacterium
CCTCGAACGCACCGGCGGGGATCCGCTTGAGCTCGCTGATGAGCTGATCGCCCCAGGCGTTCGAGACCTGGCCCTGGAAGAACCAGTTCGAGCCGTTGTCCGCGAGGATGAGCCCGTACATCTTCATCGCGGTCAGGACGACCTGCGTCTGCGGGCTGAACCCCGCCATCGGGAAGTCGTCCTTCAGCCGAAAGCGCGCGCCCATCGGCGGGAGCGTCGCGTCGCGGGACGCGCCGGCCTGATGGCGCGCGGGCCACACGAAGCTCCGGTCGGTCCGCTGTGCGGTGAAGCGGATCGCATGGTCGACGAATCCGCGCGCGACCTCGTCGTAGCGCAGCACGCCGGGCCAGATCGGCAGGCCGGCGGCGTCCGCGCTCGTCCAGCCCGCCGGCCGCAGCGCGTGCGTCTTCAGGTCGAAGACGGCGCCGGAGCCCGCCGTGGGTGCGCCGCCATTCCACGATGCGTCGAAGAGCTCATAGAGGACGCAGGTGTCCTTGTTCAGCATGAACGCGTGCGCGTCGCTCGCGGGCTCGATCGGCGTGCTCGCCGTGAACGGGTACGCGACGTCGTCGCTCTCATCGGCGTAGTCGAAGGAGAGACGGGTCTTCGGCGTCGTGTTGTCGACGACCTGTAGCTGATAGCCGTACGGACCGCCGAAGTCCGGATGCAGGAGCCGCGACGGTCCGCCCATGTTCGCGATCCATGCGTCCGACATTGGGTGCACCGGCATCTGGCTGATGTTCGAGTGCCACACGTCGTCGTCCGCGTAGATCGGGCAGTTGGGTGCCTCGGGCATCGCCGAGGCCCGCGCCGGCGCGCTCGCGGCGACGAGCAGCGCGACCGCGCCGAGCAGACTGCCAAGCCCACGGCTCACCAACCACGAACAACGCCCTGCCGCCCTTTTCGGTGCTCTTGACGCTCGAACGGCCGTTCCATACTGTCGGCTGCTCATGCGAACGTCCGTTCGGTTCCCGGCGCGCACCAGCCTCGAGCAGATCCTCGACGGTCTCCTGCGCGACGCGACGTTTCAGGAGATGGTGACGCGCTGGGAACGTCTCCCTGCGCGACCCGCGCGCTACGCGCCGTTCCCCGAGTGGCTCGACGGGCGCATCGCCGCGGCGCTGCGGCGGCGCGGCATCAGCGAGCTGTATTCGCATCAGGTCGCGGCGCTCGAGTCGACGCGCGCGGGGCGACACACCGTCGTCGTCACACCGACGGCCTCGGGCAAGACGCTCTGCTACAACCTGCCGGTCCTCGACGCGATCGCGAAGGATCCGTCCTCGCGCGCGCTCTACATCTTCCCGACGAAGGCGCTGTCGCAGGACCAGCTGGCGGAGCTCGAGCGCGAGTCGGGAGACATGGACATTGAGCTCAAGACCTACACCTACGACGGCGACACGTCACCCGCGGTGCGCGCCGCGATCCGCAGCGCCGGGCACGTGGTCATCACGAACCCCGACATGCTCCACACCGGGATCCTCCCCCACCACACCAAGTGGGTGAAGCTCTTCGAGAACCTTCGCTACGTCGTGCTCGATGAGCTGCACACCTACCGCGGCGTCTTCGGCAGCAACGTCGCGAACGTGCTCCGACGCCTGCGCCGAATCTGCGAGTTCTACGGCTCGCACCCGGTCTTCATCTGCACCTCCGCGACGATCGCGAACCCCGAGGAGCTCGCGCGCAAGCACATCGAGGACGACGTCATCGTCATCGATGAGTCGGGCGCGCCGCGCGGCGAGAAGGTGCTCGTCTTCGTGAACCCGCCGGTCGTGAACCGGAACCTCGGTGTTCGCAAGAGCGCGCTCCTCACCGGGCGCGATATCGCCGCGACGCTCCTCGCCTCCGGCGTGCAGACGATCGCGTTCGCACGGTCGCGCGTCGAGACGGAGCTGCTGCTCACGTACCTTCGCTCACGCTTCCCGCAGCCGCAGTGGCCGCAGGACCTCATCCGCGGATATCGGGGCGGCTACCTGCCGTCGGAGCGACGCGCCATCGAGCGAGGGCTGCGCGACGGCTCGGTCCGCGGCGTCGTGTCGACGAACGCGCTCGAGCTCGGCATCGACATCGGCGCGCTGCAGGCCGCGGTGCTCCTCGGCTATCCCGGAACGGTCGCGTCGACCTGGCAGCAGATGGGCCGCGCCGGCCGGCGCGAAGATCTGTCCGCGGCGTTCCTCGTCGCGAGCTCGTCGCCGATCGATCAGTACGTGGTGCAGCATCCCGAGTACGTCCTCGACCGATCGCCCGAAGCAGGGCTCGTGAACCCCGACAACCTCCACGTCCTCGTGCATCACCTGAAGTGCGCCGCGTTCGAGATCCCCTTCGAGCTGCGCGAGCGCTTCGGGACCGAGGACACGCCCGGCGTGCTCGCCTATCTCGACGAGCAGGGCGTGCTCCACGAGGCCGGCGGGAAGTACCACTGGTCCGATCAGTCGTTCCCGGCCGAGGTGACGTCGCTGCGCACCGCGACCAACGACAACGTGGTCATCGTCGACACCACCGGACCCGCGCCGCGTGTGGTCGGCTCCGAGCACCACGACGGGAAGGCGAAGGTCATCGGCGAGATCGACCGCTTCGCGGCGCAGGTCCTCCTGCACGAGCAGGCCATCTACCTCCACGAGTCCAAGCAGTTCCAGGTCGAGCGGCTCGACTGGGAGAACGCGAAGGCCTACGTGCGCGAGGTGAAGGTCGACTACTACACGCAGGCCGAGCTCGCGGTGCGCATCCGCGTCATCGACGAGTTCGACCAGCGCTCCGCGCAGCGCGGCTTCGATCTCGCGCACGGCGAGGTCCTCGTGTCGACGCTCACCACCATCTACAAGAAACTCACGATGTACACGCACGAGAACGTGGGCTGGGGCAAGATCCATCTGCCCGAGCAGGAGCTGCAGACCACCTCGTTCTGGTGCTCGCTGCCCGAGCGCGCCGTCGCCGGATGGCCGCGCGAGCGGGTCGAGATCGCGCTCGCGGGCCTCGGCAACCTGCTGCACGGTCTCGCACCGCTGCTCCTGATGTGCGATCCGCATGACCTCGGGCTCGCGGTCGAGGTGCGCTCGCCGCACACCGAGCGTCCGACGATCTACCTGTTCGACATGACGCCCGGCGGCATCGGGTTCGCCGAGCGTCTCTTCAAGAGCACCGGCCCGCTCTTCGACCGCGCGCGGGAGCACCTCGCATCCTGCGGCTGCGGCACGGGGTGCCCGTCCTGCGTCGGTCCCGCGTACGCGCTCGGTGCCGAGGTGCGCGAATCCGTCGCGCACCTGCTGTCGCTGGCGTGAACGATCTCCGGGCACGCATCGCGGAGATCGTCGAGCGTGATCGCGCGCGAGCGGGCCGCGCCGCGCCGACCGTGGAGCGCGCGTCGCACAGCGCCGGACGACCGTGGGAGGTGCGCGAGCAGCGGCTCGCTCTCGACGATCTCGGCCTTGAGATCGTCGGCAGGGGAGCGTGCGATCCGCTCCTCGTCGCGCACCTCGGGCTCAAGGGGGTGCCGCCGGCCCGGTGGCAGGACGTCCTCTTCCTGGACACCGAGACGACGGGGCTGTCGGGCGGCAGCGGGACGTACGTGTTCCTCATCGGTCTCGCGCACATCGCCGACGGCGAGCTGATCCTGCAGCAGCATCTGCTGCGCGACCTGGGCGCCGAGACGGCGTTCGTCGAGCACCTGCAGGCCGAGCTCGAGCCGTTCCGCGCGTGCGCGTCGTACAACGGCAAGACCTTTGACCTGCCGCTGCTGCGGACGCGTTTCGTGATGACCATCCGCAGCGAGATCACCGTGGACGAATCGCACCTCGACCTGCTGCACCCGGCCCGTCGCCTGTGGAAGGATCGCTTCGGCTCGACGACCCTGCGGCAGCTCGAGGAGAGCGTGCTCGACGACGGCCGCGTGACGGACATCCCCGGCTCGCTCGTCCCCGATGCGTACTTCCATTACCTGCGCGTCGGCGACGAGCGGATCATCGCGCCGGTCCTCGAGCACAACGCGCGCGACGTGATCTCGCTCGTGCGCATCGCCGACCGCGTCGCGCGCGCCGTTTCCGAGGCCCGCGCCGGCCGCGCACCATCGCACGCACCGGCGGCTTTCGCCCTCGCGCGCGGTTTCGAGCGCACCGGTGAGCTCGACGCGGCATTCGCGTGCTACGAGAGCGCGTACTACGACGGCGACAACGACCTGCGCGTGAAGCTCGCGCTGCTCTACGCGCGGCAGCTGGAACGGCGGGGCGACCTCGACCGGATCGTGCGAATGCTCGAGACGCTGCTCGATCTCGGCCTCGGCACGCCGAACTGGCGCGGGCACGCCGAGGCGCGCGTGCGCAGACTAGAGAAGAAGCGATGGCGAAAGCAGCAGCTGGCGACGGCCTAGAGATCCGACCACTCACGCCGGCGCATGTCGACGACGTGAAGAAGATCACGGCGAGCACGTTCGGCAGTCAGTGCTGGGATCTCTGGTGGCGCTACACGAAGGCGGAGTGGAAGGGCGCGGCCATCTCCGGCGGCACGAAGGACGAGAACAGCCGTCGCCGTCGCGAGATCCTGCAGAAGCTGGCGAGGCGCCGGCACGCGCCCGTGCTTGTGGCGTACGAGGGCGACGAGCCGATGGGCTTCGTGTCGCTGGGACCGCGCGCCGACTACAAGGAGCTGAACAGGGGAAAGACCACGCAGCCCGTCGATGACGTGCCGGCGTGGGTCATCCCATGCATCACCGTCCGCAAGACGTATCGCGGCCGGGGGATCGCCCTGGCGCTCCTGCGCGCCGCGATCGAGTACGCGGCCAAGCACGGCGCGCCGGCGGTCGACGGCTATCCGCGGCCGGACGAACGTCGCTTCAGCGACGGCGCCGTGTTCATGGGGACGGAGAGCCTCTTCCGGCGGGCCGGCTTCCGTAAGATCCGCGGCGTTCTCGGCACGCCCCCGTGGGCACCACGCCTCACGATGCGAGCGTCATGCGTTCCGACGAAGAAGCGCTGACCGTCCGGCCGCTCACGGCCGCGCGCGTCGACGACGTGAAGACCGTCACGCGCGGCACGTGGGGCGCGCAGTGCTGGGATCTGCATCCGCGGTTCACCGCGGCGCAGCAGCGCGCTCTTGGCGTCACCGGCTCCCCCACGCCGGCGGTCGAACGAAAGCGCCGCGAGATCCTCGCGAAGCTGGCGCGCCGTCGCCGCTACTCGGCAGGTCTCGTTGCGTACGTGGGTCGCGAGCCGGTCGGCTTCGTCTCGCTCGGCCCGCGTCTCGACTTCGCTCGCGTCGCGAATTCGCGCGCGACGCCGGCGTACGAGGAGTCGGCGTGGGTCGTTCCGTGCATCACCGTGCGGCGCGGCTACCGCGGCCGGGGCGTCGCCGTCGCGATGCTCCGCGCGGCGGTCGAGTACGCCGGAAAACGAGGCGCCCCGGCGGTCGAGGCGTATCCCCGCGCCGACGCGAAGCGCGTGCACGACGACTTCGCGTACATCGGTACCGAGGCGATGTTCCGCAAGGCGGGCTTCCGCCGCGCCCGCGGCGTCATGAAGGACCTACCGAAGGGGTGGACGCCACGCGTCACTATGCGTGCGTCATGCGTCTCATCGAGGACGATCTCGTCGCCGTCGCGGAGGCGCTCGGCCACCGCGAGCTGACGAGCGCCGAGCTCGTCGACCGCGCGCTCGGCCGATTCGAGGCGACCGAGCCGACGATCCACGCGTGGACCTGGGTCGATCCCGACCGCGCGCGACGCCTCGCGCGAGCGTCGGATGAGCGCCGACGCGCCGGAGCGCCGGTCGGCCGCCTCGAGGGGATCCCCATCGGCGTGAAGGACGTCTTCGACACCGCGGGCATCCCGACCGAGAACGGCAGCGCGGTCTTCGCCGGACGCGTGCCCGACGCGACCGCCGAGGCGGTGCGGGCGGCGGAGGCCGCGGGCGCGATCGTCCTCGGAAAGACGGTCACGGCCGAGCTCGCGTTCCTGACGCCCGGACCGACGCGCAATCCCTGGGACCCGTCGCGCACGCCCGGCGGCTCATCGATGGGCTCGGCCGCCGCCGTCGCGGCCGGTGTGGTCTCCGCGGCGATCGGCACGCAGACGAACGGGTCGGTGATCCGGCCGGCCGCGTTCTGCGGCGTCGTCGGATACAAGCCGACCGTGGGCCGCATCAGCACCGCGGGCGCGCTCGAGTTCTCGCGCACGCTCGATCACGTCGGCGTCTTCGCACGCACCGTTCGCTCCGCCGGCCTCTTCGCGGCGATCCTCGCGGGAGGGCCGGAGCGCGCGCCGGTCGCGAGCGCGACGCCGCGCCTCGCCGCGCTGCGCACGAGCGAATGGGAGCACGCGAGCGACGCTATGCGCGACCGGTTCCAGTCGGACGTCGACGCGCTCGCGGCGGCGGGTGGCCCGGTCGAGTGGCCGAAGCCGCCCGCGCTCCTCGAGGACGCGCCG
>DASQIF010000166.1:0-2963 GCA_035631715.1 Candidatus Acidiferrales bacterium
TGGGAGGATCGCACGGCGCGGACGCGCAAGCTGGCCGAGGCGCTCACGCATCCGCTGAAGAACGAGATCGTCTCGCAGGCCGACGCGCCGGTCATGCAGGAGGTCATCACCGACGACCTCGACGTGAACAAGTACATCTTCCCGATCCGCCACACCCACCTCGAGAGCGAGATCACCATCGGCTCCGGCAACAGCGTGGTGGTCGGCGACAAGTTCTGGGGCGGAACGCACATCGGGTACAACCGCATGAACTTCCGCTGGGGCAACGTCGGCACGTTCCAGATCTCGCCCGGCTCGCACATGTGGCAGGTCATGACGAAGTACTACAAGGACGAGCCCGTACCGCTCACCGTGAACTTCGGCCTGCCCGCCGCGGGGACGCTCCTCGCCGGCGGCGGCTTCGACTACGTCGTGCTGCCGCGCGGCGGCGACGAGCTCGGCGCCGCGGGCGCGGTGCAGGGCTTCCCGATGCGCCTCGTGAAGGCCGCGACCGTGGCCGCGTACGCGTGCGCCGACGCCGAGTACTCGCTCGAGGGCTACCTGCATCCGCGCGACAAGCGCTACGAGACCGCCGAGAGCGAGAAGGCCGACATCCAGGGTCGCTTCCACTTCCATCCGGAGTGGGCGGGGTACATGGGCAAGGCCTACAAGGCGCCGACGTTCCACGTGACCGCGATCACGATGCGGAGGCGCAGCGAGCGTCCGTTCATCTACCCGATGGGCGTGCACATGTATGACTGCAACAACATCGACACGACGGTGCGTGAGGCCGCCTTCTACGAGCTGTGCGAGCGCATCCAGCCCGGCCTCATCCACGACGTGAACATCCCGTTCCCGATGACCGACTGGGCCGGCGCGATCCTGCAGGTGAAGAAGCGCCTCAAGACCGACGACGGCTTCGTGCGCAACTTCCTCTCGGCCGCGTTCGCCTGCTCCTCGGGGCTGCGTCTGGCGATCGCCGTCGACCACGACGTCGACATCTACTCGATGGACGACATCATCTGGTCGCTCACCACGCGCGTGAATCCGCGCGACGACGTGTGGAGCCCGGTCCCTGGCGGCGCCGGCCAGACCTTCATCCCCGAGCAGCGGCTCACCGCGGGCAACCAGCAGTGGACCGCGATGAACACGCGCTTCGAGGGCGGCATGGCCATCGACGCGACGGTGCCCTTCGGCTACGAGAACGACTTCATGCGGCCGGTCTACCCGATCGATCGCGTCGACCCCTCGGGCTGGTTCGACGCGGACCAGATCGCGAAGGGGAAGTCGCTCATGAAGACACAGACATGGGCCGAGGTGCTGGCCAAGAGCGGGCGCTAAGTGCTCGACGGCCTCCGTGTCGTCGAGCTTGCGGGCCGCGACGTCTGGGGCGCGTCCGCGGTCGCGCACTGCGGGCGCATCCTCGCCGACCTCGGCGCGGATGTGGTCAAGGCGGAGCCGCCCGGGGGCGACCCGGTCCGCCGCGTCCCGCCGTACATCGGCGACCGCGCGGATCCCGACCGCGGGCTCCTCTGGATCGCGCTCAACGCGAGCAAGCGCGGCGTCGTCCTCGATCCCGCCGACACGCCGCGCCGCTCGGCTCTGCTCCGCGACGCCGACGTCGTGGTGCAGCCGTCGCTCCTCGTCGACCCTGCGTCCGATCCGCGCCTCGTCGTCGTGACGATTACGCCGTACGGCGCCACCGGTCCGCTCGCCGACACGCCGGCCTCGGATCTCGAGGTCACCGCGGCCAGCGGGAGCCTCTGGCTCGCGGGCGAGCCGGGCGGCGCGCCGGTGCGCACGACGCTGCCGCAGTCGCCGTTCTGGACCGGTATGTATGGGGCCGCGGGCGCGCTCCTCGCGATCTTCGAGCGACGCACGACCGGCCGCGGACAGCACGTCGACGTCTCCGGTCAGCAGAGCATGGTCACGGTCCATCCGCCCGCTCCGGTCTTCGCCGATGTCGCGAAGGAGGAGCACATGCGCCTCGGTCCGAACCTCCTCGGACGCAGCATCGTCGGCGCCCGCTTCCGCAACATCTGGCCCTGCGCGGACGGTCATGTCTCGTTCGCGATCCAGGGCGGTCCGATCGGCCGCCACACCGGCCGGATGCTCGCGGCGTGGATGGCGGAGCGGGGCTTCGCCGCGCCGCGCTTCGGGACGATCGACTGGGAGACCTTCGACAACCGCACCCTTTCGCAGGCCGACGTCGACGCGCTCGAGGCCGAGATCGGCGCGTTCCTGCGCACGCTCACGAAGCGCGAGTTCTTCGCCGGCGTGATCGCGCGCAACATGCTCGGCTATCCCGTCGCGGACGCGGCCGACATCTACGACGACGAGCAGCTGCGCGCGCGCGCGTTCTGGCAGGACGTCGCCATCGACGGGACCACGCTCTCGTTCCCGGGCGGCTTCGCGCTGTTCGACGGCGAGCGCCCGCGCATCCGGCGCGGCGCCCCGCGTCTCGGCGAGCACACCGCGGAGATCGTGGGACGGGTGACGGCATGAAGGCCCTCGACGGCATCCGCGTCGTCGAGCTCGGCTGGGCCGCGGCGGGACCGCTCGTCGGCACGTATCTCGCGTCGCACGGCGCCGACGTCATCCATCTCGAATCGTCGACCGCGCTCGATCCGTTCCGGTCCACGTATCCGCCGTTCAAGGACAACCAGCCCGGACCGGACCGCGCCGCGATGTTCTCCTTCTACAACGCCGGCAAGCGCGGGGTCACGCTCGACCTGAAGCAGCCGCGGGCCGTGGAGCTCGCGCTCCGCCTCGTCGACACGGCCGACGTCGTCATCGAGTCGTTCCCCGCCGGCACGCTCGCGCGCCGCGGCCTCTCGATCGAGACGATGCGCGCGCGCAACGCGGACCTCATCGTGCTGTCGTCGTGCAACCAGGGGCAGACCGGACCGCACGCGCAGCACCCGGGCTACGGCAGCCAGCTCACCGCGGCCAGCGGGAGCCTCTGGCTCGCGGCCGAGCCCGGC
>DASQIF010000167.1:0-2700 GCA_035631715.1 Candidatus Acidiferrales bacterium
TGGACCGCAAGTCCATCGTCGCCAAGGTGTTCTTCGGCGTGCACCACGTCTCGGTCGGCCCGCTGTCGGAGGGCGTGTGGGCACGCGCCGAGACGATCGAGAAGATGTTCACGTTCGATCCGGCGAAGGCGAAGAGCGTCCTCGACGCCGCCGGCTGGAAGCTCGGCTCGGGCCCGATCCGCCAGAAGAACGGCCAGGACCTGACGATCCTCCTCGCGACCTTCCGCAGCCCGTGGACCGAGATCGCGCAGGCGATGCAGGCGCAGCTGCGCGACGTGGGCATCGACCTCAAGGTGCAGGTCATGGACCGCGCGCCCTCCCTCGACTATGTGCGCGGCTACAAGCACAACATGGCCGCGACATCGACGACGGCCATCGACCCCGACGGCATCCTGCGCGTTTGCTATGACTCCGCGAACCGGGTGACCGGCAGCAACTTCAGCAACGTGAGCGATCCCGCCCTCGACACACTCCTCCGCAAGGGGCAGGGACAGGAGCTGGGCACCGACGCGCGCAAGCAGACCTACCTCGACGCGCAGAAGAAGATCATGGAGATCCTCCCGTACGTCGGCGTCATGAGCCAGGTCCGGGTGGAAGCCATGTCGGTCAAGGTGCACGACTTCAAGCCGGGCCCGGACGGCCTCACCGGACTGCCACTCAACGACACGTGGATGGAGGGCTAGCGCATGGATATCGTCACTCTCGCGATCGCCGCGACCCCATCCTTCATCGCGAGCGCGGTGGAATTCGTCGAGGCGACGACCATCGTCCTGGCTGTCGGCGTGACCCGCGGCTGGCGCGCGCCGCTGTTCGGCGCCCTCCTCGCCGCGCTGACCCTCGGCGTGATCGTCGGGACGCTCGGCGTCGCGCTCGTCAACTACGTCCCGGAGAAGCTGCTGCTTGGCGTCGTCGGGACGCTGCTGCTGCTGTTCGGCCTCCGCTGGCTGCGCAAGGCGGTGCTCCGCTTCGCCGGCATCGTCGCGCTCCACGATGAGGAGGAGATCTACAAGCGCGAGGTGGCCGAGCTCCGCGCCCAGGGTTTGAAGAAGACGGACTTCGACTGGATCGGACTCATCGTCTCCTACAAGGCGGTGCTCCTCGAGGGCACCGAGGTCGCGTTCATCGTCATCTCCTTCGGCGCCAAGGGCGTGTCCGCGATGACCGCCGCCATCTGGGGCGCGATCGCCGCGGGTGCGCTGGTCATCGCCGTCGCCGCCGCGGTGCGGGGGCCGCTCACCGCCGTCCCCGAGAACCTGCTCAAGTTCGTCGTCGGCGCGATGCTCACGACGTTCGGCATCTTCTGGTTCGGTGAGGGCGTGGGCGCGGAATGGCCCGGCGACGCGGCGTCGATCCCGGTCATCCTCGGGCTCGTGCTCCTGACGTCGTGGATCTCGGTGCGCATGCTGTCCGTCGTCCTTCCCGGCGGCGGCCGGGTCGAGGCCCGGAATGTCTAGTCGTCGCGCCGCTCGTCGCTCGACTCGTGAATAACTTCTTCCGCGGCCTCTGGGAGAACACCTACGGTCTCCTCGTCGACGACGGCCAGCTCGCCGTCGGCGCGATCGCGGCGCTCGCGATCACCTGGGTGATCGCGCAGTACGCGAGCGAAGCGCTGCGTGAATCAGCGGGCTGGTTCCTCCTCGCGATGGTCATCGTGCTCGTGATCGCGAACGTCTATCGGGCCGGTCAGAACGCGCGCCGGAAGCTGAAGCGCTAGCTGACCTCGTCTTCCGCGGCGGTCGCATCTGGACCGCGGATCCGTCCCGACCCGGCGCGGAGGCCGTCGCGGTCACGGGTGACCGTATCGTCGCGGTCGGCGCGCGCGCCGAGGTCGAGCCCCTCATCGGTCCGAACACCCGCGTGATCGAGCTCGGCTCGCGCATGCTCGCGCCCGGCTTCATCGACGCGCACACCCATTTCGGCAATGCGGCGGCGTGGGTCGGCAAGGTCGGCCTCTACGACGCGCGCGACGTCGACGCGGTGCGCGCGCTCGTCGCGGCGGCCGCGCGTCGCTTGCCGAAGGGCCTCTGGATCACCGGTGGCGACATCGGCGCGGCGCTGGCGTGGGACGCCGACGCGCGTGGTGATCCGCGTCCCGCGCCGCTCGCCATCGACCGGCGCGCGCTCGACGCGATCACCAGCGATCACGCCGTGCTCCTCCGGCGCATCGACGGCGCGTACGTGGCGAACTCGCTCGCGATCGAGCGGGCGCGCGTGAGCGGGGTCCAGCCCGATCCCCGCGGCGGGCGCATGGAGCGCGACTCGACCGGCGAGCTCACCGGGGTTTTCCACGGTCGCGCCGGCGAGCGCCTCCAGGAGCTCGTGCCGCCGCCCAACCTCGAGCAGCGGATCGCGGGCGGCCGCGTCGCGCTGCGCGACCTCGCGGCAGTGGGGATCACCTCGGTCCACGACGTCGCGCGCCTCGACCACGCGTCGCAACGCGCGCTGTTTCACACCGATGTCGAACGGAGCTCGACCGACCTCGAGATCTTTCGTGAGCTGCAGCGCCGCGACGCGCTCAGCGTCCGCGTGTACGCGTTCCTCTCGCTGCCCCTGTGGCGTGAGACGGTCGCGGCGGGGATCCGGCCGCGCACCGACGAGGGGCTCATCCGCTTCGGCGCGCTCAAAGCGTTCATGGACGGCTTCCTCATGGACGAGCCGTACGCGAACGATCCGGCCTGGCGTGGCGACTTCACCTTCCGA
>DASQIF010000168.1:0-11240 GCA_035631715.1 Candidatus Acidiferrales bacterium
ATCTCGTCCCAGCGCAGCGGCGCGGAGACCGGCGCGCGGCGGATCGGCCGGACGCTGTACGCGCCCGCCGTGGTCTTGCCGCCGACGTTCTGCAGGTAGTCGATGTAGATGCCGCGGCGGCGGTCCTTCACCGTCTCGAGCGTCACGAGCTTCGGCTTGCGCTCGCGCGCGATCTTCCCGACGTCGAACACGAAGCCGCGCGACTCCTCGAAGGTGTAGCGACGCGCGATCGGCACGTAGATGTGGATGCCGCGCGACCCCGTCGTCTTCGGGAAGCCGACGATGCCGAGCTCGTCGAGGACGTCGTGCACGAGCGCCGCGGTCTCCTTCACGTCGTCCCAGGTCGCGCCTGTTGCCGGGTCGAGGTCGATGATCGCGATGTCGGGGTGTTCGGGGTCGTCGACGCGCGCGAGCCACGGGTGGATCTCGATGGCCGTGTAGTTCGCGAGCCACACCAGCGTCGCGAGGCTGTTCCCGAGGATGTAGTCGATGCCGCCTTCGCGGCCGGCGCTGTGATCGACCCAAGTCTCGATCCAGCGCGGGGTGAAGTCGGGCTTGTCCTTCTGATAGAAGTGCATCGCGGCGATGCCGTCGGGGAACAGCTTGAGCGTGAGCGGGCGGTCGTGGATCACGGGGATGAGGAACGGCGAGACCTCGGTGTAGTAGCGGATGAGATCGGCCTTGGTGTAGCCGTCCTCGGGAAAGATGACCTTGTCCAGGTTGGTGAGACGGATGGTGTGGCCGTCGATCGTGAGCAGCGCCGGCACGCGCGGGCCCTTGTCCTTTGTGACCTCGCCATTCCCGCCCGTCTCGGTCGCGGCGCGCGCCGCCGCCCGCAGAGCGTTCTTCGTCGACTCGCGCCGCTCCTCGCCGGTGCACTCGCGCGGATCGATGTCCGGCCGCAGCCCGCGGTACGTCGGATGGCGCAGCGTCCCCTCGCGCGTCAGCTCGACGTACTGGACCTCGCACACCAGCTCCGGCGCGCACCAGTGCGGCGTCGTGTTCGCGCGAACGTCCGTGGCGAACGGCGACTCGGCGAGCTCGCGCTCCTTGAGCGTCGCGAGCAGCTCCTTCAGCGTGCGCTCGTCGAAGCCGGTGCCGACGTGACCCAGCGGCGTGAGCTTCCCGTCGCGGTACACGCCGAGCAGCAGCGCGCCGAGGGCGTTCGTGCGTCCGCCTTGCCCTTCGGTCCAGCCGCCGATGACGCACTCCATCGAGCGGAAGGCCTTGATCTTCACCCACGCCGCTGACCGTGCCGACGAATACGGCGCGTCGAGGCGCTTGGCGATGATGCCCTCGAGCCCCTGCTCCTGCACCGCCTTGTACAGCGCGACCCCGGTGCCAACGAACTGCTCGGAGCGTCGGATGCTGCCCATCGGCGTGAGGATCTCGTCGAGGAGCTGCTGCCGCTCCCGCAGCGGGCGGCGCGTCACGTCCTTTCCATCGACCCAGAGCACGTCGAAGATCTCGTAGATCACCGGCGTGGTCTTCCGGAGCTTCCGCAGCGTGGACTCGTCGCGCAGATGCATCCGCGGCTGCAGCCGCTGGAAGGACGGCGCGCCGCGCTCGTCGAGCGCGACGATCTCGCCGTCGAGGATGGCCTGATATCCGCCGGTCAGCGCCTCCGAGACGCCATGCGCCTCGGGGTACTGCGTCGTGCAGTCGAGCAGGTTGCGCGTCTGCAGGCGCACGATCCCGCCGTCAACGAACGCGAGCGTGCGCACGCCGTCCCACTTCGCCTCGAACGCGAAGTCCGGTGAGTCGAACGGCTCATCGGCGGTGACCGCGAGCATCGGCTCGATCTTCGCGTCGAGCGGATGGTCTTTCGGCGGAGTGCCGTGCTTGATCATCAGCCAGTCGCGGCCCTCGTTCTGACGCGTCTGGACGAGCACCCACTCGCCGTCGAGGCGCTTGCCGTGGAAGTGCACCTTGTATTCGCTCGGGCTGTCCTTCAGCAGGTCGTAGGTGCCCTCGTCCCAGATCGTCATCGTGCCGGCGCCGTAGCCGTCGGGGATGACCCCGTGGAACGTGAGGTACTCGAGCGGGTGATCCTCGGTGTGGACGGCGAGCCGGCGCTTCCCCGCCTCGAGCGGTGGACCCTGGGTCACCGCGAACGACGCGAGCACGCCGCGCATCTCGAGACGAACGTCCCAGTGGAGGCGGGTCGCGTGATGGCGGTGCACGACGTAGCGGCGCGCCGCCGTGTCCTTGGGCTGCTTGCCCTTCGGCTCCGGCGTGCGCTTGAAGTCGCGTTTGCGCTGGTACTCGGTGAGGCTCACCCTGTTCGCTCTAGGTCATTGTCTCGGACTCCGGGGAGGTGCCCGTTATGGCGTCTGCGTTCGGCTCGCTCGTCGACACGTTCCTGAAGGAGGAGTACGAGGACTCCCCGACCCTCGCGTCGAGCCTCGGCCTCACCGAGTACGACGAGCGCATGGACGACACGAGCGCCATGCGATTCCGCGAGCGCATCGAGCGGGACGACGCATGGCTCGACCGATTCCGCGGCGTCGGCGAGGCGGACCTCGGAACGCACGAGAAGATCGACCGCGAGCTGCTGGTCTCCGTGCTGCGCGGCCGTCAGTTGCATCACCAGCTCGAAGGCTGGCGGCGGCAGCCCGCGACCTACCTCAACCCCGGTCTGCAGGGCGTGTTCAGCCTGTTCCTGCATCGCCTGCGTCCCGAGAAGGAGCTCGCCGAAGCGGCGCGCGCTCGTCTCGAGAAGGTGCCGGGCATCGTGGCTGACGGCAAGGCGAACCTCGATCTCGCGCAGACGCCGCGCGTGTACCTCGATCGCGCCATCGGTCAGGCGAAGGCCGCGGCGACGTACGCGCGCGACCTCGTGCCGGCGGAAGTGAAGGACCCCGGCGCGAAGCAGCGCCTCGCGACGGCCGGCGCGGCCGCGGCGAAGGCCTTCGACGAGTACGGTGCGTGGCTGGCCTCGGCGCGCGACAACGCCAGGGGCGACTACGCGATCGGTGAGGAGCTCTACACGGCGCTGCTGCGCGAGAAGGAGCTCCTGCCGTTCGGGACGCGCGAGCTGCGCGAGCGCGGGCGCGAGCAATGGGACCTGCTGTCGTCCGAGGCGAATCGCATCGCGAAGGAGATCGACGGCGGTCCGACGTGGCAGGCGACCTGCGACCGCCTCAACAAGATCCACGCGCCGACGCCCGAGGGCATGCGCGAGGAGTACGCCGACTGGACCGAACGGGCGCGCACATTCCTCCGCGACACCAGTCTCGTCACGCTCCCGAAGGGCGAGGAGTGCACGGTCGAACCATCGCCGCCGTTCCAGCGTCCGATCCTCGCGGTCGCGTCCTACAACCGGCCGCCGGCGTTCAAGGACACGCTCCACGGGCACTTCTTCGTCCCGTTCCCGCCGGACGGCACGCCCCCGGACGAGGTGCAGAAGCGCCTCGAGGGAAACTGCAGCGCGGGCATCCCGACGACCGCGGTGCACGAGGCGTATCCGGGTCACCACTGGCACCTGGTCATGGCGAAGCTCAACCCCTCGCCGGTGCGACGCGTCTTCGGGACACCGTACTTCAACGAAGGCTGGGGTCTCTACGCGGAGCGCGTCATGCGCGAGCAGGGTTTCTTCACGGATCCGAAGCACCTGCTCTACCAGTACGAGGCCACGATCTTCCGCGCCGCGCGCATCGTCGTCGACACGTCACTGCACGTGAACGAGATGACGTTCGACGAGGCGGTGAAGCACATGGTCGAGCGCGGGAACCTCACCGAGCCGAACGCCCGCGCTGAGGTCGGCCGCTACTGCTCGTGGCCGACACAGGCCTCGAGCTACCTCACCGGCATGCTCGAGATCATCGACATCCGCACGCGCTGGCTCGCGAAGCGCGGCGCGTCGGACCGCCCGGCGCTCCGCGCGTTCCACGACGCCATCACCGGCGCCGGGATGCTGCCGACGACGCTCGCGGAGAAGGCGATCGCCTAACGCTCTATCTCGGCGGCGTCGCGCTCGGCATCGCGCTCATCGCGCTGGCGCGCTGGGCCGCACGACGTCGCGGCACGCGCTGGGAATCGCTCGTCGCGTTCCGCATCGGCGACGTGTACCTGACCGAGATGGTCGGCGCGTTCGTCGTCGGGTACTCGCTGGGCAGCCTCATCTCACCACCCGACACGGCCGTCGCGCGCCCCGGGCCGCCGCGCGGTGGACGGCCCGGCTCGGGCGTCACGCTTCCGGTGTTCCTCGGCCTGCTCGGTGCGGTCATCGCGGCGCTCTACCACATCGACCTGCGCGATCTCTCGCTCACGGGTCGCGCGCAGCGGAACGCCCTCACGTCGTACCTGGGCTGGGACGCGCGCGTGATCGAGCGCATCCCGGCGGGCGGCTTCGGCGAGATCGCGATGCGCGACGGCAGCGGCAACATCATCTCCGTCGCGGCGACCGCCGACGTGGACATCGCCGAGGGCACGACCGTTCGCGTCACCGCGACGCGCGACCTGAACATCGTCGTGACGCCGGAGCCGACGCGCGCGCCTTGACACGACCCTGTACGATTCGCGCGGCAAGCCGCGCGCAAGAACGAAACTGCGGCCGGGGAGCGTGGAATGCCTCGATCCATCTGGCGCGGGGTCCTCTCCTTCGGGATGGTCGCGATCCCCGTGCGCCTCTACCTCGCGACGGAGAGCTCGAGCAAGGTCTCGTTCAACCTCCTCTGTCCGCAGCACAAGTCGCGCATCAAGAACAAGCGTTGGTGCACCGAGGGCGATCACGAGGTCGCGTGGAACGACGTCGAGCGCGCGTATGAGTACGAGAAGGGCAGCTACGTCGAGCTGACCGACGAGGACCTCGAGAAGCTGCCGCTGCGCTCGAGCAAGGCGATCGACATCACCGGCTTCGTCGGGAAGGACGAGATCCCCGAAGAGTTGTACATCCAGTCCGCGTATTACCTGGAGCCGGAGAAGTCGGCGGCGAAGCCATACGCGCTCCTCAAGAAGACGCTCGAGAAGACGGGCCGCGTCGCCATCGCGAAGTTCGCGCTCCGCGACCGCGAGCGTCTCGTATCCATCGGCGGCTACGACGGTGCGCTCGTGCTGAACACGCTCCACTGGCCCGACGAGATCCGCTCCACCGAGGACCTCCACATCGACAACCCGACGGTGAGCCCGGCGGAGCTGAAGATGGCCGAGAACCTCGTGGGGATGATGGCCACGAAGTTCGAGCCCGAGGAATACAAGGACGAGTACAAGCAGGCCGTTCTCGAGCTCGTGCAGGCTAAGGTCGAGAAGCGCCAGGTCATCGAGGCGCCGGAGCCGGAGGCCGAGACCACCGTGGTCGACCTCATGGCCGCGCTGAAGGCCAGCGTCGAGAAGGCGAAGAAGGCCGAAGCCGCCGGTGGACGGGCGAAGCGCGGCGGTCACGAGTCACTCGTGAACAAGAAGACGGCGGCTGCGCCGAAGGAGCGACGCCGCAAGGCCTCATAGCAAGGTCCGCTCGATATGCTCGTCGAGTGCCGCGCGACGTGCGCTCGCCGAGCGGCGAGCATCCGCTCCTCATCGATGTTCGCGAGGCGCGATCCGCGCTGCCGCAGGGTCTCGCCCCCATGCGTCCCCGTCAGGCTGCCTGGGCGTTCAACTCGTCGGAGTTCCTGTTCGAGCTGAAGTGGGACGGGCTTCGCGCGATCGCGTCGCGTGACGAGGGCGTGGTCCGGCTGACCGATCGGAACGGAGGGGACCTGCTGCCGCTGCTGCCAGAGCTCGCGCGGCTCCCGGTGCCCGAAGGCGCGGTCCTCGACGGCGAGATCGTGGTCTGCGACTCGCGCGGCCGCCCCTCGTACGACCTGCTCGCTGGACGGCTCGGGCCGAAGGCCGCGCGCCGCGGGTTCGGCCCGACCTACGTCGCGTTCGACCTCCTCTATCTCGACCACCGCGCGCTGCTGGCGCGGCCGCTCGCCGAGCGGCGGCGGCGCCTTGCGGAGCTGGACCTGCGCGGCCGGACGATCGGCGTCCCCGCGCACCTCGAGGCCGACGGCGAGCCGTTCCTCGACGTGGTCTCCGAGTACGGCCTCGAGGGCATCGTGGCGAAGCGCGCGACGAGCCCGTATCTGCCGGGCGCGCGTACCGCGGACTGGCTCGAGTGCCACGTCACGCCCCGCGCGGACGTCGTGCTCGGCGGCCTGGAAGAGGTCGAGACCAGCGGGACGCTGCGCATGCTGTGCGGCCAATACGCCGACGACGAGCAGCGCACGCTGGTGATGGTCGGCGAGGCCTACGTCCCGTCGTACCTCGCGCGCTGGCTCGACGACGCGACGCGCGCATTCGCATCGGATACGTCGCCGTTCAGCACGCCGCTGCCGCTGCGGCCGGGCACGCGGTTCCTCAGGCCGAAGCTCGTCGCGATCGTCGAGCACGCCGGCGAGATCGGCGTGCTGCGCGACGCGCGATTCCGCGCGCTGCGGCTCGATGGCCGTCTGGCTGACTGTCGCATCGAGGAGCCGGTCGAGATCGAGAGCGAGCCCGCATCACCCGAGACGGATCGCCCGCGTCTCATCCTGCTGCAGAGCCTCCGCCTCGATCAGGGCTAACAAAACAGCCACGCGATACAATTGGAAAAACCCCGGAGGTCGTCGCGTTGCCGAAGTTCGTGTTCGTGACGGGCGGGGTCACTTCCTCACTCGGTAAAGGCATCACCGCCGCTTCACTTGGTCGCATCCTCGCGGCCCGCGGTCTCGCGGTCGCGTCGCTCAAGATGGACCCCTACCTCAACGTCGACCCTGGGACGATGTCGCCCTATCAGCACGGCGAGGTCTTCGTCACGGAAGACGGCGCCGAGACCGACCTCGACCTCGGTCACTACGAGCGCTTCATCGATCGCAACGTCACGCGCGCGTCGAACCTGACGACCGGCCAGATCTACAACGCCGTCATCGCGAAGGAGCGGCGCGGCGACTACCTCGGCGCCACGGTGCAGGTCATCCCGCACGTGACGAACGAGATCAAGGAACGCATCCACCGCGTCGCGCGCGAGCAGCAGGCCGAGGTCGTGGTGGTCGAGGTCGGCGGCACGGTCGGCGACATCGAGTCGCTCCCCTACCTCGAGGCCATCAGGCAGTTCCGGAACGACGTCGGGCGCAACAACGTCCTGTACGTCCACCTCTCGCTCCTGCCGCGCGTCGCCACCGGCGAGCTCAAGACCAAGCCCACGCAACACTCGGTGCGCGAGCTGCGCGCCATCGGCATCCAGCCCGACGTGCTCATCGCGCGCGCGGACGAGGCGATCGACGAGGATCTGCGCGAGAAGATCGCGCTCTTCTGCGACGTGAAGACCGACAACGTCATCTCCGAGCCCAACGCCTGGTCCATCTACGGCGTCCCCCTGATGCTCGAGGACGCCGGCCTGGGCCGGATCGTCGTCGACGAGCTCGGCCTGACGGAGCGCGCGACGGCGCCGGACCTCGTCGAGTGGAAGGCGCTCACCGAACGCATCCGCGGCGCCCGCATCCCGCTGCGCATCGGTCTGGTCGGCAAGTACATCGAGCTCACCGACGCGTATCTCTCGGTCGCGGAGTCGGTGAAGCACGCGTCGTGGGCCGCCGGCTGTGACGTGAAGATCAACTGGATCGACAGCGAGCGCCTCGAGCGCGACCGGGATGTCGAGCCGCTGATCGGCCTCGACGGCATCGTCGTGCCGGGCGGCTTCGGCTACCGCGGCATCGAAGGCAAGCTGCAGGCGGTGCGCTTCGGTCGCGAGCGGAAGGTGCCGACGCTCGGCCTCTGCATGGGCATGCAGTGCATGGTGATCGAGCTCGCGCGCACGGCGCTCGGCACCGAGGACGCGAACTCCACCGAGTTCGACGCGTTCACGCCGCACCCGGTCATCGATCTCCTTCCCGAGCAGCGCGATATCGCCGACAAGGGCGGCACCATGCGCCTCGGCAGCTACCCGTGCGTGCTCGAGCCGGGCTCGCTCGCCAGCCGCGCGTACGCGCAGCCCATCGTTCTGGAGCGGCACCGCCACCGGTATGAATTCAACAACGCGTACCGCGAGCTTCTTTCGCAGCACGGCATGCGGTTCTCCGGGCTGTCGCCCGACAGCCGCCTGGTCGAGATCGTCGAGATCGACGACCACCCGTTCTTCCTCGGCACGCAGTTCCACCCGGAGTTCAAGTCGCGGCCAAATCGGCCGCACCCGCTGTTCGCGTCGTTCATCGACGCGAGCCTCCACTACGCTCGTGCAAACGGGCGCGCGCAGGTGGCAGCGACTGTGCTGCAGGAGACGAACACATGAAGCTCTTCCTCGACACCGCCATCTACGAAGAGATCGAAGAGGCCGTGGGCTGGGGCGTCGTCGACGGCGTCACCACGAACCCAACGCTCATCGCGAAGGCCGGCCACGATCACGAGGAACAGGTCAAGAAGATCTGCGGGATCATCGGCAACGTCTCGGCCGAGGTCGTCTCGGAGAAGCGCGACGACATGATCGTCGAGGGACGCCGCCTCGCGTCATGGCACAAGAACGTCATCGTGAAGGTGCCCATGACGCCCGAGGGTCTCGCCGCAGGGAAGGTCCTCGGCAAGGAGGGCGTGCGCATCAATGTCACGCTCTGCTTCTCGGTGAACCAGGCGCTGCTCGCCGCGGAGATCGGGGCGTACATCATCAGCCCGTTCGCCGGCCGCCTCGACGACATCAACGAGGACGGCATGCGGGTCGTGAAGGACATCGTCGACGCGTACCGCCAGCAGTCGATCCCCACCAAAGTGCTCGCGGCATCGATCCGTAACCCGATGCACGTGACGCAGGCCGCGCTCGCCGGCGCGGACATCGCGACGATGCCGTTCGCGGTGCTGAAGATGTTGTTCAACCATCCGCTCACCGAGGCGGGGCAGAAGAAGTTCCTCGAGGACTACCGCAAGACGCAGGAGGCCAAACCGGTCGCGACCAAGCGATAGCCGCGGTGAACGGCCCGCTCGCGGACGTCTTCCGGTACAACCGCTGGGCGAACCTCGCGCTTCTCGATGCGTGCGCCGCGCTGACGACCGAGCAGCTCGACGCTCGCGTCCCGGGCACGACCCGGACGATCCGCGAGCTGCTCGTGCACCTGGTCGGCGGGCAACAGAATTTCATCCAGCGCACCCAGGGCCGCCAGCACGAGGGCGTGCTCTCGGCGTGGCCCGGACTTGCGGCGCTTCGCGACATCGCGGCGAGCACAAGTGAGGAGCTCATCAGGATCGCGGAGGCCACCGAGACGAGCCCGGACGTCGACCTTCCGTATCGAGGCAAGACGTACCGCTATCCGGTGAGCTTCTTCCTGACGCAGGCGCTCGCGCACGGCGCCGAGCATCGCGCCGAGATCACGATGACCCTCGCGACGCTCGGCGTCGCCCACCCCGACCTCGACGGTTGGTTCTACGCCGCCGCGATGGGGTACGGCAGCGAGGTCGGGAAGGTTAGCCGCCCTTCTTCGGCGACTCCCTGAGCAGGAACTCGCGGTAGTCGGCGCCCGGGACGCCGCACAGATCCATCACACACAGCAGCATGGCGGTCTCGTCCGACTCCGCGCGGCCGGTCTTGATCGAGATGTCGCAGGCGTAGAGCGACTCGTACGCGCGAGCGATGTCTTTCGCGGACAGGCCGCGCGCGTACTGCGTGTACCGGAGGATCGCGCCGGGCGACGAGCGGATCGCCTTCGCCTGCCGCTCCGCCTCCGCAGGTTTCGGGTCGCTCGCCGCGAACAGAAGCACCCGGAACTGCCAGAGAAGTAATCCGAGCAGCTGCTGCGGCGCGTTGCCCTCCGAGAGAAGGCGGTCGACGAGCGGCGCCGCCGTGCGCACGTCGCGGCGCACCACGGCCTTCGTGAGCTCGAACACGTCGGACTCGATCGCGCCCGACACGAGCGCGCGGACGTCGTTCGCGTTCACCGGCGCGCCGTTCGCCCAGGCCGCGAGCTTCTGGACCTCGTTCTCGATGCGCTCGGTGTCGCTCCCGAGCGCCGAGACGAGCGCGTCGAGGCCATCCGGCCGCAGCTCGAGCTTGTGGATCGCGGCCCGCGCCTTGATCCAGCTCGCGATGTCGTTCGGGAAGAGCCGGTCGAACTTCTCGATGGTGCCGCCGGCGTTGTCGACGGCATCGGGCAGTGCGGGGTCGGCCGTCGTCGCGGGCGCCTTGGTGCTCTTGCGTGCGCCGCGCGCGCGCGTCGACTTCATCGCCTCCGGCGCGACGAGGACCAGCGCGGCGTCATCCGGGAACCGCGCGATCACGTCGCCGCGCGCGAGGGACTCGGCGTGCTCGACGAGCACGACGCGCCGCTCATCCGGCGCCGCGAAGAGGCCCTGGGCCTGTCCGGCCATGAGGATGTCGTCGGCGCTGTCGCTGCGCGCGTCGAAGCGCGACAGGCCGAGCGCGCCGCCGTACGGCGCGAGCGAGCGGCCCGCGAGGTCGCCGCGCTCGCCGCGGCCACCCGCGAGGAGCGAATGCACCAGCTCATTGGCGCGCAGGCGTATCCGGAACGGATCCTCGCCGTGGAGGAGGAAGAGCATTCGCGTGGGTGCGGGCGACGAGGCCTGTGCCATCGAGCGCGACCTCCCCGTTCCGTCCTGATCCGTCCGATACGTCGGCACGCCTGAGAGCGCGGCGAGCGTCGCGGGCGTGGGATGACCATACCGGTTCCTGCGCCCACCGAGATGAGCGCGGCGTCTGGTCGCGCCGCCGCACGCGACCACCGTGAGGACGACCCGAGGCATGGCCGCAGCATGAACGCGTCCGGACTGCGTGAGAAGGAGTGACGCTGTCCCTGTTTCTCGATACAGCGCTGTCCCTAGTTCGTGCGGCGCTCCGCCTGAGTGGGCATCTGCATGATCGACACGGGAAGGTCACCGAGGGCGTCGCCGTCGACCGAGAGCTGGAAGCGATGCGTCCCGTACGTGGTGAAGTTCATGTTGTTCAGCTCGACGATCACGTTCACGTCCTGCCCGGCCGTCGCATGCACGGAGATCTCCGGCGGGTTCGGCATCGCCTGCTGGCCGTCGGGACGGAGCAGGCGCACCACCACGGTGTGGGCGCCGACGTCGAGCCCGAGGATCGCGACGAGGAACATCCGCGGATGCTGCGCGGGAAGGCCGCTCACGCTGATGTTCCGGAAGATGCCGAGCAGGCTCACCTTGCCGTCCTGCCCGACGAGCGCGTGATCGCAGAGCACGGCGAGCCGGATCTCCCCCACTACGCCGCGGCCCTGCGGATCACGAACGCCATCACTTGGTCACGATACTCACGAGGCGGTCCG
>DASQIF010000169.1:0-11682 GCA_035631715.1 Candidatus Acidiferrales bacterium
CGGACGCTCACCGCGGCGTCCTGCACGGTGACGTTCTCGATCTGGATGTCGTTCGACCCCGTGCCGCGCATGCCCATCGTCCGCCAGTTGTCGAGGATCTTCACACCCGGGTCGTGAAGGTTGACGCCGAAGTGCAGGACCGTCGGGCCCTTCTCGGGATCGTCGTAGACACCCGTCGTGAGGAGCAGGTCACCGGAGGGTCCGCCCGAGCCGAAGATCTTGCGCGCGTTGAACGAATAGGTGCCGTCGCTCTTGATGAGCGTGCCCGAGCCCTCGAGCCAGTCGGAGCCGCCACTCGAGACGAGCACGAGCTCCTCCTTCGCGATGCGGCGGAGCAGCGGCTCGGCGGGCGGGACAGCCCCGTGCGTGTGACGCCAGATGAGACCCTGCAAGAGGTGCGAGTGCATGGAGTAGGCGAGCGCGGTCGAGCCGTCGCCGCGGGCGATGGCGCGGATGATCGCGGCGTGCTCGGAGTACGAGGCGCCGCCCCCGCCCAGCTCAGCCGGGACGGGCGCGGAGAAGAGCTTCGCCTCGCGCATGGCGGCGTAGTTCTCGGCCACGAAGCTGTCGTCCGAGTCGTGCTTCGCGGCCCGCTTTGCGAAGTCGGCGCCGAGCGCGGCGGCGGTCGCGACGAAGTCGGTCTTGTTCGGTGCGGTCATGGTCGTCATTTGAGCCTCCCTTGGCCTCTGGTCGGTGGACTATCTCGCGTTCCGGCCGGGCAGGGAAGTACGAAAAATGGACCCTACGGCGGCCTCCATGGCAGACTCTCGGACGTGCGCTACGGGCAGTATTGCCCGGTCGCGAAGGCGGCCGAGGTGCTGGGCGAGCGGTGGACGCTGCTCATCGTCCGCGACCTTATGGAGGGCGCGCACCGCTTCAATGATCTGCACGCCGGTCTTCCCGGGATCTCGCGCACCCTACTGAGCGGAAGGCTGCAGCTCCTCGAGCGCGAGGGCCTGCTGGAGCGCCGGAGCACCATGGGGCATCGCGAATACTGGCTGACCCAGCTGGGCCTCGACCTGCAGCCGGCGGTGCTGGCGCTCGGCGAATGGGCGGTGCGCAACTACGGGCGCGACCCCAAGCGGGAGGAGCTCGATCCCGAGATCCTCATGCTGTGGATCGAGCGGCATATCCACCGCGACGCGCTGCCGCAGGGCCGCTTCGTGGTGCGCTTCGAGTTCGTCGGAGAGCGCCGCGCCCGCGCGTGGCTCGTGTGCCGCGAGCAGGTGCCGCAGGTCTGCCACGAAGATCCGCGCCTCGAGGACGACCTGATCGTGACGAGCGACCTCCGCACCCTCCATCGCGTCTTCGCGGGTCGTCTCGCGTTGGCCGCCGCGCTGCGCGACGGCTCGGTCGCTCTCGAGGGCACACCGCAGGTGCGTCGCGCCTTCACGCATTGGTTCGGCCTCAGCCCCTTCGCGCCGGCCGCACGCGAGGCGCTCGCGGGTTGACGAGCGCAGCGATACGGTCGGCCCGCTGAGCGTCGTCTTTCTGCTCGATCTCGACAACACGCTCGTCGACAACGACGCCGCTCGCGAGCGCATGTGGCGCGAGACGGACCGGCTCCTCGGCGCGGAACGCGCGAAGGAGTTCTGGTCGCTCTATGAGAGCGTCCGGAACGAGCTCGGCTACGTCGACTTCCTCGTCACGCTTGCCCGCTTCCACGAGCGTCACGCGGACACGCCCCTCGCGCTGGACCGCGCGATCCTCGATCTCCCGTACGAGCGCTTCCGTTATCCGTCGTCACTCGAGGTCATCGACGCGCTGTGGCGGGTCGGTGTCCCGGTCGTCCTTTCTGACGGCGACCCGGCGTTCCAGCCGCTGAAGGTGTCTCGGGCGGGGATCGCGGCGGCCGTCCGCGGCAACGTCCTGGTCTTCGCGCACAAGGACCAGCACCTCGACGACATCGCCCGGCTCTTCCCCGCGGACCGCTACGTCGCGGTCGATGACAAGGCCGAGGTCCTCGCGCGGATCAAGAGCCGTTGGGGCGAGCGAGTGAGCACGGTGCACGTCCTGCAGGGCAAGTACGCCGACGACGCCTTCGAGGGCCCACGGCCGGATGTCGTGATCGGCGCCATCGGCGAGCTCTCGACGCTGCTGGGAACACGGGACGCGCTGCGCGTGTTCTTCGAAGGTGCGAGCATCGGCCCGGGAGGCTGAGATGACCTTGGACAAAGCGCGCTTCGAGAGCGGCCTGACGTACGAGGCGTACAAGGCCGGGATGAGCCGCAACCGCGAGCGGGTGGACGCGAGCGAGCAGCGCGTGCAGCTCGATCCGGAGGCGGTGCGATTCTTCCGCTCGCTGCCCCGTCCGATGAACGTCGTGGTCCTCGCGGAGGATTGGTGCGGCGACGTCATCGCGAACCTGCCGGTCCTCGCACGCCTGGCGCAGGAGACCGGCACGCTCAACGTGCGGATCTTCTACCGCGACCAGAATCTCGATCTCATGGAGCGCTGGCTCAATCAGGGCAAGTACCAGTCGATCCCGGTATTTGCCTTCTTCGACGAGAGCTTCCACGAGCTCGGGCACTGGATCGAGCGACCGGCGTCGGTCACCGAGCTGCGCGCGCGCAAGCGGCGCGACATCTACGGCAGGAACCCGGAGTTCGGTCCGTCGGATGCGCCGGTGGACCAGCTCTCCGACGACGTTCGCGCGAAGCTTCAGGGCGAGCTGCAGAAGATGCGCGACGAGACGACCGCTTTCGCCAACGCTGAAGTGCAGCGTGAACTGCGCGAGCTCGTGGCGGCTCTACCGGTCACGTGAGTCCCGTTAAGGTCAAGATCACCTACTGCGCCGAGTGCGGCTACGAGCCGCAGACGCTCGATCTGGCCAAGGCGCTCATGTATGAGTTCGCGCACGATCTCGCGTCGATCGAGCTGATCCCGTGGGACACCGGCACGTTCGATGTGTCGGTGGACGGCGAGCTGGTCCATTCGATGCGACGCGAGGGTGGCTTTCCGGAACACGACGTCGTCAAGAAAGCCGTTCGGGCGAGGCTCGCGGTCTAGCCTCCAGATTTACACTCCCGCCGACCGATGCGGCATGTGCGAACGCCGTTCCGGACGAATGGGAGGGGACATCCGCATGGCTCATCGCCGTACATTGGCGCGCGTCCTCAGCGTCGCCGCAATCATCTCGCTCCTCGCCTTGGCCACGTCTTCCACGACCCTCGCCGCACCCGGCGGCCCCAAGCTCTCGAAGCAGGACCGCGAACGGCTCGCGTCCGCGACGGCCAACGGCGCGTCGACGGTCACGATGCTCTTCGCGACCATCGAAAGCCAGACGTCGTCGGTCGCTTCGGCGCTCGGCGCCCTCGGCGCCACGGTGCGCAAGGTCGATGGCGACGTCGGATACATCCGCGCGGATGTCCCCACCGACAAGGCTGACGCCGCAGCGAAGCTCCCCGGCGTCGCCGGCAGCGAAGTCGATCAGACCTTCGACGTCACGCCGCCCGACGCGGGCGAGGGCGATACGCCGCTCCAGGTACCGCCGGACAGCACCACCCCGGCGCAGAACGCATACATGCCGACGCGCGACGTCGGCTCGCCGCAGTTCGTCGCGGCGCACCCGACGTGGGACGGCCGCGGCATCACCATCGGTCACCTCGACACGGGCGTCGACCTCGGCCACCCGGCCCTCCAGACGACGAGCACCGGTGAGCGCAAGGTCATCGACTGGGTCACCCTGACCGACCCGGTGACGGATCCCGACCCCTCCTGGATCAAGATGGACCGCACCGTCACGATCGTGAACGGCACGTTCACCATCGGCACCGGCGCGACCGCTCGCACGTACACCGGCGCCCCGAACGGCACGTGGCGGTACGGCGAGTTCAACGAGAACAACCCCGACTTCTCGCGCACCAACGGCTCGGCCGCAGCCGAGTACGACGTCGCGTGCTCGAACCGCGCCGGCGTGAGCGGCGACCTGAACCGCAACGGGAAGTGCGACGAGGTCTTCGCCTTCCTCTGGGACGGTTTCCAGAACGGCGTGGTCTGGCGCGACTCGAACGCCGACCTCAGCTTCGCCGACGAGGTCGGTATGCATGAGTACAAGAAGGCGTTCGAGATCGGCGAGTACGGCCGCGACAACCCAGCGACCGCGATCCGCGAGTCAGTCCCATTCGTGACGCAGATCGACGCCGCGAACGGCTACGTCAGCCTCGGCGTCGTCTCCGGCGAGCACGCGACGCATGTCGCGAGCATCATGCTCGGCGGATCCCTGTTCGGCGGCGCCGCGACCGGCGCAGCGCCGGGTGCGAAGGAAGTCTCGATCCGCGTCTGTCTCTTCACGAGCGGCTGCACCGCGCACGCGCTCACCGAAGGGATGATCTTCGCGGTCAAGAACGAGCACGTCGACGTCGTGAACATGAGCATCGGCGGCCTGCCGTCGCTCAATGACGGGAACAACGCACGCGCGATCCTCTACAACCGCCTCATCGACAAGTGGGGCGCGCAGATGTTCATCTCCGCCGGCAACAGCGGTCCCGGCGTGAACACCATCGGCGACCCATCGGTCGCGACGAAGGTGATGAGCGTCGGCGCTTACTGGACGAAGGACTCGGTCTTCGCCAACTACGGCAACACCGCGGTCTCCAACGAGGCACTGCACGACTTCAGCTCGCGCGGTCCGCGCGAGGACGGCGGTCTCAAGCCCGACGTCGTCGCACCGGGCAACGCCACCGGCGCGGTGCCAACGTGGCAGCCGGGCCAGTGTCTTTCCACTCCGAACTGCGGTCCCGGTTTCGGGATGCTCAACGGCACATCGATGGCCGCGCCGCAGGCGACCGGCGCCGCGGCGCTCCTCCTGTCCGCGGCGATCCAGACGGGCGTCGGCCACAAGCCGGACCGGCTCCGGCAGGCCATGCGGTCCTCCGCGCGCTACCTCGCGAACTACCAGGCCCACGAGCAGGGCTTCGGCCTCATCCAGGTCGGCGCCGCGTGGGACCTGCTGTCGCAGAACGTGAAGACCGCCGACATCACGTCGGCCGTGCCCACCAACACCAAGCTCAGCGCGTTCCTCGCGACGCCCGGCATCGGCACGGGCATCTATGACCGCGAAGGCGTGCACGTCGGCGCCGCGCCGTACACCCGCACCTACAGCTTCACGCGCACCGACGGCGGCCAGGGCACCTTCAACCTCTCGTGGATCGGCAACGACGGCACGTTCTCGCTGCCGGCCGGTGTCACGAGCGTCACCTTCGACAAGAAGAGCAGCGCGTCGCTGACGGTGACCGTGACGCCCGGCGCGTCCGGCGTCCACAGCGCGCTCCTGCTGCTCGACGATCCGAAGACCGTGGGCGTCGACTACGCGACCATGAACACGGTCATCGTGTCGATCCCGCTGAACGCCGCGAACAATTACAAGGCGAGCGTCTCCGGAAGCGCGAACCGCTTCGAGGCCGGCCAGCCCAAAGCGTTCTTCGACGTCCCGGCAGGCACGACCGCAATGCGCATGACCCTGCAGATCCTGAACGGGCGCGTGAACGCGACACCGCTGCACCCGTTCGGCGTCCCGCTCACCGGGATCGGCCTCACGACGGGACCCGCGACCGTCTCACGCATCATCACGACCGGCCCGACGGATGGCGTCTGGGAGGTCGTCGACGCGGCGTCGCGGGCCGCGGTCCCGCCGAGCTCGACCTACGTCGTCACCTTCGAAGCGTTCAAGGTCACCCTCTCGCCGACGACGTGGACGAACGACCCCACGAAGATCGGCACGCCGTACGCGAACCC
This sequence comes from Candidatus Acidiferrales bacterium, assembly GCA_035631715.1. Lineage (GTDB taxonomy): Bacteria > Chloroflexota > Limnocylindria > P2-11E > P2-11E > CF-39. The sequence goes on from DASQIF010000169.1 coordinate 5,737, forward strand.
GTTCACCGCGACGAATGACTTCGCGGCCGTCTCGACGACGCAGACGGGCTCCTCCTTCGCGAGCGCATCGTCCACGAGCGCGACGATCGCCGCGGGTGGCGCGCAACAGAGCTACAACATCACCGTCCCGAGCGGCTCGACCTCGCTCAACGCCAGCATCGGCGGAGCGAGCGACCCCGGGGCTGACCTCGACCTGTTCCTCTTCGACTGCCACACGGGCACGTGCGTGCTCGCGGGCTCGAGCACCTCGAGCAGCGCGAACGAGAGCGTGACCGTGTCCAGCCCGGCCGCCGGGGCCTGGAAGGCGGTCGTCGATCCATTCGACGTACCGTCCGGCTCGACCTCGTACACGTACAGCGACGCGATCTCGAACCCGGCGTACGGGAGCGTGACGGTCCCGGCCAACGCCGCGACGCCGCGCGCGACCGGTGAGTCCTGGACCTTCACCGCGACCGGCACCGCGAACAGCGCGGCCGGCACGGGTCGGTTCCTCCGCGCCACGGTCTCCGTCCTGACCGGCTCGTCGACCCTCGGCAGCGCCACGGTGCTCTTCAACAACGTGACGCCCTAAGCCCAGCGCGAAACTCGGCACAGATGGGCCCCGGCAGCGATGCCGGGCCCCATACTTTTCCTGTGACCGAAGATGTCTTCCGCCGCCCGCTTCGCGACCTCCGGGTGTCAGTCACCGACCGCTGCAACTTCCGCTGCGTGTACTGCATGCCCAAGGAGATCTTCGGGAAGGACTACGCCTTCCTGCCGCAGTCGCAGGTCCTCACCTTCGAGGAGATCGCGCGCCTGGTGCGCATCTTCGCCGGCCTCGGGGTGCAGAAGATCCGACTCACCGGCGGCGAGCCGCTCGTGCGCCGGGACGTCGAGCAGCTCGTGGGCATGCTGTCGCCGATCGGCGATCTCGACCTCACGCTCACGACGAACGGCTCACTGCTCGCCGCGAAGGCGAAGGCGCTTGCCGCCAATGGACTCAAGCGCGTAACCGTCTCACTCGATTCGCTCGACGATGCGACGTTCAAGAAGATGAACGACGTCGACTTTCCGGTGCAGCGCGTCCTCGACGGCATCGCGGCGGCCGAGGCCGCAGGTCTCGCGCCGATCAAGGTGAACATGGTCGTGCGCCGCGGCCTGAACGAGGACAGCGTCCTACCGATGGCGCGGCATTTCCGCGGGACGGGCCACGTGCTCCGTTTCATCGAGTACATGGACGTCGGCACGTCGAACGGCTGGCGCCTCGACGACGTCGTCCCGGCGCGCGAGCTCATCGCGTCCATCGATCGCGAGTTCCCGCTCGAGCCCGTCGTGCCCGCGTACCGCGGCGAGGTCGCGGGCCGCTACCGCTACCGCGACGGGGCGGGCGAGGTCGGCGTCATCTCATCGGTCACGCAGCCGTTCTGCGCCGACTGCACGCGCGCGCGGCTGTCCGCGGACGGGTCGCTCTACACCTGCCTCTTCGCGACGCAGGGTCACGACCTGCGCGCGCTGCTGCGCGCCGGTGCGAGCGACGATGACATCCGCTCCGCCATCGACGCGGTGTGGACCGCGCGCGAGGACCGCTATTCGGAGCTGCGATCCGGCGAGACGGCCGGGCTCAAGAAGATCGAGATGAGCTTCATCGGGGGTTAGGTCTTTACCGCGAGCGCCTCGTCCAATTCCCGGCCCAGCCGTTCCGAAGCCTCGGTGTTCACCCGCAGCCGCTCGATGCTCTGCTTCACCGCTTCCTCGATGTCGGAGGTGCGCTTCGACTCGAGGAAGCGCGTCACCTCGTCGCGGAACTCGGTGGTCGCGAGCTGGCTCGCGGCGTTCACGAAGCGCTGCTTGAACAGCGGCTCGGCGGTGGCGACGTCGCTGGCCCACTTGTCGCGGACCGCGCGCCACCCTTCGGCGCGCGTGTGCCGGCCCTGCAGGAGCGGGATGACCATGAGGCCGCGGTCCTGCGTGCGGATCGCCGGCGAGAAGATCGCCTCGGCGGTGCGGCGCGCGAGCGTCGGATCCTCGAAGCACACCAGCGCCTGACGGAATCGCGCCTCCTCCTGGGCGTCGGTCGACTGGGCCTGCTGCATGCGCGCCAGGTAGCGATCCCAGAGGCGCGCATCGCCCTCGGTCGCGGCCACGCCGAGGATCGCGCCCGCGCCATCGGGATGCAGCCGCTCGGTGCCGTCGAGATGCCGCAGCGCGCGATCGCGCGCCTCGCGCCGGATGTCGGCGGCGCGCGCGTGGAAGCCGAGCATGCCGATGATGCGCGGACGCTTCTCACGCGTGTCCGTGTCCTCGCCTTCGCGCGGGCGCCAGCCGAGCGGCTCGAAGAGCGGGCGGTAGAAGCCGTCGACGAACCGCGCGAACGCGGCCTGGGTGCGCTCGCGCACCGCGAAGTTCGAGAGCCACGCGAGCGCGTCGGAGATCGCGGAGAGGACCGTCCGGTCCTCCTCGCCGGCGAGCGTGTCGAGCCGACGCAGGAACGCGGCGAGGCTCCTCCGCCCGGTGCGCGTGAGCGCCCACGCGTCATCGACCAGCGAGAGCCGCTCCTCCGGCGCGAGCTCCCTCACGCCGCCGTCGAGCATGCGGTCGGCGGCGTCGTCGAGCTGCCAGCGGTAGAAGCCGCGGCCGCCGGTGTTCGGATAGAGCCACTTCGCGCCCGCGAGCGTCACCGTCGTCCGCGCGGTGTCGAAGAGCACGCGCTCCTCGCGGATCCCGCGGTCGGTGCCGTAGCGCAGCACCAGCGGCACCGGCCACTTCTGATCGGACTTCGCGGCGCGATCGCTGTAGTAGCGGGTCTGCGTGAGCTCGAAGGCGCCCTTCTGTGCGTCCTTCGTCGTGACGGTCACGAGGGGGTGGCCGGGCTCCTTGATCCAGGCGTTCATGATCCGCGTCACGTCCTGGCCGGAGGCCTCGTCGAGCGCGTGCCAGAAGTCGTCGGCCGAGGCGTTGTTCTCGCGGTGCCGCTTCAGGTAGATGCGCACGCCGTCGCGGAAGGTGTCCTCCCCGAGGTAGCTCTCGATCATGCGCAGCACGGCCGCGCCCTTCGTGTAGGTGATGGCGTCGAAGCGCTCCGACGCCTCCTCGGCGTTCTTCGCCTCGATCGAGATCGGGTGCGTCGAGGCGAGCGCGTCGAGGTTGAAGGCGCTCGTGTTGCCGTCGACGAAGTCGCGCCAGTAGTGCCACTCCGGGTTGAGGGCGGCCGTGCACTTCTCGCCGACGAACGATGCGAACGACTCGTTCAGCCAGAGGTCCGTCCACCAGCGCATCGTGACGAGGTCGCCCCACCACATATGGGTGAGCTCGTGCGCCGCGGTGCTGAAGACACCTTTTAGGGTGACGATCGAGGCGTTGGTCGCGTCGGCCGCGAGCAGGCGCGTGCGGTAGGTGATCGCGCCGGGGTTCTCCATCGCGCCAGCCTCGAAGTCCGGGATGCCGATGGCGTCGACCTTGATGAACGGGTAGGGGATCGCGGTGTAGCCCTGGAGCCACTCCACCGCGCGGACGTGCGCGTCGCGCGCGTAGATCGACTGCGACGCGAGCCCGGGCGGCAGCCAGGTCCGCACCGGGATCTTCGACGGCGTCGTCGCGACCGGTGTCGCCTCGTACGGGCCGACGGTGAACGCCACGAGGTACGAGGAGATGCGGATGGGGGTCTCGCGGAAGCGCGTCCGCGTGCGGTTCTCGCCAGCCTCGTCCTGCGACGTGATCGGCATGTTCGCGATCGCGGTGTTCCCGGACGGATGCACGAGCTCGAGCGAGAAGATCGCCTTGAACTCGGGCTCGTCGAAGCACGGGAACGCGCGCCGGGCGTCGGCGGCCTCGAACTGCGTGGCCGCGTAACGCTCCTCGCCGCGCACCGACCGGTACAGACCTCGCAGCGACTCGCGGATGCCGCCGTTCCACGTGATCTCGAGCACGTGCTCGCCGGCGGGGATCTCCTTCGCGAAGCGGAGCACGGCGACCTGCGCCTCGTCCTCGAGCTTCGTGCCCTCGAGCGCGTTCGACCCGTCGAGGCTCGCGTAGGTGACCTCGAGCTCGACGGCGTGGAGGACGATCTCGCGCGTGGGCTTCGCGACGGTGATCGCTACGCGCTCGCTGCCCTTCGAGGTCCAGCTGTCGAGGTCGAGGTCGAACTTGAGGTCGTAGCGGGAAGGCTGCACGTCCTTGGACAGCCGGAAGTCGCGGTCGTATGCGCTCACGTCGCCTCCCCCTGGGTGTTCATGGCAAGACTACAGAACGGACTGGTACGGTGTTCACATGCCTGGCGAGTACATCTTCACCATGTATCAGCTCCGTAAGGTCGTGCCGCCGCAGCGCGAGGTGCTGCGCGGGATCACCCTCGCCTTCTACCCGGACGCGAAGATCGGCGTGCTCGGGCCCAATGGGGCGGGCAAGTCGACGCTCCTTCGGATCATGGCCGGCGTCGACACGGAGTTCGTCGGCGACGCGAAGCTCCAGGCGGGGCGCCGCGCGGGACTCTTGGCGCAGGAGCCGCAGCTCGACCCGAAGAAGGACGTGCGAGGCAACGTCGAGGACGGCGTGGCCGCGCAGCGCGCCGTGCTGAAGCGCTACGAGGAGCTCTCGGCGAAGTTCGCCGAGGACCTCACGCCGGCCGAGATGGAGAAGGTGAGCGAGGACTTCCAGAAGACCCAGGACGAGATCGAGGCGAAGGGCCTCTGGGAGCTCGACAGCCACGTCGAGCACGCCATGGACGCGCTGCGCCTCCCGCCCGGCGACGCCGACGTCACGAAGCTCTCGGGTGGCGAGCGTCGCCGGGTCGCGCTATGCCGCCTCTTGCTCTCGCACCCCGATCTGCTGCTCCTGGACGAGCCGACGAACCACCTCGACGCGGACTCGGTCGCGTGGCTCGAGCGCTTCCTCAAGGACTACAAGGGCTGCGTCGTCGCGGTCACCCACGACCGGTACTTCCTCGACAACGTCGCGGGCTGGATCCTCGAGCTCGACCGCGGCTTCGGCATCCCGTACGAGGGCAACTACTCGTCGTGGCTGGATCAGAAGCGGAAGCGCCTCGCGGACGAGGAGAAGCAGGAGTCGGCCCGCCAGCGCACCTTGGCCCGCGAGCTCGAATGGGTGCGCGCTTCGCCGCGCGCGCGGCAGGCGAAGAGCAAGGCGCGCATCGAGGCGTACGAGCGGCTCCTCGCGGAGGCGCCGGAGCAGCGCGAGCGCGAGCTCGAGATCGCGATCCCCGCGGGGCCGCGTCTCGGCGACGTGGTCATCGAGTCGGAGAAGCTGCGCAAGGGCTACGGCGAGCGGCTGCTGTTCGACGACCTCACCTTCAAGCTCCCACGCGGCGGCATCGTCGGGATCATCGGCCCCAACGGTGCCGGCAAGACCACGCTCTTCCGCATCGTGACCGGCGAGGAGACGCCGGACGCCGGCGCGCTTCGCGTGGGCGAGACGGTGAAGCTCGCGTACGTCTCGCAGTCGCGCGATTCGCTCACGGCCACGAAGACCGTTTTCGAGGAGATCGCCGACGGGCAGGATCAGATCGACGTCGGCGGCCAGATGCGCAACAGCCGCGCGTACGTCGCGTCGTTCAACTTCCGCGGGCCGGATCAGAACAAGAAGGTGGGCGATCTCTCCGGCGGAGAGCGCAACCGGCTGCATCTCGCGAAGCTCCTGAAGTCGGGCGGGAACGTGCTGCTGCTCGACGAGCCGACCAACGACCTCGACGTCGACACGCTGCGCGCGCTCGAAGAGGCGCTGCTCGACTTCGCCGGCTGCGTGGTCGTCATAAGCCACGACCGCTGGTTCCTCGACCGCATCGCGACGCATCTGCTCGTGTTCGAGGGCGACAGCCGCGTGCGCTGGCTCGAGGGCAACTACCAGACGTACGAAGAGCTGATGCGCAAGGAGGACGGCACGGACTGGGAGCCGCATCGCATCAAGTACCGCCCGCTCATGCGTGCGTAGCGCGCGACTGACGCCGGCTCAGTA
>DASQIF010000170.1:0-10429 GCA_035631715.1 Candidatus Acidiferrales bacterium
CGTGGAACGCGTGGCTCTCATCCGACGACGCGGACGTGAAGGCCGCGGCCGTACGCATCGAGAAGCAGGCCCAGGAGATCAATGCGCTCCTCGCGACGGCGCGGGACCAGGCTCGCGCAGTGGTCGCGACGCGTGACGAGGCTTGGGGCCGCGTCGTCCCGGCGCTCGCGGCGTGGCTCGACGAGGCCGCCGCTGCCGCCGCGGCATCGGGTCGCGTCGGCGACATCACGCACGCCGAGGAATGGCTCAAGGACACGAGCGGCGAGATCCGCGGGGAGCGCTTCGCGCCGGTCGCGGAGCGCGCGCGGCGACTGTGGGAGCTCATGCGTCAGCAGAGCAACGTCGAGCTCGAAGGGCTCACGCTCGAAGGCAGTGGCACGCAGCGTCGCTCGGAGCTGCGGGTCGAGGTCGACGGGAAACCGGCCCAGGGGCTCGGAGTCATGAGCCAGGGCGAGCTGCACGCCATCGCGCTGTGTCTCTTCGTGCCGCGGGCGACGACCGCCGAGAGCCCGTTCCGCTTCATGGTCATCGACGATCCGGTGCAGTCGATGGATCCGGCCCGCGTCGATGGCCTCGCGCGTCTGCTCGAGAGCGTCGCCGCGGACCGGCAGGTGGTCGTGTTCACGCACGACGACCGTCTACCGGAGGCGGTGCGCCGCCTGGAGATCACGGCGACGATCCTCGGCGTCACGCGGCGCGAGGGATCCGTGGTCGAGGTGCGCGTCGAGGCCGATCCGGTGATGCGCGCGATCGCCGACGCCCGCGCGCTCGCGTTCACAGACGAGCTGCCGCTCGAGATCGCGCGGCGCACGGTCCCGGGCTTCTGCCGCCTGGCCATCGAGGCCGCGTGCTGGGAGGTCGTGCGCCGGAGACGTCTCCTGCGCGGCGACTCCTTCGTGAAGGTCGAGGAGTCGATCGCTGAGGCGAAGACGCTCACGCAGCTGGCGAGCCTGGCGCTCTACGACGAGAAGGACCGCGGTACCGACGTCCTCCCGCGGATAAATCGCGAGTTCGGCACGGAGCAGGGCGACGCGTTCAAGGCGAGCAACACCGGACCGCACGAGGGGTACACCGGAGACCTGAAGACGCTCACGCAGCGCACCGCGGCGCTCACCGCGCAGCTCCGGAAGCTGAAGTGACCCCGACGGACCTGGCGGACGCGGCCGAACGGGTGCTCGTCGATCCGAGCGACGCGCTCTTCGGCTGCTGGGCGCGCGCCTCGGCGCTGCTGGCGCGTCAGTCGCTCGAGAGCGCGATGGACCTGCTGTGGCGGAGACGCGCGCCGATCGTCGTGCAGTGCTCGATGAGCGCGCAGCTGCTCGTGCTGCCGTCGTACCAGCGCGATCAGGAGGCCGCCCGCGACGCCGCATACGCGTGGAGCGCGCTGTCACGCGCGTGCCACCACCACGCGTACGAGCTGCCACCGACGGCGTCCGAGCTGCGATCGCTGATCGAGCTCACGCGGCGGGTCGTGGCCGCGATCGACGCGGCGACCACGACCTCAGCGGCGCGTCCACTCGAGTAGCTCATCGACCGGCCACGAGTTCACAACGTGGTCGATGGTGACGCCGGTCTCCGCCGCCTTCTCGGCGCCGTACGGCAGCCATTCCAGCTGACCGGGCGCGTGCGCGTCCGTGTCGATCGCGAACCGGCAGCCCAGATCGACGGCGAGCTTCAGCAGGTCGTTCGGCGGGTCGAGACGCTCCGGGCGCGAGTTGATCTCGACCGCCGTCGCGAACCGCTCGCACGCGTGGAACACGAGCTCGGCGTCGAACTCCGACTGCGGCCGGCCCCGGCCGGTGACGTAGCGGCCGGTGCAGTGCCCGAGCACGTCGGTATGCGGGTTCGCGATGGCGGTGATCATCCGCCGCGTCATCGCCTGCTTCTCCATCCGCAGCTTGGAGTGGACCGATGCGACGACGACGTCGAGCCGCCCGAGGATATCGTCGGTCTGGTCGAGTGCGCCGTCCTCGAGGATGTCGACCTCGATGCCGGTGAGGATCCGGAACGGCGCCATATCGCGGTTCAGCGCCGCGACGATCTCGAGCTGCCGCAGGAGGCGCTCGCGAGAGAGCCCGTTCGCGACGGTGAGCCGCGGTGAATGGTCGGTCAGCGCGATGTAGTCGTGGCCGAGATCCCGGGCCGCGCGGGCCATCACGTCGATCTCGGCACCGCCATCGCTCCACAGTGAGTGCACATGGAGGTCGCCCTTCAGCTGGGCGACGATCTCGCCGCCCTTGCCGACGCTGAGAGCGGTCTCCCGCTCGAGCTGGTGGAGGTACGCGGTGGACCCGGTGTTGACGACCTCCGCGATGATCGCGGCCGTCTTCGGTCCGATGCCGTCCAGCTCCCCGAGCGTGCCGGCCCGGACGCGAGCGGCGAGGTCATCAGGCGATAGGCCCTTCACGACCTCCGCCGCTCGCAGGTACGCGCGGACGCCATAGGGTTTCTCCCGCGCTCGGTCGAGCAGGTAGGCGATGCGCTCCAGCGCCTGCGCGGGCTCCATCCGCGGCCACGCTAACGACTCTCGGTGAGCACCTCCCAGGCCTGGAACGCGATCGTGCCGGCGGTGCCGTCGTGGATCACGAGCGCGTACGCGCCCGCGCCATCAGGCAGCGCCTGAAGGTCGAGGACACCCCCATCGTCGACGGTCGCGGTCGCGAGCGTCTTGCCGCTCGGGTCCTCGATGCTGACCGTCGTTCCGGCCATGGTCTCGACCACGAAGTCGACGATCTCCGTGGCCGGATCGACGACGAGCTCGTTGACGGTCTCGACGCCGGCGAGCGCCGTGCCGACCACCGTGCCGATCGTCTCCTGGACGAAGTGGCCCTGCGGCGTGCCGATGTCGCCGTTGTAGATCTGGAAGCCGTCGACGTAGACCATGTCGCGGTTGTTGTCGGTCGAATCGTCCGTGAGGACGATGGTGTGCGGGCCGTTCGACGTGAAGTCCTTGTGGACGACGACGTTGTAGGTCAGGCCCTTCTTTCCGCTCTGGTCCGGTGAGCCCGATGCGGTCGACGCGGCGTATTCATTGATCTCCTGCTTCGGGCCGTTGTCGATGCTGTAGCCCAGCATGCCGCCACGCGGTCCCTTGGCCACGACGATGTCGAGGCCGTTGCCGCTGAACTGGAACTTCATGAAGTCATTCGTCTTGTTCGTGCCGACGTCGCGGCACAGCGTGCCGTTGCCCGCGTTGGGGTCCTTGATGACGTGCCAGCCGCCGGCGGTCTGGATGTTCGGGTCGGTGCAGTCGATGGCGACCGGTGCCACGGCCTGGTTCGCGAGCACCGCGTCGAAGGGTGGCGTCGCGTCGATGGTGCGCATGGGATCGAGGATCGTGCCGTCGAGCGCCTCGGCCGGCCCCGCCATCGAGAACGCGGCCGCGCCGGAGATGTTCGCGCCGACGCTGAGGCCGAACACGTTGAGCGGCGCACGCAGCGTGAGCGCCCCTCCGTCTAGGGTTCCGATGACCGCGAAGGTCGCATCGGTGTTGTACTCCGCACCGAGAGTCGCGCTGCCGTTCGACAGCGAGTCGTTCGCGTCGAGCTTCCCGCCGAAGAACCGGACGGTCCCGTCTGAGTTGTATTCCATCGAGAGGTGGTACACGTCGTCGGCCGTGGAGAACCGGAAGATGTACTGCAGCCGATCGGCGTTGGGGGTCGACTGCGCGACCGTGTTGTATTTCGTCAGATCACGTTTCATGCCGTCACGGGTCGCGTCGCCGAGGGGGAGACGCGCGACAAGGTCGGTCGCATTCACGAAGACCGACGCACCGAGGAGGTCGAGGGATGGGAGGTTCGCCGCGCCGGCGGCATTCGGCCACGTCGCGTCACCCGACGCGTCGGTGCGGCCGTTCTGCGGGATCGAGACCGCGATCGCGGACGTGCCCATCCCGGTCGGCGCGAGCAGCGACGGCCCGGCGACCTCCTTCGCGAACTGCGTGAAGGGCCCGGCCTTCGCTGGATTCGTGCGCGGCTCGGCGGCGAGACCGTTGTTGTTGTCCATGAACACGACGCCGATGCGGCCGGTCTGGTCGTAGCCGAGGTCGATCATGTCGAGCAGCGAGCGATCGCCGCTGCAGGTCGTCCCGGAGGTGCAGACCTGACCGCGGTGGTCGACGCGATGGTTCACCTTGCCGGCGAGGATCGTGGTCGGTCCCCCGCGCGCGATGGAGAGCGCGTCGGTGAGGACGGAGACGTACGTGTTCCAGTGCGCCTCGTTGGCGCAGGTGTCCGACACGCCGCTGCAGTCCTCGCTGCCCATGTACGCGATGGCGATGCGACCGGTGTCACCGCCGGTCACGGCCGGGAAGACGGCGCTCGTCACCTGCGAGGGCGAGACGCGGATCTGCGGCGTCCAGTACGACGCGGGACGGCCGGTCGCGGGGTTGTTGCGCGGATCGTCGATCGGCGAGACCGAGAGGTAGACGATGCCGTCCGTGACCCACACGGCGTAGGCGTTCCCGTGCGCGTCGAGGTTGAGCCATGGGAAGACGGCGGGCTGGTCCGTCGTCACGAGGTTCGCCTGCCACGAGGCTGGCGTTGCGTAGCCGGCGAGCGCGGCGCTCGCGACCTGGTAGCCCCCGCCGTTCCGGTACGGCAGGTAGACCCAGCCCCGGCCCGGCCCGTTCGTGTTGTCGACGCGGAGGTTGCCGGACTGACTGACATCGGTGAGCTGCGGGACCGGCTGGAAGATCGGAAGCCCGGATGCGGTCACCGCCATCACGTGCACCGCGAGCGCGGGGACGTGATACGAGAAGAGCGCTTCGATCGGCTGGCCCGCGACCGAGAGGAGGCTGGGATCGACCCACGAGAGCCACTGGCGGTCGACGGCCGTGCCGGTGTTCGAGACGGCGAACTGGCGCGACGCGGGGAAGGTGTCGCCATGGTCGCTCGATGAGGCGAGCGCCTCGTTCGCGACGACCTCCTGGTCGGCGAACAGCACGTCGCCGTTCACGAGGTTCACCTCGTCCTCGGTGTCGCCGCCGCCTTCGGTGAGGCAGTTCGGACGGCTGCGTTCGGCGCAGGTCCGGTCGTAGAGCAGGCGGAACGAATCGCCGCCGTCAACTGAGCGGGACAGCTGGCCGATGCCGGTGCGCGACGAGAGCGGCCAGTCGATGAAGATGCGGTTCGGGTCGACGCGGCCGCTCTGGGACGCGGCGATGCGGCGCTCGATCGTCGTCTGCGGCTCGGCGCCGAAGAAGGTCGCCGACACCGTCGTCGACGGCGCGAACGCGAAAGCCGTCGTCGTGTCGAAGGTCACGGCCGGTGTGACCGGCAGGGGGCCGCTGACGAAGCTGAAGTTCGAAGGCGTGCTCGTGGAGTCGTACAGCACGTGGATCCCGTTGCCCGTGATGAGCGACGTCGCGGCGACCTGGATGAGCAGCTCGCGCTGCACCGCGCCGTTGACGAAGATGGAGCCGTGCATCTCAGCGGACACGCCGGCCGTGAGCTGCACGACACCGCGACCGATGATCTTCTCCGGCTGGACGGCGGAGGGCGCGGCGAAATCGGGGTCGGCGAACACCGTCACCGACACGCTCGTCGCGGCCGGCGAGGTCCACCACCAGTCGAAGACCAGCTGGCCGGTGAGCGTCCCCGCGGGGAATGCGCCGTGCCAGTACGCCGTGAGCGGGTTTGCGACGAAGTCCTGATTCGCGACTCCGGTCGTGGTCTGCGTCACCGGCACCGCGCCCGTCGGGGCGCTCTGGTCGAACGTCGCGTTCGCGACGCCGTTCGCCTTATCGGCTTGGTCCGTCGGCTGCCCATGGAACCAGTACGTGCCGGCGGCAGCGGCGACCGATGCCGGCATGAAGGGCACGGTGGAAAGAGCGAGCGCGAGCGAAGCCCCGACCACGAGCAGAAAACGCATACGTCCTCCGCGGCAGATTGCGGCCGATCACGGTCGGCCGCGTCGCTGGAGGGCGCGCCGCTGCACGTTACGTGCGCGTTACGGTCAACGTCCGGTAAAAGAAATGGCTGATGAGCTCGAGGCGGCTACGTCTTGCGCGTCAGCGCGCGGATCCCGCTGAGCGCGAGGAATGCGAACGCCGCGGCCATCGCGATGCCGACCATGATGAACGCCGTGCCGAGCGAGAGCACGTCTCCGACGCGGTCGGTGCCGAGGATCTTGCCGGCGATGCCTCCGGTCGCGACCGTGGTCGAGTAGAGCGCGAGCGCGAGTCCCATGACCGTAAGTCCGATGAACGCGAAGACCTTGGGCCACGTTGGTTGTTTCATGCAGGCATTCAATTTCGGGTGCTCGGGCAAGTCAAGGCGACAGAAGTAACCCGCAACGAATCTGCTGACGGCGCGTTGATTGGTCAGCCCCCGCGTTGGCCGCCTCCTATCGTGACGGCGTGCCGCATTACGTGAAGTCGCACGGCCTCGCGAACGATTACCTGATCATGGATCCGAAGGACCTGCCGTTCGCGCTCACGCCCGGCGCGGTCCGTCTCATCTGCGACCGGCACCGCGGCGTCGGCTCGGACGGGATCCTCGCGGTCTCGCCCGGCGGCGACGCGGACTTCGGCGTGCGGATCCTGAACCCCGACGGCAGCGAGGCGGAGAAGAGCGGAAACGGCGCGCGCATCTTCGCGAAGTTCCTTCGCGAGCACGGCTACACCACGAAGGATCGTTTCACCGTGCAGACGCTCGGTGGTCTGGTCACCTGCCTCGTCGAGCACGAGGCGGGTCGCGTCGCGCAGATCACCGTGGATATGGGCAAGGCGCGCATCGACGAGGCCCTGTCATCGATCGAGGTCGACGGGCGGCGCATCGCGGTGACCGCGGTGGATCTCGGCAATCCGCACTGCGTCGTCATCGTCCCCGACCTGGCGCAGGTCGACGTCCGCCGCCTCGGTCCGAGGATCGAGAACCACCCCGCGTTCCCGCACCGCACCAACGTCCAGTTCGCGCAGGTCATGTCGCGCGGCGAGGTGCGGATCGAGATCTGGGAGCGCGGCGCCGGGTACACCCTCGCGTCGGGCTCATCGAGCTGCGCGGTCGCGGCGGCCTGCCATCGGAAGGGGCTCATCGCGCCCGACGTCACCGTCAGCATGCCCGGCGGTGGATTGGCGATAGCCATCGCCGACGACGGCGAGATCCGGATGCGCGGTCCGGTCGAAGAGGTGTGCTCGGGCGACCTCAGCGCGGACCTGCTGCGGCTGCTCCCGCGGGCCTAACGCGTCCCGCGAGCGCCGCGCCGGAACGCGACGGTCAGGATCCACGCGAGCGCGAAGCCGACCAGGAACGTGAGGTCGCCGAGCTGCGGCCACCGGAGCGGCACCGGACCGGTGTAGAGCGCCTGCGCCGCGAAGAAGTAGATCGCGACCGCGCCGGCCACGAGCATCGCGACCGGACCCTGCCAGCCGTCGCGACGCGCGTCGAAGAAGATCGAGCCATCGCCGTAGTCGCCGCGGCGCAGCCAGTGGTCGGCGAAGATCACGCCCAGCCACGGGCCGATCCAGTAGCTGATGACGAGCAGGAACTCCTCGTATTTGCTCCCGGGACCGACGTTCGCCTCGAAGGCGATGCCGATGACGAGGCCGAGGAGACCCGATGCGGCCGCGACGATCGCGCGGCGCTGCCGGAGCGTGAGCCGAACGCCGAGCGTGAGGAAGGACATCGCGGCCGAGTAGATGTTGAGGACGTTCGCGGCCACGGCGCCGAGCGCGATCGCGAGGAGCGTCGCCTTGTAGACGAGATCGGGCATGGCCTGCGCGAGCTGCGCGGTCGGGATGTCGTTCGGTCCCCATTTCGTACCGGCGACCGTGGCCAGGCCCGCGCCGGCCACCTCGAGCGCGACGCACGAAACGAAGACGCCGAGGCCCGCCCAGAGACCGACCGCGCGGAGGTCCGCGCCGGGGCGCTGGTAGCGCGTGTAGTCCGAGGCGTACGGGTTCCAGCCCGGGGCGTATCCGAAGGCGGCGGCGGCGGTGAGGATGAACGCGCCGAGATCGCCGCCGAACGCGACCGGCGCCGCGGCGTTGAACGCGACGGCGTGCGCGTTCGCGAGGATGAATCCCGTCGCGATCGCGAAGATGATCACCAGCGGCACGAACGCGGCACGCTCGAACGCGTGCACCAGGTTGTGACCGAAGAAGGCGACCGCGACCTGCGCCGCGACGATGATGAGGAAGGCGACCGGGAAGAGCGAAGCCCCCATGTCGAACAGCGCCATGAGCGCGAACGCTCCGCTGACGCTGTTCACGATGAACCAGCCGATCCCCGCGGTGAAGGTGTTCAGCGCCGCGGGCAGGACGTTCCCGCGGTACCCGAACGCTGCGCGGCTCTGCACCATCTGCGGCACGCCGAGGCGCGGGCCCCACGAGCTCAGCACGCCGTGCGTGATCGATCCGAGGGCGGTGCCGACGACGATGCCGCCCACCACGCTCCAGAGGCTTCCGCCGAACAGCACGATGCCGATCGTGCCGACGAACACCGTCGCGAACTCGAGGTTCGGCGACATCCACGTCCAGAAGAGATCGAGCGGGCGACCGTGGCGTTCCGAGAGCGGGATGAACTCGACGCCGCCGGGCTCGACCGCGACGACGCGCTCGCCGTACTGGCCTTCCCGCGTCGGGACGGTGACCGAGGCCATGCGGTGAGGCTAAGACAAGCTAGAGATCGGGTTCGAGCACCGTGCCGGCGGCCGGATAGGTGCCGAGCACCTGGACCCACTCGCAGCACGTGCGCATGAGCGCGAGCGCCTCGCGCGCGGGCGTCGTGCACGGATCGCCCTCGAAGTCCAGATAGAAGACGTAGTCCCACGGCGCCGCGCGGGACGGACGCGACTCGATCTTCGTGAGCTGCAGGCCCGCGGTCGCGAACGGCTGCAGCGAGCGGATGAGCGAGCCGGGCTCGTTCTTCGTCGTGTACACGAGGCTCGTCTTGGTGGTCCCGGTGCGGTGCTCCGGCGCGATGCGCGCGCTCACGTCCTCGTCCTCGCGCGCCAGCGCGAAGAAGCGCGTGACGTTGTCGGAGCTCGTCTCGATGCCGCTCGCGAGCACCTGCAACCCGTACTGACGCGCGGCGCGGCCGCTCGCGATGGCCGCGACGGTCGGGTTCCCGAGCGCGGCGACCTCCATAGCGGCGCCGGCGGTGTCGTACGCGACCTGCGGCTGGATGTTCATCCGCCGCAGGAACTCCTCGCACTGCGCCAGGGCCTGGGGGTGCGACCGCGCGACGCGGATCTTGTCCAGGCTCGCGCCCTTCGCGCCGAGCAGGCTGTGCCGGACGCGGACCACGACCTCGCCGACCACGTGCACGCCGCGATGGACGTGCAGGAGGTCGTACACGTCGGCGACGACGCCGGCGTGCGAGTTCTCGACCGGCACCACCGCCGCGCTGGTCTCGCCGGACTCGAGGTTGGCGAAGACCTCGGCGAAGGTGCGCCAGGCGAGCGGCTTGTCCTGCGGGAAGAGCGCCGCTGCGGCCGCCTCGGAGAACGCGCCCGCGAGACCCTGGTATCCGACGTTCACGCGTACACCGCGGTGCGCCATTCGGGATACGAGGCGTCGGCGCCGCGCGCGACCGCGAAGTACAGATCGCCGATGCGCTTCGTGACCGGGCCGATGCGGCCGTCGCCGACCGGGCGGCGATCGATGGTCACGCACGGCGCGACCTGCGCGCCGGTCCCGCAGAAGAAGACCTCGTCCGCGAGATAGAGCTCGGTGCGGTCGATGTCGCGCTCGACGGTGCGCAGGCCGAGGCGCTCCCGCGCGATGCGCATGACGCTGTCGCGGGTGATGCCCTCGAGGATGTCCGCGGAGACCGGCGGCGTCGCGAGCACGCCGTCGCGCACGATGAAGATGTTCGACGAGCCACCCTCCGACACGTGGCCGGACTCCGTCAGGAAGATCGCCTCGTCGGCGTTCTTGTCGTGCGCCTCGTCGACCGCGAGCGCGGTGTTGATGTACGCACCGGTGAGCTTGCCGCGCGCCGGGATCGCGTTGTCCGACACGCGTCGCCAGCTCGTGACCGTCGCGCTGAGGCCGTTCGTCGGCAAGTACGCGCCGAGCGGGAAGGAGAACATCGAGAAGGCCGGGCGCAGGCCGTCGAGCGCGACCTTGATCGAGCGCGCGGCCTTGTACGCGAGCGGCCGGACGTACACGTCCTGCCGGTACGCGTTGCGCCGGAGGAGCTCGACCGTGAGCGCGGCGAGGGCGTCGGGGCCCATCGGCAGCGGCGTGCGCATGATCCGGCACGAGCGCTCCATGCGCGCGAAGTGATCGCGCAGCCGGAAGACCGAGAGCTGCTCGCGCTCGTCGTCCCAGTACGCGCGGATGCCCTCGAAGATGCCGGTGCCGTAGTTCAGCGCGTGCGTCGCGATGCTCACCTTCGCGTCGGCCAGCCGAACGAACTGCTCGTCGTGGAAGGCCCAGCTGTCCTCGCTGATCTCGGTGCCCAGCGCGGGCATCGCCGCAAGA
>DASQIF010000171.1:0-5535 GCA_035631715.1 Candidatus Acidiferrales bacterium
CCCTCGAAGATGCCGGTGCCGTAGTTCAGCGCGTGCGTCGCGATGCTCACCTTCGCGTCGGCCAGCCGAACGAACTGCTCGTCGTGGAAGGCCCAGCTGTCCTCGCTGATCTCGGTGCCCAGCGCGGGCATCGCCGCAAGACGTTCTTCGACCGTACTCATGTCGCCCTCCTCGTCGTCGTCGGCAGCCATGCCGAACGCGTCGCCTCGAACGCCGCGATGTCCGCGGCGTGCTTCTGCGTGATCTCGATCTCGTCCCAGCCGTTCACCAGCGCGTCGCGGGCGCGCGCCTCGAGCACGAAGTGCTCGTGCAGGCCGATCGCCGCGGCGTGGACCGCACCGGCCTCGACGTCGACGACGACCTCGAGCGCCGGGTCGCGTTCGGCCGCGCGCATGAGCGCCGTGACCGCCGGCATCGCGAGCGTGACCGGCACGAGGCCGTTGCGGAGCGCGTTCCCGCGGAAGATGTCGGCGAGCTTCGGCGCGATCACGGCGCGAAAGCCGCCCTCGAGCAGCGCCCATGCGGCGTGCTCGCGCGACGAGCCGCTCCCGAAGTTCGCGCCGGCGACGAGCACCCGCGCGCCGCGGTAGCGCGGGTCGTTCAGGACGAACGCCGGATCGCGTCGCCAGGCCTCGAAGAGACCGGCGCCGTAGCCGGTGCGCTCGGTCCGTTTCAGCCAGTGCGACGGGATGATCTGGTCGGTGTCGACGTTCTCGCGGTCGAGCGGCAGCGCGCGGCCGACCACGCGTCTCACGGGTTCCATCAGAGATCCTCCGGCAGCGCGAAGTGCCCGGCGATGGCCGTGGCCGCGGCGACGGCGGGCGACACGAGATGCGTGCGGCCGCCGGGGCCCTGGCGTCCTTCGAAGTTCCGGTTCGAGGTCGAGGCGCAGCGCTCGCCCGGACGCAGCACGTCGGGGTTCATGCCCAGGCACATCGAGCATCCGGCGTCGCGCCAGTCGAAGCCGGCGTCGCGGAACACGCGGTCGAGACCCTCGCGCTCGGCCTGCGCCTTCACCGCCATCGAGCCCGGCACGACGAGCGCGCGGATGCCCGACCGCACGCGGCGTCCGCGGACGACCTCGCCGGCCGTGCGCAGGTCCTCGAGGCGCGCGTTCGTGCACGAGCCGACGAACACCGCGTCCACGGCGACGTCGCGGATCGGCGTGCCGGCCCGCAGGTCCATGTAGCGGAGCGCGCGCACCGCGGCCTCGCGCTGCTCGGCGGGAAGCGCGTCGGGATCCGGGACGCGCCCGTCGATGGTCACGCTCTGACCCGGGTTCGTCCCCCACGTGACGTAGGGCCGCAGCTCGCGCGCGTCGATGTGGACCTCGCGATCGAACGCGGCGCCGTCGTCGGTGGGCAGCCGGCGCCACGCGTCGAGCGCCGCCGTCCACGCCGCGCCGCGCGGCGCGTGCGGGCGTCCCTCCACGAACGCGAAGGTCACATCGTCCGGCGCGACGAGGCCAGCCCGGGCGCCGAGCTCGATGGACATGTTGCAGACGGTCATGCGACCGTCCATCGAAAGTGCGCGGACGGCGGAGCCGCGGTACTCGACGATGGCGCCGACACCGCCGCTCGTGCCGAGGCGCGCGATCGTGCCCAGGATGAGGTCCTTCGCGGAGACGCCCGCCGGCAGCGCGCCGTCCACCGTCACGCACATCGTGCCGGGGCGGCGCTGCCACAGCGTCTGGGTCGCGAGCACGTGCTCGACCTCGCTCGTGCCGATGCCGAAGGCGATCGACCCGAACGCGCCGTGGGTCGAGGTGTGGCTGTCACCGCAGACGATGGTCATGCCCGGAAGGGTCATGCCCAGCTGCGGCGCGATCACGTGGACGATCCCCTGCTCCGGCGCGCCGACCGGATACAGGCGCACGCCGAAGTCGCGCGCGTTCCGCGTCATGGCGTCCATCTGGCCGATCGAGATCGGGTCCGCCGGCGTCGCGCTGGTGGTGGGGACGTTGTGGTCCATCGTCGCGAGCGTGAGCTCGGGCCGCCGCACGCGACGACCGGCCTGACGCAGACCGTCGAAGGCCTGCGGCGAGGTGACCTCGTGCACCAGATGCAGATCGACGAATAGGAGATCGGCGCCGTCGTCGCTCGCGACGACGTGCGCGTCCCAGATCTTCTCCGCGAGCGTGCGCGCGGTCATGCGCCGGGCACCGTGTCGAGGATCTCCTCGGCCGGGAAGCCGCGGCCGCGCACCAGCGCGAGCACCTGCTCGGCGTGCGCGCGGTCGCGCGTGTCGACGATGACGTCGAGGCCGACGCGGCCGAGCGCAGCGTACGGGCCGAGCCGGTGGATGCCGACGTGAAGGATGTTGATGCGCTCCTCGGCGAGGATGCCGGTGAGCTCGTGGAGCATGCCCGGCCGGTCGTCGAGCCAGGTGCGGAACGCGAGGTAGCGGCCGGCGGACGCGAGCCCCTGCTGCAGGACCTTGCCGAGCAGGTTCGGGTCGATGTTGCCGCCGCTGATGACCGCGGCGACGCGCTTGCCGCCGACGTGGCCGTTCGCCTCGAGCATTGCCGCGAGCGCGGCGGCGCCCGCGCCCTCCGCGAGGAGCTTGTGGTGCTCGAGGAGTACGACGATCGCGCGCGCGATCGCTTCATCGGAGACGGTGATCACGTCGTCGACGAGGACGCGCGCGATCGCGAGCGTGCGCTCCGCCGGGCGGCGCACCGCGATGCCGTCGGCGATGGTGGACGCGGTCGCCTCGGCCGGCCGTCGGCTCGCGAACGAGCGCGCGAACGCGGGCGCGCCCGCCGACTGCACGCCGATGACGCGCACGCGTGGCCGCCGCCCGGCGAGCGCCAGGGCGACGCCGGCGATGAGGCCGCCGCCGCCCACCGGGACGACGACCGTGTCGATGTCCGCGTCGGCCGCGAGCTCGAGCGCGAGCGTGCCCTGCCCGGCGATGACGTCGTCGTCGTCGAACGCGTGCACGTACGCGAGTCCGCGCGTGCGCGCGAGGTCGCGCGCCGTCGCGTCCGCGCCGTCGTACCCGCCGTCGGCGAGCACGGTCTCGGCGCCCGCGCGCTGGACGGCGGTGAGCTTCGCGAGCGGGACGCCGTGCGGAAGGACGACGCACGCCGGCGCGCCGACGAGCCGCGCCGCGAAGGCGACGCCCTGGCCGTGGTTCCCCGCGGATGCGGTGACGACGCCGCGCGACCGGGCCGCCGGATCGAGACGCAGGATCGCGTTGAGCGCGCCGCGGATCTTGAACGCGCCGGTGTGCTGCAGGTTCTCGAGCTTCAGGTACACCTCGCGTCCGGCGAGCGCGCCGAGCGGGGCGGACCGCTCGGTCGGCGTGCGGCGCACATGCGGCCCGATGCGTGCGGCCGCATCGGCGACAGCGCGGGAGTCGAGCCGCGATGCGGTGAGCGTCACGCGAGGATCCGATCGAGCGCGCGCCGCAACCGGCGCACGCCCTCGTCGATGCGATCCGGCGTCGGGCCGCTGATCGAGAAGCGCAGCGCGCTGCGGTGGTCGTCGCCGATGGTGAACGCCTGCCCGGGGACGAACGCGACACCCTCGTCGAGCGCGACGTCGAGGAGCGCCCGTGCGTCGAGGCCCTGCGGGAGCTTCACCCAGAAGTAGAAGCCGCCGTCGGGGTCGTTCCAGGTGACGCCGGTGCCGGCGAGCTCGCGAGCGAGCGCGGCGCGCGCGCGCGATTGCTTCTCGCGGTACATGTCGCGCAGCCGCGCGACGTGCGCGTCCGCGCCGCCGCGTCGGAGGAACTCCACGACCAGGCGCTGCCCGAGCGTCCCGGTCGACGAGTCCATCGTCTGCTTCGCCGCGGCCATGCGGCGCACGACCTCGACCGGCGCGATGACCCAGCCGACGCGCAGGCCCGGCAGGAACGTCTTCGAGAACGACCCGACCGAGACGACGTCGGCCTTCACCGCCAGCGACGCGATCGGCGGAAGGTCGTGGCCGCGGTAGCGCAGCAGCGCGTAGGGATCGTCCTCGACGACGATCGCACCGCACGACGCCGCGAGCGCGCAGAGCGCTTCGCGTCGCCGCTCGGAGAGCGTCTCGCCGGTGGGGTTCTGGAAGTTCGGCACGACGAAGAACATCCGCGGCCGTATGCGCTCGCGGCGCAGGAGGCGCGCGGCGGCGTGCACGTCCATGCCCTCGTCGTCCATCGGGACCTGGAGCACGCGCGCGCCGTGATTGCGGAACGCCGACAGCGCGTTCGCGAACGCCGGCGACTCCGCGACGACGACATCGCCCGGCCGGAGATACACGCGGCAGAGCAGATCGATCCCCTGCAGCGCGCCGGCGCTGATGAGCACCTCGTCCGCGGTGACGCTCAGGCCGCGGCGCCGCGCGTCGGCGGCGACGGCCTCGCGCAGCTCCGGCTCGCCCTCGGTGATCGTGTACCCGAGCGCGCTCGCGCCCTCCCGCCGGATGACCGCGGACGCGAGCTCTGCGGCGCCGACGAGGTCGAGCGCCTCGCGGGCCGGGGAGCCGACGGCGAACGACACGGTGTCGCGCGTCTGGCGCGCGACGATGCCGATGGTCTCGTCGATGAACGAGCCGAAGACCTCGTTGAGCGGGGAGGCGGCCACCTCTCGCGCGCTGATCTCTCGCAGTGCCATGTCGGTCGCCTCCTTCCTCGTGTTCCTTCGGGAACTGAAAAGGCCTCCCCGTTCGGGAGGCCTTCGGTTTCTCGCTGGTGTCCTCTGTGTGCGGCGCTAGCCCCCCGCGCGTGTGCCGGACCCCGGGATCGGGGCCACGACGATGAGAACGACGAACGGGATAAGGGCCATCGGGACGAACGCTAGAGGGCGCGGTCTGACCGGGTCAACGCGTCGCACGGTCGTTATTCAGACTGCACAAGTGACGGCGCCCTCGCTCGCGCTCGACACCAGGCGTGCGTATTTCTCCATCACCCCGGACGTGTAACGGGGCGCGGGCGCCCTCCAGGCGGCGCGCCGGCGGGCGAGCTCGGTCGCGTCGACCTCGAGGTCGAGGCGCCGGTTCTCCGGGTCGATGAGGATCGCGTCGCCCTCCGTCACCAGCGCGAGCGGACCGCCCACGAACGCCTCGGGCGCGATGTGCCCGACGACGTGGCCGTGGGTCGCGCCGCTGAAGCGCCCGTCGGTGACGAGCGCGACCTTGTCGGCGAGGCCCGCGCCGACGATCGCTCCGGTGACGCCGAGCATCTCGCGCATCCCCGGCCCGCCCTTCGGCCCCTCGTAGCGGATGACGAGGCAGTCGCCCTCGGCGATCTTCTTGCCGACGACCGCGGCGAAGGCGTCCTCCTCGCGATCGAACACGCGCGCGGTAAAGCGGCGCGCGGCCATCGCATGACCGGCCACCTTCATGACGCCGCCCTCGGGCGCGAGCGAGCCCTTCACGATGACCATGCCGCCGCTCTTCGCGAGCGGCGTCGCGAGCGGACGCACGACCTCCTGCCGCGGCGTCTCCTTCGCGGCGCGCGCCTCGGTGCCGATGGTGCGGCCGGTCACGGTCATCGCGTCGGCATTCAGCAGCCCGGCGTCGAGAAGGCGCTGGAGCACGAGCAGGATGC
>DASQIF010000172.1:0-1547 GCA_035631715.1 Candidatus Acidiferrales bacterium
CGCGACCGGCGGCGATGTCCTGCGCCACTAGGTTGAGCAGGAGCGTCGACTTCCCGGTCCCGGTCGGCCCGAGCACGTGCAGGTGCTGGCGCGACGCCGTGACCGAGAGCGCGACCGGGCGCGGGATCCGTCCGTCGACGGAGGTGCCGATGACGCGCGTGGCCTGGCGTGCGCGCGGGAACGCGAACGCCGGCGGATGCAGCCCGCCGCGGCGGCGGGTGACGGCCGCGGCGAGCGCGACGCCCAGCGCCGCCGGCGCGACGGTCGCGGCGGCAAGGGCGATCGGCCCGATCGCGGCGAGGATCCGCCCGATCTCGTAGTCGAGCGTCGGCGTGATCACGGTGCGCCGCGCGGCAGGATGAATCCCGCGACGTGGGCGTCGGGCCAGGCGATCTCGCGCTCGCGCACCACGCCCAGATCGGGGGCGTGCATCTCGCTCACGCGGTAGCCGGTCGCGCTGACCGCGACCACCACGGCCACGTGCCCGAGCTCGCTGTACGCGCCGCCGGGTGTGAACACCGCGACCGCGCCGACCGACGGCGTGTCGGCGACCTCGGCACCGGCGGCGCGCGCGCCCTCGAGCCAGTCCTTCGCGTCGCCGCCCCAGCTGACCGGCACGTTGTACGCGACCCAGTAGGTGCACTCGCCGTACGGGAACGGGTCGGGGTACCCGCCCGCAGGCACGGATGCGAAGAGCGGCACCGGCGGCGTCGCCGCGGCCTCGGTCGCACCGGCAACGGCGCCGACGCTCACGACGCAGGCCAGCACGAGGACGAGCGCCCGCGTCACGACCTGCGCTCGATGAGCGCGCGCTCGGCGTCGCTCGCCACGACATGGAGCGGGACGCGGTGTGCCCCCGCGACCAGAAGCGCGTCGCCGCGGCCCGCGGTGAGGAGGAACTGCTGCTCGGCGTGCGTGAGGCGGAAGAGCTCGGAGAGCGCCGGGAGCGACTGCGGCGCGGCGCGCAGGAGGATCTGCAGCGCGGCGTTGGTGACAAGGGCGCGTCCGTCGGCGTGCGCGAGGACGTCGTCGGTGTCCTGCGTGAGGAGGGTGAGCCCGGCGCGCCTCTTGCGCGCGGTCTTCACGATGCGCACGAGGTAGCGCGCGGTCTCCGGGCTGCGCATGAGCCACCAGGCCTCGTCGACGACGATGAGCGTCGGGCGCGCCGCGTCGGCGATGCGCGACCACACCGCGTCGAGCACGAGGAACATCGCCGCCGTGCGCTCCTCCTCGGGGAGGCCCGCGAGCGAGAAGACAACGCTCTCGCCCTCCGCGCTGATGCGCGGCGCGTCGCGGCGGAAGAGCCAGGCCGAGGATCCGGTGGTGTACCGGGCGAGCCGCGCGGCGAGGGCGCGCGTCTCGGCGTGCGCGTCAAGATGCATCACCACGTCGGCGAGAGCGGGGGTCCGTCCATGCGGCGCGTCCTCGTCGCCGCTGCGTCCCGTGGCGCGGTAGGACTGGACGATCGCCGCATCGACGAGGGCGTCCGCCGCCCCGTCGACCCCGCCGGCGAGGAGCCCGATGAGCGTGCGCAGCGCCGCGACGCG
>DASQIF010000173.1:0-4544 GCA_035631715.1 Candidatus Acidiferrales bacterium
CGGCAGGCCGATGTGGAGCATCCGCGCCCGCTTGAGGAGCTTGTAGAGGACGAAACGCGCGCGCTCGGGCCCCGCTTGGTCGACGAGGGCGTCGAGCGACTCGACCCACTCCTCCGTCTCCTGCGGGTCGACGTCCGGCAGCTGTCGCTTGAACTCGTCGAAGACCTCGTGGACGCCTTCGTCCTGCCTCATCTCGGACCTCAAGTGTAGGGAGCGAGCGCGTGACAGACTGATGGCGTGACGATGTCCGGTGGGGAAGGAGATTCGGGGCCACGCCCCGAGCGACCGCAGCGTCGGCGTCGCGGTGGAAGGCGACGCGGACCAGCGCGGCCGCAGCAAGCCCCCGCGCAGCCCGAGCGACCAAGCGCGCGGCCCGAGCCGCCGCGCGGTCGCGATCGTCGCGGCCCGCGCACGCGGGCCGATCGCACGATCGCACCGGCCGATGCGTTCAGCCGCGATCGTCGCACGCGCCGGGGTGGGCGCGGGCGCGCGCCGCGCAGCCCGGACGACATCCGGCCGGGCACGTCGTGCCTCATCCTCGTCGACGCGCGCGAAGGCGAGCCGGATCGCAGCGGTTCGCCGGCCGTGTTCGAGGGCTTCTTCGACTTCGAGACCGGCGAGCTGCGCCATCTCGGCACCGGCATCCCGCGCCTTCGGATCGGCGACGAGCGTCTCTGGGGTTTCGAGTGCTGGTGGCGCGTGGATACCGATCGGACCGGTCTGACCGAGGGGGACCGCGAGGACATCGAGAGCTCGAAGCGTCTCCTGCGCGGATTGCTGAGGGATTCCCGCCGCTCGACGCGCGTCATCCGCTGAGTACTAGCCCCTTTTTGGTACCACTCGTACCCCATACGGGTGACTCGTCCGCACGCGTGCTTGCTCGCACTGTGGCGCAACGCGCCACGGCGGGTACGGGCGCGCACGGAGGACACGGGGGATGCTTCGTCCGCGTTTCTGGCAGAAGGTCCTTGGCGCACTGCTCGTGGTCGGCGTCGTGCCGATCGCGCTTGTCTCCGCGGTCTCGATCAACAACACCCGCAATGACCTGACGACCCTCGGCGTCACGAACATCCAGCAGCGCTCCACGTCGACCGCTTCGGCCATCGACGCGTACCTGCAGAGCCGGCTGGGCGACATCGTCCTCGTCGGGAAGCTCCCCGACATCGTCCGCTTCGGAGAGAACCTGAAGGACCCCGCGGCGAAGGCCGCAGCGCGTCAGGCCCTGGTCGCGGCCGCGGCGCGCGCGCCCGAGTACGAGTCCATCGCCGTCGTCGATCCCAACGGCGACATCGTCGCCGCGTCGGTCGCGAGCGACGAGGGCACCAGCGTGAAGTTCCGCGAGTACTTCACGACCGGGATGAAGGGCACTCCGTACATCAGCGATCCGTCGTACTCGGTCATCACGAACAAGCCCGCGCTCTTCTTCTCCGCGCCGGTCACCGATGGCAAGGTCGTGCTCGCCGTCGTCCGGACGCGGGTGAACCTCGCGGCGATCTGGGACATCGTCGAGACGGACGCCGGATCGGTCGGCGAGGGCGCACATGGCTTCCTCGTGGACGACTACGGCATCCGCCTCGCGGTCTCGGAGACGAAGGGACACCGCGACCAGGCCGAGGCGCTCATCTATCACCCGATCGCGCCGATCGACGCGGATACCACCGCGAAGCTGCTCGCCGACAAGCGCTTCGGCAACCTGAAGACGCCGGACCAGCTCGTCGTCGACCCGCTCCCGACCTTGAAGAGCGCGCTCGACGTGCTGCCGAAGGGCAAGACCACGACCGCGCAGTTCTCGTACGGCAAGGGGGTCGACGAGCAGCGCGGCGTCGTAACGCGTCTCGTCGCGAAGCCGTGGGCCTACGTCCTCGCGGTCCCGCTCACCACGTACACGAAGGCCGCGGACGACGCGACGTTCAACGCGCTCTCGGTCGTCGGGATCGGCCTGCTGCTCTCGATGATCATCGGAGTGCTCCTCACGCGCTCGCTCGTCGGTCCGCTGCGCCGTCTCGTGGGCGAGGCGACCGCGGTCTCGACCGGTGACGTCGACCTGCGCGTGGCCGAGTTCGACACGCGCGCCGGCGACGACATCACGCGCGAGGTCGCGTCGGCGTTCGATCGCATGCTGAACGCCCTCCGGTTCTACGCGCTGTCCGAGTCCACCGGAGGCGACGACTGAACGCGCTCGCGCAGTCGCTGCTCGGCGTCGCGAAGGGCTATCTCGGCCCGGCCGCGCAGACGTTCCTGTCGAGCGAGCTACACGCCCTCGGGTTGAACGCGAACACGGTCACGCAGAACGACGTGCCGGCGCTCATCGACGGCGTGCGTGCCCGCGCCGTGCGCGTGATGGGTGAGCAGAAGGCTTCGGCGATGGCCGACGCGCTGTCACACGCGCACGGGCCGGCGCCGTCCAAGGGCAGCCACGCGCTCGCGTCCGAGGCGGCCGCCAAGCTGCTCGCGAGCGGCAAACTGCGTCAGGCCGAGAAGGCCTACCTCGAGCTCGTCGCGAAGCACGGCGACCTGGAGTCGTATGTCGGCCTCGGCCGCACGCTTGCGGCGGTCGAAGACGTCCCAGCCGCCCTTACCGCTCTACGCGACGGCGCCGCGAAGTACGCGAAGGCCGGCGATCGCGCGTCGGCGGTCTCGCTGCTCGCGGAGGCGGTCGCGCTCGCGCCGGCGGATCTCGCCGCGCACCGACGCCTCGCGGCGGCCCTCGCGAACCAGGGCGACCTCCCCGGCGCGGTCGAGGAGTACGGGCGGTTCGTCGACGTCGCCGTGACCACCGGCGATTCGCGCCGCGCGCTGCTCGAGCTCGCGTATGGACGCGAGACCCTCGGCGATCTGCCAGGCCTCACGGTCCTCGTCGATCGCGTCACCGCGACGCACTCGCGCTTGGACGCGCCACAGCCGCCGCGCGCCGCGCCCGTCCGGCCCGCGCCCGTCGTACCGCCCCCGCATGTCGAGACGGTCGTGGTGAAGCCCGTGTCGAACGGCGTCCCGAAGAACGGCATGCCGCAGGTCAAACCGGTCGAGGCGAAGGCTGCGGAGGTGAAGCCGGTCGAGGCGAAGCCCGCCGAAGCGAAGCCGTCGATGCCGGCCGCCGGCCCGCTCAGCGCGCGCACGCGTCCGAGCGCCTCCGACACCGCGGTCGTGCTGAAGGACGCGACGACCGTGACGCAGCCGAACCGCGCCGACGACGGCGCGGCGATCGACGTGCTCGCGCGCGCCGGCGTCCTGAAGAAGTTGCAGCAGCCGGTCGCGGGGCGTCCGGTCATGGACATCGAAACGCAGCTCTCCTCTCTCCTCACCACCGGCAGCGGCATCGAGGCGGCCGCCACGGCCGCCTCGCGCGCTGCCCTCCTCACCGGCGCGCACGACGCGCGAGCGACCGAAGCGGTCCTCGACGCGGCGCGCCGGCTGCTCGCCCTCGGCAAGCTGCAGTCAGCATCGGACGTGCTTCTCGACTTCATCGGCCACGGCTTCACCGACCGCGAGGCGCAGCGGCTGCTCATCGAAGTGAACTGCGCGCTGGGCCGCCGCGACGTCGCGAAGGAGAAGTGCGGGCTGCTGTCGCGGGCCTACCGGCTCGACGGGAAAAGCGACATCGCTGACGACGTGGACCGCCTCGCCCGCATCATCTAGGCGTTCTCGAAGCGCGTCCCGCTCTGATCCACGAACGGCCGTAAGAGGAACGCGAGCGCGATCCCCGCGGCGAAGCCGCCGATGTGCGCGAAGTACGCGACGCCGCCCGTCTGCGCGGTCTCGGCGATGGAGCCGATGCCGGAGACGAGCTGGATCAGGATCCACAGCCCGATCATCACGAAGGCCGGCACCGCAGTGACGCGGATGAAGTAGCCGAACGTGAGGAGCACGCGGACAGGGTTCTTCGGGAAGAAGAACACGTACGCCGCGAGCACGCCGCTGATCGCGCCCGACGCGCCGAGGCTCGGGATGACCGAGTCGGGTGACGCGTAGATCTGCGCGAAGTCCGCGGCGATGCCGCAGATGAGGTAGAAGGCCAGGTACTTCAGCGAGCCGAAGAGGCGCTCGACGTTGTCGCCGAAGATGAAGAGGAACAGCATGTTCCCGCCGATATGCGTCCATCCGCCGTGCATGAACATCGACGTGAACAGGGTGAGCCAGATCGGGTTCGGGCCGGGGGCTTCCTGGATGACATCGGTGGTGCCATCGGGCAGCGTTATGGACTGCGGCCCGACGAGGTCGATGCCGTGGGTGATCTCCTTCGGGATGACGCTGAAGCCCATCGTGAAGGCGTCGTTCGGGAGCTGGAGGAGGATGAAGACAAGGACATTTACGGCGATGATGGCGATGTTGACGAGGGGCAGGCCCTGCCGCGTGTCCTGGTCGCCGATTGGCAGCATGGCGCCGCAGTATGCGAGTTGCTGACCCCGGGCGCTTGGTTTCCGTAAACTTGACGAGCCGGCGGGCGACGTACGGTCACGCAAGGCTCCACTCGTCTTCGGACTCGTGGACCCTCGCGCGACCGTCGTCGCCGTCGTCGGCCCGAAATCGCGAGCCTGCGGGCTCGC
>DASQIF010000174.1:0-3043 GCA_035631715.1 Candidatus Acidiferrales bacterium
CGATGCGGGCGAACGCTCAGTGATGCGGGAGCATTCCGAGACGGGATATCGCCTGCTGGCGCAGCTCCCCGACTTCTGGGAGGGCGCGGCGCTTGTCCGCGCGCATCACGAGCGCATCGACGGCACGGGCTACCCCCTTGCCCTTGGTGGTTCGGAGCTGCCTATTGAAGCCTCGATCATCTCGGTGTGCGACGCGTACGACGCGATGAACTCGGACCGCGTCTACCGGAAGGCGCTGCCATGGTCGCAAATCAGAGCGGAGTTCGAGCGCGGACGCGGCTTACAGTGGGATGCGCGCGTCGTCGATGCGTGGCTTGACATGCTCAAGGTCGAACGCACTACGGTCGGCCACCTCGACCACGGCGTCTCGCGCACGGAGCGCAGCCGCGGTGACCTTGTCGAGGAGCGGCCGTAAGGCCGCCGCTTTCGCGACATGATGTTGGTACGCGGCGAGTTGCTCGGGCGAGAGTCCGGCTGGACGATCCAGCCGATGTTCGATGTTGGCGTGACCCATGAGCCATATGCATGCGCGCTCGTGCTCGAGGGCTGCCCAGTAGGGCTCGAGCTCCCGGTCGGGCACGTAGTACTCGAGTTCCGCGAGGCACGAGGTCCAACGTGCGCGATCCGCGCCCGCCGATGACGCGGCCGCCGCGCGCAGCGCGTCCCGGATGATCACCCTGGGATAGGGCAGTTCACTTTCGCGGCGCAGCTTCGGCATCCATGCCTCGGCACGCTCCGAAACGAAGACCGCGAATCCCTCCGCGATCGACCGGAGGTAGACGTTGCGGCGGCTTACCTGCGCCGAGACCTGGCTGCGCCGGTCACCATCGACGAGGGTGGGCATCGCGCTTCGATCCATGACGCGGGCCTAACGGATAGCGGGCCTAAATCGAGAGGCAGGACTTTTGGGCTAGTACGCCTGCGGCACCGACGCTCCTCGTCGTGTCTCTTGACAGACGGACAACGGTCGCGCGGCGCTAACTCGCTATCTCGCCTTCCCGGGGACGCGCGGTGAAGAGCCGGACCGCGCGGACGAGCTCGTCGATACCGAGCGGCTTGAAGAGCATCGTCGCGGTCCGCATGGCACGGGCGATCTCGTAAGCGCGCGGTGCTCCGCTGACGACGATCACCGGCACGTCGCGCGAGGCCCTCGTCCGGTAGTAGGCGACGAACTGGTCACCACGCGGACCCTCGCCGAGGGCTAGGTCGACGACGAGGACGTCAGCGTTCCAGTCGAGCTCCTCCGCGACCTCGAGCGCATGCGTGCCGTCGCGCGCCACCCAGACCGCGAACTCCTCACGCAGCGCGGTCGCCAGTACCTCGAGGGTCGCGGGGTCGTCCTCCACGAGCAGGACGCGGGGTCGACTAGGCATTGGTGCATGACCATAGCGGCCAGCAGGCGAGCGACCGATTCGGTCGCCACCGCTGGGTCGCCGTCGCCCCCCGAACGGGCTATGCCGCTCGTCCTGCCCCGCATACACAATCGCGATCTATGCGCTTCAGCGAGAAGGACCTCCGCGTCGTTCTGTGCGCCATCGGCGTGCTGCTCATCGGCTACCTCGACTACGTGACGGGGCCGACGATCAGCCTCACCCTCCTGTACCTCATCCCCGTCGTCGCGGCGGGTTGGACGGCCGGCCAGCGCCGCGCCATCGCCGTCGCGCTCCTGGCGGGCGCGATCTCGCTCGTCGACGTCGTGACCGGCTCGACCCAGACGACGGCGGCGCTCGTATGGAACGCCGTCAGTCGCGCGCTCATCCTGACCGTTGCCGCCGTCGCCGTGGAGCGCATCCGTCGTGACCGCGACCGCCTCGTCGTGCAGGACGCGCAGCGCGCCCGGTCGCTCGAGCTCCTCGACCGCGGCCTCGCGGATCCTGCGCGCCAGCTCGTCGAGCTCTCGCAGCACTGGGACGGCAGCGTCGAAGAGCTGAAGCAGCTCGTGCGTCGCCGCGCCGACGAGATGATGTTCCTCGCGCGCGACTTCTCGTCGATGGTGCGCCTCCAGAACGGCGAGCTCGCGCTCCGACCCGCGACGTTCGACTTCGTCGAGCTCATCGACGAGCTGCGGGCGGAGCAACAGCGCGCCGACCGCCGGATCCTCATGACCGGTCCGTCGAGTCCGCTGTCGGTCAGGGGCGACCGCGCGCGGATCCGCCAGACGTTGGCGTCGCTGATCGCCGAGCGCGCCACGGGCGACGAGCTCTCGTTCCTGGTTGACAGGCGCGGCGACAAGGCCGAGCTGGTCATCTCCTCAGGCGCCTACCGCCCGGCGGCCGAGGTCGCCGGCGGCAAGGACGAGCTCGGCATGTCGGCCGAGCTGGCGCAGCTCCTCTTCTCAGCCCAGGGCGGCTCTGTCGAGCTCGCCCGGAACCCCCTGACCCGCAGCCTGCGGGTCACCGCCCGCCTCCCGCTGGCCTAGAGCGGGCGCCCGCTTGTCGGGCATGCCACCGAGCACGACTATCCGCCCGGTGGGAGCGCGGATGGGGACCGTGGTCGCGGTCGGCCTCGTCTTCGGGGCGGCCGCGGGCTTCCTCGTGGGCCTCTTCCTTGCCATCCCGACGGCGGAGATCGTCCCGGGCGGGCGTCCGGTGATCTTCAGCGCGATGGGACTCGGCGCGCTCGTCGGTGGGGCTATCGCGGCGAGGCGAACGGCTAACGGACTGCCACGCGAACGTTCTAGCGATTCCCACGTTGACGAAGTAATGTCCCGAATCACGTTCAAGCGACCGACCGACAAGTCGCGTCCCGACAAAGAGAGCACGTCGCCGACGCCGCCGGTGTGGCGTCCCGCCGAGCCGCCTACGCCTGGGCGCACTGAGTCTCCAGCGGAGGGGAAGACGATGCAGCAGCGAGACACGCGTTACGAACCGGCGGGCAGCGAGCTCAACGCCCTACTCGGGAAAGGTTCCGAGTTCGAGGGCAAGCTCGCGTTCGAGGGGAAGGTCCGTATCGACGGCACCTTCACCGGCGAGATCTCCACGAACGACCTGCTTCAGGTCGGCGAGGGCGCGAAGGTCCAGGCAGAGATCAGCTGCGGGACCGT
>DASQIF010000175.1:0-6700 GCA_035631715.1 Candidatus Acidiferrales bacterium
GTACGCCCACGCGGTCACGGCGACCGCGGCGACGAAGATGCCGGCGAGTGTGTAGATCGCGGCCCACTTGGCCGCGGCGCCGAAGCCGATGAGCATGCCCGCGATGAGGATGTCGACCCACCATCTGCGCTGCGGCTTATAGGCGGCGACGATGAAGTACCAGCAGGCGACGATGAACGCGGTCACGTAGATGTCGTTCATGCCGATGCGCGCCTGCGCGAACATCGAGCCGCAGATCACGGTGGCCGCGCCCACGAAGTTCGCGACGAGCGGGGACGCGAAGAGGCGTCGCGCCAGCAGGTAGAGGAAGAAGGCCAGCATCGCGGCGAAGAGCACGCCCGGGATGCGCCACGCCAGCGCATGCCGTCCCGTCTCGATGAGCTCCGTCGAATCGACCCCGGTGACCAGGAGCTTGTCGTCGTCGCCGTCGATGCCGAGGAAGCGATCCGAGGCATTCACCGGTATGGACGCGAACGGCGATGCGCCATGCGTCTCGATCACGACGACCTTGCCCGGCGTCAGCGCGTAGAGGAACTGGGTGCGTGGCACGACCGCGAGCGAGGTCGCTCCCGAGGTGAACGCGCCGGTGCGGTCGTTGGCGAGCGGCACGGTGTCGGTCGAGTGCGCGTCGAGGTCGATGACGTCGATGGCCGGTGTGTCGGTGCGCGCGATGAAGAGCCGGTTGGGGCCAAGCGCGTACGCGATCGCGCCGCCCGGTCCCTTGCCGGAGAACGTAGTGGTCTCCTGCCCGAGATTGGGATCGATGATGTGGACCGTGCCGCCGGAGTCGAGCCCGTAGATGAGGCTGCCGTCGGTCCGCGCGGTCAGCGCCACCACCGGCCGCGGGATGACGTGCGGCTGCCCGTCGAGCGAGTCGTATAGGGCGACGCCTTTGTCCCCGCCGATGGCGAGGCGCGTCGCCGCGAAGGTCACGCCGGTCGTCGTGCCGACCTGATCGGCGGGCCGCGCCACGCTCCGCCGCAGCGTGCCGTCCTTCCCGTAGCGCGCGATCTGGAGGTCGGAGACGAGGACCACGTCGTCGCCGTCGAACGCGACGGCGTTCGGCTTTCCGACGTTCGGCGTGCGGATCGTGGCCAGCACGCGGCCGTCGCGCGCGCGCAGAAGCAGCTGACCCGGCTCGGCGAACGCGCGCGTCCCGTCCTCCGCGACGGCGAAGCGCACCGCGTTCGCGTCGTGGAAGTCCGTGCCGACCACGCGATCGTCCCCGAACGCGAGGATGCCGAGCGCCATGATCTCCTTCGCGAGGTGCGGGTGCGTCCACTCGTAGGGCTCGCGCTCCGCGAGGAGCTCGAACGCGGTGCGCGCGTGATAGACCTCGTCGAAGTACATGTCGCGCGGCTGATCCAGGCGGTAGCCGCGCGTCACGAGGACGACGAGCGCGACAAGGAACGCGGTCGCGATGTCGCGGCGCGTGGGCGTGCCGCCAAGCGCGAGCAGGTTCGGCAGGCGCGGCCGGCCGACCGAAGCGGGCGTGTCGGGCGCGGGCACCGCGGCGGTCTCCGCCTTGAGGTCGAGGTCCGGCTCGAGCGTCGCCTCGGTGCGCGCGAGGCGCCAGGCGATGTACGCCGCGAGGCCCATCATCAGCAGCGCGAGCGCGATCTGCCCGTTGCGCGTGAAGATCGTGTCCTCGAGGAACTGCGGCGAGCGGAGGTCGTTCTGCGGATAGCGCGTGAACGCGAAGAACAGCGAGACGGCGAACGACACGGCGAGCGCGACGTACGGGACGAGGAGGCGCGCGCGGACCGTCGCGATCGGGAGCAGCAGCGCGAACGCGGGGAAGAGATAGCGCTCGTGCGCGCGCGTCGGCAGGAAATAGAACGCGAAGGTGGCGAGCGCACCCGCGGCGAGGAGCGTCGGCACGTCGCGTCGCCGCCAGACCAACGCACATGACGCGAGGAGCCCGGCGGCGAGCAGGATGCCGCCCCTGACCACGTAGTCGTCATCGGGTTTCCAGAAGTCGCCGATGACCGACCAGATGTTGAACGCGTAGAGGCTGGTGTAGGGATACGTCTCGGAGGCGGACCGCACCAGGTCGATGAGCTCGCCCGGGCCCGCGCGGAACGGCAGGCCGAGCGCGGCGATCGTCACCGCGGCCGCGCCGATGGTGCGGAGCGGCGCGCGCCAGTCGGCCTGCCGGATCCAGAGGGCGCCGGCCGCGGCCACGATCACGATGAGCCCGACGCCGAACTGCGGCTTGATCATCGCCGCGAGCGCGGCGAGCACGCCGGCCCAGCCCCAGCGGCCGCGGCCCGCCATCACGAGGGCGAGCATGAGCGGCACCGTTCCGACGGCGTCGACCTGGCCCCAGTACGGACCGGCGAAGATCGGACCGGGCGCGAACATCCAGAGCGCGGCCGCGAGGATCGCGCTCGTGCGACCCGCGGCGCGCCAGACCAATGTCGCGGCGATCACCGCGATGCCGATGTCGAAGGGGATGGACATGGCCTTCACCGCGAGGCGCAGGAACTCACCGTCGAGGAACACGCCGAGCAGCCCGAGCACGTACAGGTACGCGGGCGGGTAGTCGCTGAAGTACCCCGGCGTGTAGAAGTTCGGCGGCCCGACCTCGGCGACGCGCTTGGCCCACGCCTCGAAGGTCGCGACGTCGCTCGGGAACCCCGGCGAACGGAGGACGAGCAGCCGCACGAGGACGCCGACCACGACCACCGCGGCGATGGCGAGGCGCGCGCGGCGATCGTCGCGCGCCTCGTTCACTGCCAGTACCCGAAGCGCGTGATGGCGATCGTCGCGTACAGGTTGATCGCGATGGAGAGCGCGATGGCCGCGACGAACAGCCGCGATGGCCGCGTCCGCCAGCCGTCGGCGGTGCGCGCGTCACCGGCGATCGCGAGCGCGACGAGGAACGGCTGCGCGTCGAGGCTGAAGCGGTAGCCGAACTGCGCGAAGCCCACCGTGGCGTGGACGATGTCCGGGAGGAGCGCGAGCACCGCGCCGATCGCGGCGAGCGCGATCGCGGGATCGCGCCTTACGTGTCGGAGCCCCGCGAAACACCAGAGGAACGCGGGCGTCGTCATGAAGAGCGACATGCCGATGATGTCGAACCGCAGGAACCACGGCGTCCCTTCGACGAGCTGCGGCGCCTGCAGGAAGATCGCGTAGAGATGGCGCGGGATGTAGAAGAGCGAGAAGACCCCGTGCGAGAAGAAGACATCGCCTTCGGCGAGGCGCGCGTAGCCCTCATCGAGCGGCGACCCCCAGCGCATGAGGTTGTATCCGACATACACGAGCGCGAAGGGAACGCCGCCGAGCACGACGCCGGCGAGGGCGCGTGTCCAGGGCGTGTTGGAGCGGTGCGCCTGCAGCAGCGCGAGCGCCGGAGCCGCGGCCGCGACGGGCAGACGCGACAGCGTCGCGAGGCCGACCAATGCGCCGGCCTTCCACGGGCGATCGCCGCGGGACGCGACCAGGAACGCGGCGCACAGGAACGGCATGGCCACCGAATGCGCGATGTACCAGGCGCGCCCGTCGACGCTCGAGAAGAAGAGCGTCGTGCCGAGCGCCGACAGGACCGCGCCGCTCAGCGCGATGACCCGGGGCGCGCCGAAGGCGCGCAGCGCCAGGTAGAGGATGCCGGCGGAGATCCCGCCCGCGAGACGCGCGACGATGACCTGCGCGAGCGCGCTCGGCAGCACCATTGCGAGCGGCAGGACCACGAGCGCCGGCAGCGGCGGATACGCGACGCACCAGCGGCCGTCGCCACACGACAGGAGCTCGTTGAGCCACGGCGGGTTCTCGGTGAGCCACCACCGTCCGTCAAGGAGCGCCTGCGCGAGACGGCCGTAGTAGTCGTAGTCGGTGAGGAGACCGAGGCCGGCCGCGAGATACGCGGTGGAGGCGGCCGCGCCAAGTGCGATCGCGATGGCGCGGTCGGACATGCCCCTCAGGATCGCCGTCCCCGCCCCACACGCATGCGCCACACACCCTTCAGGTCGTCGACGGCCGTGCGCACGATGGCCACGCGCGAATCGGGATCGTCGGTCCAGTCCACCGGGACCTCGTGAAGGCGCAGCCCGCGCCGCTGCGCGAGGATCAGCAGCTCGGTATCGAAGAACCAGGTGTTGTCCTCGGCGATGTTCACCAGCTCGCGCGCGACGGACGCGCGCACCGCCTTGAAGCCGCACTGCGCGTCGGTGAAGCCCGCGCCGAGCAGCAGACGCAGGACGAGCATGTAGCCGCGCGAGATGAACTCGCGCTTCGGTCCGCGTTTGGTCCGCGAACCGTGCGCGAGGCGGCTGCCTGTGGCGAGGTCGCTGTGGCCGGACACGATCGGTGCGACGAGGGGCAGCAGCGCCTTCAGGTCGGTCGAGAGGTCGACGTCCATGTACGACACGACCTGCGCCTCGCTCCTGGACCACGCGGCGCGCAGCGCGCGCCCGCGTCCCTTCTGGTCGAGATGGAGCACGCGCACGCCGGGGAGCTCCGCCGCGAGCCCCTGGGCGAGCGCGAGGGTGCCGTCCTTGCTCGCGTTGTCGGCGATAGTGATGACGCTCGAGAACGGGAATGAGGTGCGCAGGAACGCATGCAGCTTGCGGATGCTCGGCCCGAGGTCGCGCTCCTCGTTGTACACGGGCACGACCACATCGACGACGGGTCCCGACCCGTCCGGCGCCGCGCCGGGGATCACGGACACGCTAGTTCGTGGGCGGCGCCTGAGGATCTTCGGGAAGGGACTCGATGAACTCCTTGAACACGGTCAGGTTCTGATCCTCCTCGCTCTCGGCGAGGATCGCCGACCGGTCGAGGACCGTGTCCGCCACCAGGATGCGCGCGTCGCAGCGCACCGCGAGCGCGATCGCGTCCGAGGGACGGCAATCGATCTCGACCTCCTTATCACCGAGCTGCAGGTACAGGCTGCCGTGGAAGATGCCGCCGCCATTGTCGTCGGACACGAGGTCCTTCACCACGATGCGCGTCACCTCGGCCCCCAGCTTCGCGACGACGTCCATAAAGAGGTCGTGCGTGAGCGGCCGCTCGCTGGCGATCCCGGCGATGCGCGTCGCGATGCTGTGAGCCTGGTCCGGGCCGATCCAGATGGGGAGGAGGCGATTGGAGTCCTTCGCCTGGAGCAGCACCACGTGTTGCCCGGTGAGCACGTGCACGCGGACCGACTCGACGGTGCAGGGCACGAGCATGGCCTAAGGCTAACTCCAGCCCACGCGCGCGCGGCGCATGGACGCGCGTCGGAACAGTGGCAAGAGCAGGATGCCGGCGACGAAACCGAAGATGTGCGCGAAGTACGCGACCTGCTCGGTCGAGGTATGCAGCTGCAGGCGCAGCTCCGCGACGCTTTCGATGATCTGCAGCACGATGAACATGCCGATCACGATGATCGCCGGCAGCTCGAAGATGCTGATGAAGATGCCGAGGAACACGAGCGTCGAGATGCGCGCCGTCGGGTACATCACCAGATACGCGCCGAGCACGCCCGCGATGGCGCCCGACGCGCCGACCATCGGGCCGGGAGACAGCAGCCCCTGACCGATCGCGGCGATCACGCCGCACAGCAGATAGAAGATGAGGAACGGGAAGCTGCCCATGGCGTCCTCGACGTTGTCGCCGAAGATCCAGAGATAGAGCATGTTCCCGATGATGTGCAGCCAGCCGCCGTGCAGGAACATGTGCGTGAGCAGCGGCACGAACGTGTCGATCGTCACGCGGCCGCTGGTGATGGCGTGCGTGAACGTGTTCCAGTCGAACGAGTAGCGGTCGTAGAACGCCGCGGCCGCGGCCTCGTTCCGCGACAGGCTCACGACGTAGAGCCACAGGACGATGTTGACGCCGAGCAACAGACGCGTGACCAGCGGGACCGAGCGCGTCTTGTTGGCGTCGTGGAGTGGGATCACCGCCCGGACCGGCTCACTGCTTGTCGAGCGGTGTCGCCACGATCTTGGAGCCGTGCATGGTGTAGACCACGCGCGCGGATTCGGACACGTAGAAGGTGCTCGCCTCGCTGAGTGTCGACGGCAGCGCGACCCACAGGAGCTCACGCCCGTCGCGCGTCAGCTGCACGACGGTGTGACCGACGGCGTCCATGACGTAGATGTTCGTCTGGCCCGCGACGGCCTGGATCGCGGTGGGCTGCGGCGGTTCACCGTTCCAGCGCGGGGTGAAGTCCACGCGCGCCGCGGTCGTGACGAGCGGGTTGCGACGGTACCGCTGGATCTCACCTGTGCCGGTGACGATCCAGACGTCGCCGTCGACCGCGAGCGATCGTGCGGTGTTCGCCGCGAGGGCCTTGTCGAGGTACGGCGTCGCGTCGCCGAACGTGATGCCGTCGTTCGACTCGTGCTTCCACAGCTGGCCGGACGCGGAGGCGAGCACGTAGAGGTTGAGCGTGAACACCGCGATCGCGTCGGTCGACTTCCACGCGGCCTTCGGCGGCGTGACGTCCTTCACCTGATCGCCCTCGGCCCGCCACAGCTTGCGCGCGTCGTCCATGGCGTAGATCACGTCCGCCTGCCACGCCACCAGCGTCGGCGCGCTCGCGTATCGCGACTACGAGTCGGGTAGCGCCGCACGCGACTACGCGAACACGTTCGCCTCCGCGCAGGACGATCTCGCGTCGGCGCACCGCCTCGCCGACCGGAAGCCGCCGGACCCCGACGGCGCCCGCGCGAAGATCGCGCAGGCGCGCGCGAAGATCACCCAGGCCTCGAAG
>DASQIF010000176.1:0-7104 GCA_035631715.1 Candidatus Acidiferrales bacterium
CTCTATCCAGTGTGCGCGCAGGTGAGTTGCGAGGAGTTGCCCCCAGTACGAGAGGACCGGGGTGAGCGGACCGATGGTGTACGAGTTGTCCTGCCAAGGGCACTGCTCGGTAGCTATGTCCGTTCCGGATAACCGCTGAAAGCATCTAAGTGGGAAGCCGACCTCAAGATGAGCTCACCCTCTGGGTTAACCAGATAAGACCGCACGGAGATTACGTGTTTGATAGGCGGAGGGTGGAAGAGTCGTGAGACTCGGAGCTGATCCGTACTAACGGTCGAACGGCTTGACCTAATTTCCAGCACCCAGCCGAGCACTCGAGCTCGGCAGGTCGGTGCGATTCGCTGAACCTTGCATTCGTCGACCTCTGTCACTCGTGCGTTCCGCACTGAAAGCCCTCCCTTCTATCGGAGGGCTTTTGTGTGTCCGGCGCCGCGTTGCCCGCCGGCGCGCGCCTCGCTAAAATGGAGTCCTCGGTCCTTGGAGCGGTGGGGTCACACCCGTTCCCATCCCGAACACGGAAGTTAAGCCCACCAGCGCCGAAGATACTCGGGACGTCGGTCCCTGGGAAAATAGGTCAGGGCCGGGATAAAAACGATCTCGAGCGCGCAAGCGCAAGAGGTCGTTTTTCATTTCTGGCGCATCCTCTCCCCCGTGGATCTGGAGCAGCTCGCGCCCTGGCCGATCACGCCGACGCGGCTCGTGCCCACCGGCAGCGGCGTCAACAACGAGACCTACTTCGTGGACGCGACCGAGGGGCAGTTCGTGCTCCGCGTCTCGCTCAACACTGCCGATCCGCGACGCGTGCGCTACGAGCACGAGCTCCTCGGCAGGCTCGTCGCGCAGGAGCTGCCCTTCCAGACGCCGGCGCCGGTCAAGACCCGCGAGAACGACACGCTCGCCGTGTTCGAGTCCGCCGAAGGCCCGCGCCTGGCGACGCTCTTCTTCCGCATCCCCGGCGAGCCGGGCACCCCGACGACAGCGCTCGCGCATCCCGCCGGCCGAGCCCTCGGGCAGCTCGACGCGGCGCTCGCGCGCGTGGATCTTCCGGTCCGCGGACCGCTCTCGCTCGCTGACGTCCACCCGCTCGTGCCCGATCCGCTCGCCGCGCTGGACGATCTCGACCTCGGCGCGGACCGCACGCGCATCTTGGCGCTCTTCGAGCGCGTGACGGCCGCGGACGCGATGCTCTCGGTCACGCTGCCGGCGCAGATCGTCCACAGCGACTTCGCGTTCCCCAACGTGCTGTTCGACGGCAAGGTCGTGACCGGTCTCGTGGACTTCGAGATGGCGGCGCCCGACGTCCGCGCGGCGGATCTGGCCTGCGCGATCTACATCACGATCGTCCGCGCCGCGCCGGCCGATCGCTGGGCCGTGCTCGACTCGCTCATCACTGGGTACCGGCGCGCGCTGCCGCTCGATCCGACCGAAGCGGCGGCGATCCCCGATCTGCTGCTCCGACGCTCCGCGTCCGGCATCGTCCACTGGATCGGCCGCTGGCGCGCCGGGCTGTGCGGACCCGACGAGCCGCTCGCGCGCGTCGCGCGCAACGCCTCACTTACCGACTGGCTCGAGGCGTACGCGCCGCGCGTCGTGCTCGCCGTCGCGGGCGAGAAGCTACCCGCGGTACGCCGGTAGATATCCACAGCAAGCGCCCGTCGAACGGAAAGGCGTGGGGGAGCATCCATCGCGCGTGTGCCGTCGCCTCGTGCCCGACGACGCGCAGCTGCAGATCATCCTCGGATCGCTGCTC
Organism: Candidatus Acidiferrales bacterium; assembly: GCA_035631715.1. Taxonomy (GTDB): domain Bacteria; phylum Chloroflexota; class Limnocylindria; order P2-11E; family P2-11E; genus CF-39. The sequence goes on from DASQIF010000176.1 coordinate 1,751, forward strand.
GGCGCCGCGCGCCTCGAAGGCGAGCCCGGCGAGCGCCGCATGCGCGTGGCGCACGCGCCGGAGCGCGAGGGCTACGTCCGCTGGAAGTACGACCGCCTCGGTCCGCTCACCGCGGATCCGCCGCGCATCAGCGAGGACGCCATCCGCTTCGAGACGATCGCGCACCCGATCTTCGACGACCTCGCGCCGCTCTTCGCTGACGCGCGCGGACGGCACCGTGTCATGCACCAGCTTCTCGCGCCGCTCGGGCTCGCGGTGTGGATGAGCGACAACGGCCGCATCGAGCTGCGCGCGGATGTGTTCGTCCCGCCGCGAGAGGCCGCCTAAGCTGCGGTGGCGGTCAGGTGGACGGCGGCGACGCTCGGCACGCGTACCGCGAGCGCGCGGCGCAGGTTGAAGATCGCGCGGCCATGCAGCTGGCAGGCGCGTGCCTCGCTGATGCCCATGCGCATGCCGGCCTCGCGCAGGGTCAGCGAGTCGCCGTAGTAGCGCGCGAGCACCTCACGCTGGCGCGGCGGCAGGGTCTCGAGGGCGTGCTCGATGCGGCAGCGCAGATCCGCCTGCTCGAAGGGCTCGTCGAAGGCGTGCTCGACCGCGAGGAAGGCCTGCCACTCGTCCTCGACCAGGGCGTCGAGGGACATGGCCTTCGGGCTGTCGGCGGTGGCGCCGCGGCCGCGCTCGTCGACGCGGCGGAGCTCGTCGAGGATGGCGCCGCGGATCCGCAGGCTCGCGTAGCCCTCGAAGGGCACGCCCCGGTCGGGCTCGAAACGGTCGACGGCGTCGATGAGCCCAAGGAGAGCGGAGGAGTAGATGTCGTCGGCGTCGGCCATGGCCGACTCGATACGGACGCGGCGCGCGCAGGCCTTCGCCAGCGGCGCGTACCGCTCGATCAGCGCTCCGCGCGCCGAATTGTCGCCCGCCCGGCAACGCGCCCACAGCTGGGCAGTCACCCGTGATCCTCCGCCTACCGCTGCGCCGTCCACCCCAGCCCTCACGGGCTGGCCCCTTGCGCGACGCTCGCGGTCGACGAACTGTGCTCGCGAACTCGCGGGCGGTTAATCCCCGTTCAGGCATTTCTGCGATACCCATTCGGACAGCGCCTGTACAGGCGCAGGGTGACCGGTCAAGCGCGAGCCGACCACCCGGATACCCGACCGTGCCGCTGGCACCCGGACTGATCGTCCCTGCATCCGCTCCTGCACGCGGGTCCGCAGCTAGTCGATGAGGTGCGCGCGAAGGGCGAGGACCACGGCGTGGGTGCGGTCGGCGGCACCAAGTTTCGCGATGAGCGTCTGGACGGCCTTCTTCACGGTGTCCTCCGCGAGGACCATCGCGCGTGCCACCTCTTTATTGGTGTAGCCCTCCGCCATGTAACGCAGGAGCTCGAGCTCCCGCGGCGTGAGCGGGTCATGCGGCGCGTCGTGCGGCAGGTCGCCACCCGCGCTGGTGGGCTCGGCGGGTGGTGTGCGCTCGGGTGGTGTGCGCTCCGGACCGCTGATGACCGGCACCGCGTCGACGCCGGCAGCGGCGGCGATGGCCTCGTCCGGCCCCATCGCCACGAGACCCGACGCGGCGGCCATCAGTGCGGCGACGATCCGCGCCACCGGAGCGTCCTTCGCGACGTACCCGTTCGCGCCGGCGCGCAGCACCGCGCGGACCAGGCCCGGCGTGCGGTCGATGCTGAAGACCAGGATCGGGAGCGTCGTGGAAACGTCGCGCAGGCGCGTCACCGCCTCGGCGCCGGTGGCGTCGGGCAGGTGCAGGTCCAGCAGGACCACGTCGACAGCGGCGTCCGGCAGCATGCCGATCGCCTCGCCGACCGTCGCGGTCGCCCCGGCCACGACGAAGCCCTCTCGTTCGAGCATCGAACGGATGCCCAGACGCATCACCGGGTGGTCCTCCACCGCCAGCACCCGGATGGCCCCCGAGGAGTCGGTGACGATGTCGCGCGCCAGGAAGGCGAGGGTGTCCGCGGTGCGCCGGGTGAGGGCGGCCTCGTCCTCTGAATAGGTGGAGCCGTGGCGCGCGAACCCGACCCCCGCGCCGTGCGGGCCGGCACCGCTCATCTCCGACGCGGTGAGCGCCGACTCGTAACAGGCCTCGTCGCCGGGCACCGACCGCACACCCAGCACGACGCCATTTCGGTCGCGCACGGCGACAGCGTGGTGGCCGAGCTGCAGCGTCTGTTCGAGCGCGGCGACGATGTCACGCCCCGCGACAGCTCGTGCGATCTCCGCGGCCGCCTGTGCGTTATCGCGGTCGCGCGCGAGCGCGGACGCCGTGTCCATCGAGCGGAGCGTGTGCGCGACCTCAGCGGCGATGCCGTCGACGAGCGCATGCCCTTCGGCGAATCCGTCCGGAGCCTCGGGCCGCTTCAGGTTGAGTACGCCCAGCACCTCGCTGCCTTCGCGCAGGGGCACGACGATCGCCTCACGGGCGTCCGGGTCGAAGCCGCGGAAGCGGTCGTCGTTCACCGGGCCGCGAAGCACGAGCTTCTCGCCGCGCGCCGCGGCGTAGCCGGCGATGCCCTCGCCGATGCGCTGGCGCGTCCGGATCTCGCTCGGGAGACCGATCGCCGCACGCACCCGCAGCTCATCGCCCTCGACGACCATGATCGACGCGGCGCCGGCGTGCATGCGCCGCGCGATGTCGCGCAGCTGCCCCTCGAGCGAGTCGCTCTGGCGGAGCGTCTCGGCGAGCACGCGTCCCTCGCTCGCGATCATCTCGAGCATCCGCGCCGCTGCCGCGGCACCCACCGCCTCGACCGCGTCGAAGGGCAGGTCCTCGCGCAGGCCGACGAGGATCGTGTCGCCGTTCCAGTCGACCGACGCAACGAGCGCGTACGCGGCGCCGTCCATCCAGCGACCGGCGGGGATCGCGGTGACGAACGCGGCGCGCTTCGCGCGCACGAAGAGGTCCGCTCCGAGCGCGGCGAGCCAGTCCACCGGGGTGTTGAGGCGGTAGGAGAACACCGTCGACGGGCCGGAGGGGGTCGCGGAGACCACCGCGACAGCGTCCGCTCTGAGGAGCGTCGCGAGAAGCTCCAGCCTCTCCGGCCAGCGGGCCGTCGGGTTGACGGTGCTCCCTCCTCGTCCGGTTTTGCGGATTGTATGGGTGGCACCGGATATGCGCGGTTCGAACGCATGTCGGTCGATCCCGAAACGTCGGTCGATCCCGAAACGATGGAAGAGCTGCTCGCATCCGAGGAAGCGCTCCGCCCCCTCCGCAGCGGCGACACCGTCGAGGGCACCGTCGCTGCCGTCAGCGGCGACGAGGCGACGATCGATCTGGGCGATCGGCCCGCCGGCGTGCTCGCGGTGCGCGAAGCCGGCGCCGATCAGTTGCAGCCCGGCGAGCGCGTCGTCGCGACGGTCGTGCACCCCGAAGGACCCGACGGTCGCGTGGTCCTGTCTTTGCGCCGCTCACGGCACCGCCGTCAGTGGACGCGGATGGAGGAGCTACAGCGCAGCGGCGAGATCGTCGAGGCGCAGGTCATCGACGCGAACCGCGGCGGCGTCGTCGTCGACGTCGGCATGCGGGGCTTCGTACCGCTCTCGCAGCTCGGGTCGATCGGTGCGATCAGCACGCATGACGCGACCATCCCGGAGCCTGTCCGCGCACTCGTGGGTCAGCGCCTGCGTCTGCGCGTGCTGGAAGTCGACGCGAAGCGCGATCGCCTGATCCTCTCGGAGAAAGCAGCCACGCAGCAGCTGCGACGTGACCGCAAGGCGCAGGGCGCGGCCACGCTGCACGAGGGCGAGGTGCTCGACGGTACGGTCGTCAGCGTGGCGGCATACGGCGTGTTCGTGGACGTCGGCGTAGCGGACGGCTTGGTGCACCGTTCGGAGATCACGTGGGAAAAGGGTGTCGAGCCGACCTCGCTCTTCAGCGTGGGCCAGAAGGTGCGCGCGATGGTCGTCGGCGTGGACCACGAGCGTCAGCGCATCAGCCTGTCGATCAAGCGGCTCGCCGACGACCCCTGGCAGCGCTTCGTCGCAACGGGGCCGCAGGGCACGTCGGTCGACGCGACGGTCACGCGGGTGATGCCGTACGGCGCCTTCGCGCGCGTCACCGCCGGGGTGGAGGGCCTCATCCACGTCAGCGAGCTTGCTCCGCACCGCGTGGCGGACCCGAACGAGGTGGTCCACGTCGGGGACACCGTCCGGGTGAAGATCATCGGGCTCGACACCGAACGGCGACGCCTTTCCCTGTCCGCACGGGTCGCCGAGCGCGCCTAGCGTGCCGGACTACGCACTTTGGGTGAGAAGACCGAACGTATAATCGGAACCAGATGACACCCAGTCCGATATATAGGACAAAGGCACGCTGATGGGCCCCTTCGATCGCTTCAACGACCGGGCTAAGAGGGTCCTCGCGCTTGCCCAGGACGAGGCGATCCGCTTCAACCACAACTACATCGGGACCGAGCATCTCCTGCTGGGTCTGGTCCGTGAGGGCGAGGGCGTCGCGGCGCGCGTCCTGGACTCGCTCGGCGTCGAGCTGTCCAAGGTCCGGACGGCCGTCGAGTTCATCATCGGCCGCGGCGATTCCACGACCTCGCCCAGCGAGATCACGTTGTCACCGCGCACGAAGAAGGTCATCGAGCTCGCGATCGACGAGGCGCGCAAGCTCGGCCACAGCCACGTCGGCACCGAGCACCTGCTCCTCGGCCTCGTCCGCGAGGGCGAGGGGATAGCGTCGGGCGTCCTCGAGTCGCTCGGCGTGTCGCTCGAGAAGGTGCGCCACCAGGTCATCGCGACGCTCGGCCAGCAGCACCCGGCCACCGCGGAAGCCGCGTCGGCCGGCGGCGGCAAGGCCTCGCAGTCGAAGACGCCGACGCTCGATCAGCTCGGCGTGAACCTCACCGCGATGGCGAAGGCGCAGCAGCTCGACCCGGTCATCGGCCGCGAGAAGGAGATCGAGCGCGTCATCCAGATCCTCAGCCGACGCACGAAGAACAACCCGGCGCTCATCGGCGAGCCCGGCGTCGGCAAGACCGCGATCGCCGAGGGCCTCGCGCACCGCATCGTGAAGGGCGACGTCCCGGAGACGCTGCAGGGCAAGCGCGTGCTGACGCTCGACATCGGCTCGCTGGTCGCCGGCACGAAGTACCGCGGTGAGTTCGAGGAGCGCCTCAAGAAGATCATCGAGGAGCTGCGCCACGCGCACGACGTGATCCTCTTCATCGACGAGCTGCACACCCTCGTCGGGGCCGGCGCCGCGGAAGGCGCGGTCGACGCGGCGAACATCCTGAAGCCGTCGCTCGCGCGCGGCGAGCTGCAGTGCATCGGCGCGACGACCCTGGACGAGTTCCGCAAGTACATCGAGCGCGACGCGGCGCTCGAGCGCCGGTT
>DASQIF010000177.1:0-27479 GCA_035631715.1 Candidatus Acidiferrales bacterium
CGTGCTGGAGGTAGCGCTCGGCCACGAACGCCGCGTTGCTCAGCGTGTCGCGCGACTGATCCTCAAGGAAGACGCGCTCGGGCGCCACGCCGCGCTCGCGAAGCCGGTCGGCCATGTACGCCGCCTCGGTCTTCGCCGGCGGCGGCCCATTGCCATGGCTCCCCGAGACGATGATCGCGACATCGCGCGTCTGCGCCAGATCCGCGGCGGCCTCGGCGCGCGCGATCGTCGATGGCGTGGGCGTGCCGTCGGCGCCCAGACCGCCGCCGAGGACCACGATGACCTCGGGAAGATCCGCGAGCTCGCGCGTCACGCGCGCAGCTCGGCGATGTCGACCGCCCGCCGCTGGTCGGCCGAGCGATAGGCCGCGAGCGCGACCTCGAGCGCCCGCAGGCCGGCCTCGCCGTCGATCGGCACCGGCCGCCCTTCGAGGATCGCGTCGACGAAGTCCGCGATCATCCGCGCGGTCAGGTCATCGCCCCAACCGACGAGCCGCGTGTGTCCGGCGTGATCGTCGTAGTGGGTGAGCGCCTGCCGGAACACGTCGACGTCCACCGTCGCGTTCTCGCCGACGACGTGCAGCGTGACACCACCCCAGGTCGGGAACGTCTTCGGACGCGACCAGCTGGAATCGATCGACGCGAACGCGCCCGACGCGAGATCGAGCGTGAGCAGACCGCAGTCTTCGACGTCGAGCCCGTAGATGAAGGACCCGACCTCGGCGTGGACGCGCGTGATCTCGTCCGCCAGCAGCCAGCGGATCGCGTCGGCGGCGTGCACGGTGTGATCCATCACGGCGCCGCCGCCAGCGGCCGTGCGATCGCCGAACCAGTGGCCGGGGTATTGGCCGGGGTTCGTCGCGCGCACCGCGAGCACCCTGCCGAGCAGGCCGCTCCCGATGGCGTCACGGAGCGCGATCACCGCCGGGCTGCCGCGCACCGGGAACGCGGTGCCGAGCTGCACGCCGGCGCGCCGGCAGGCCTCGATCATCGCGCGGGCGTCGGCGATGGTCGTCGCGAGCGGCTTCTCCGACAGCACGTGGACGCCGCGCGCCGCGGCCGCCTCGGTGTAGCGGCGATGGTCCGCGTTCGTCGAGGTGATCACGACCGCGTCGCTCGCCGCGAGCAGCGCGTCGAGCCTCGCGTGCCACGCGACGCCCCGCGCCGCCGCCGCGGCGCTGCCACGCGCGGCGTCCTCATCGTGGACGCCGACGAACTCCACCTGATCGAGCGCCTGGAGCGTCGCCGCGACACCCGCCGCGTGCACGTGCGCGAACGAGATGAGCCCGACGCGCAGTTTCACCCCGGACGCCACGCGATCACCTTTCCGGTACCCGCCGACTCGATCACCGCGAGCCCGAGCGCGAGCGAGCGCAGCCCTTCGCGTCCGTCGACCAGCGGCGGCGCGCCCCGCGCGATCCGCGCGATCACGTCGCGCAGCTGCCTCGCGTAGGGCGATTCGGCGAGCGTCGGCGTGGCCATCATCGCAGGCGCCGCGCCGCCACCGGGTGCCTGCACGACGAGCGGCGACGCCGCGCGGCTGTCGTGGACGAGCATGCCGTTCTCGGCGCGCAGCTCGAAGCCGGTCCGGAACCCGGCGTGCTCGGCCCAGCTTCCCTCGATGTGGACGATCGGCCGGTCGTCGTAGCGCAGCGTCGCGATCGCGTACTCGAGACCAGATCCCGCGGTCGCGCGCTTCGCGTAGATGCGCGCCGGTTCGCCGAACCACCAGCGCGCCGTGTCGAGGTCGTGGAGCATGAGGTCGAGGACGACCCCGCCGCTCTTCGCGGGATCGAGATACCACGCGCGGGCGGAGCCGACCGCGAAGTTCCCGCGCGTGAGCGTGGCCATCGCCGGCCGGCCGAGGGTGCCGTCGTCGAGCATCCGCTTCGCGGTCTGGTACTCGGGGAAATAGCGCACCACGTGGCCCACGGCGAGCGCGACACCGGCCTCTTCGCACGCGCGGACCATCGCCTCGGCCTGCTCGAGCGTCCGCGCGAGCGGCTTCTCGCAGAACACGTGCTTGCCGGCCTTGGCCGCGGCGAGGACGTGCTCGGCGTGGAGGTGCGTCGGCGTCGCGACGATCACGAGATCGACATCGGCAGCCGCGCACAGCGCTGACGCGTCGTCAGCGATCCGCGCACCGACATCGTTCGCGACCGGCGCGGCTTCCTCGCGCGTGGCCGCGGCGACCGCCGTGACGCGCGCGCCCGCGATGCCGTGCGCGCTGTGCGCGTGCATCGCTCCCGCGAACCCTGCGCCGATCACGCCGATGCGCAGCGTCACGGACGCAGGGTAATCAAAAGGGCGCTCCTTCCGGAGCGCCCTCTCGAATTCGCGACGACGCGGATCAGATCTTGTGAAGCGTCCCGTCCATGAGCATGACGATGGCGAAGTTGTCGCCGCCACCCTGCGTGTAGATCGGGTCGTTGTCGGGCTTCCAGCCGGTGACGCGGACCTTGTCGTTGAGCGGGTTGTTGTTGAGCCGCTCGTAGATCGGGATGCACGGCAGCAGCTCGTTGAACGCCTGGGCGATCTTCGAGATGGGGTCCTTCTGCTTGGACGTGTCGAAACCCGTGATCGCGTCGTCGAGCACGGTGTCGAAGTTGATCTGGCCGCCGGAGTACGTCTGGGTCAGCGGGTACTTCATGCCGCCGCCCGGCGCGTCCTTGCTGAACTCGCGGAACGGACGCACCAGGGACGCCTGCGGGTGCGGGTTGCCGGTGCCCCACGGGTTCATCGCGATCTGGAACTTGCCGGCGTTCGTGTCGGGCAGCTGCGTCGACCGGATGGCGCCGCGCGGCGTGATCTTGATGCCGAACTTGTTGAGCGCGTCGGACGCGTACGTCGCGGCCGCGGCCCAGTCCTGGAAGTCGCTCGGGAAGTACAGCTCGAAGGAGAGCGGCTTCCCGCCCTTCGCGTAGATGCCGTCGCTGCCCTTCGCGTAGCCGGCGTCCTTCATGAGCTGGTCGGCCTTCGCGGTGTCGAAGGCGTACGCGTTCAGCTTGCCCTGCACGTCGGTGTTGACCCAGTTCGGGACGAGGCTGTCGGGGAAGCCGGACATGTACTTCGGCGCGCGCGCCGATGAGCCGTAGAAGATCTTGCCGGCCTCCTCGCGGTTGAAGGCCATCGCGACGGCCTGGCGCAGGCGCTTGTCCTGGAACTCGGGCGCGTTCTCCCAGTGGAAGTACAGCGCCGGGCCGGTGAAGATCGGGCCGCGGATGATGCGGTAGCCCTTGTCCTGGAACGCCTTGTCGGTCGCGAGCGGGAAACCGTGCGTCGCGTAGTCGACGTCGCCGTTGAGAACGAGCGGCGTGATCTCCGCGGTCTCGCCCTGGTAGACGACGACCTTGTCGAAGTTCACCGAGTCGGCGAAGAGGCCGCCGGGGTTGCGGACCAGCGTGAGCTGCGCCGCGGTGACGCTGGCCGGGTCGATCTTGTACGGGCCGACCGAGTACGGCTTGTCGGGACGGAACGCGTTCATCTCGGCGATGAGCGCCTTGCCCGCGTCCGTCGCGTTCGTCCCGCCGCCGGTGTAGAAGTCCTGCGCCTTCTTCGCCAGCGGGCCGAAGATCTTGTCCGGCTTGATGCCATTGCGCAGGATGAGGCGCTCGCCGAGGCTCGTCGGCTTCGTGTAGTGGAAGCGGACGTTGAGATCGTCGACCGCCTCGACCTTGTCGATGAAGTTCCAGATGCCGTAGCTGGCGAGACGACCGACCCAGTACGTGCTCACGACATCCTTCGCCGTGAACGCGGTGCCGTCGTCCCACTTCAGACCGGAGCGGAGCTTGACCTCGTAGTTGTCGCCGTTCTGCTTCGCCGACTCCGCGAGCCAGTAGGACCACTTGTTGTCGTTCCAGAGGTAGACGCCGAGCGATGGGATGTACAGGTCGGTGTAGATGCCGCCGCCGAGGATCGCGTTCGTCGCGAAGTAGTTCCAGTGCCCCTGCGGTGCGAGCACGTACGGCCAACCGCCGTGGAACTCGCCGCCCTTCGCCGCGGTGCCACCACCGCCTCCGGAGGGCGTCGGCGTCGTGCCTGGCGCGCACGCCGCGGCGATGAGCCCGATGCTCGTCAGCATCGAGTCGCGGAGCAGGCGCCGCCGCGTCGGCGTGTAACTCAACCTCTTCTGATCAGTCACGTTTTCCCTCCCGATCGCGAATCCGAGACGTTGTAGTCCTTCCCGTTGGCCTTGTCGACTTGCGTGCGCGCAGACGAGCGCGGTGGTGGCGGCGGCGGCAGCGACGAGCGCGCGAGCACGGTGACGATACCGACGAACACCAGTCCGACGAGCGCGGCGAGCACCGCAGCGACGAATTCCGCCGAAGACCGGTCTTCGAAAGGGATTACCAGCAGCGAGAGCGCGAGGATCACCACCCCGAGCCGGAACGCGCCGCGCAGGAGGAGCGGATCCACCTAGGCCGGCGCCGCCGCGCGCTCGCGCGTCCGTTCGCGGACCGCGACGTGGCACGCGACCTCGCGCGCGCCGGGTATCGGCAGCAGCTCCGGGATCTTCACATCACAGAGACCGGCCTCCGACAACGGGCAGCGCGGATGGAAGGTGCAGCCGGGCGGCAGCGCGAGAAGGCTGGGGACCTCGGCGCTGCGCAGCTCGACGCGCGTCTTGGACCGCGTGATGTCGGGGTCGGCCTCGGGGATCGCGGCGATGAGCGCGGCCGAGTACGGATGCGCCGGATCGCTCACGAGCGCCTCCGTCGACGCGAGCTCGACGACGCGACCGAGGTACATCACCCCGATGCGGCCGCGGTTCGCGAAGTACCGCGCGACCGCGAGGTCGTGGGTGATGAGCACGATCGTCACGCCGAACTCGCGGCTCAGCGCGAGGAGCAGGTTGAGGAGGCTGATGCGGATCGACACGTCGACCATCGACACGGCCTCGTCCGCGACGATGACCTTCGGATCGACCGTGAGCGCGCGTGCGATGGCCACGCGCTGGCGCTGCCCGCCGGACAGCTGGTGCGGATACTTCGCCACGAAGTTCTCCGGCGGTGTGAGATCGACTCGCGTCAGGAGCTCGTTGACCACGGCGAGCGCCTGACCCGCCGACCCCGCCTTCTTGTGACGGAAGAGCGGTGCCGAGAGCGTTTGGTAGACCGTGCGCGTCGGGTTGAGCGACGCGTACGGATCTTGATGCACGAGCTGCACCGCGCGCCGGAACCGCGCGAGATCGGCGCCCTTCGTGAGCCAGACGTCCTTGCCTTCGTAGAGCAGCCGGCCCGAGGTCGGTCGCAGGAGTCCCGCGAGCATCCGTCCCGTGGTCGTCTTCCCGCAGCCGCTCTCGCCGACCAGACACATCGCCTCGCCCGCCTCGAACGCGAGCGACACGTCGTTCACCGCCGTGATCGGGCCCGCCGGCGTCTCGAAGGCGCGGCTGACACCCTCGAGCTCGATCAGCGCGCTCATCGTCGGCTCGCGTCGCCGCGCTGATTCACGCGAGCTTCTCGGCCACGGGCACCTCGGCGTTCGAGCCGAGTGCCGCGGCGACGTGCTCCCAGCGGATGCACGCGGCCTCGTGCCGCGGCGTGTCGACGGCCAGGAGCGGCGGGTCCGCCTCGCGGCACGCGTCGATCGCGAACGGGCAGCGCGGCACGTACGTGCAACCCTTCGGCAGCCGCACCAGATCGGGCGGCGATCCCGGTATCGACACGACGCTCCCGAGCGCGCCGGACACCCGCGGCACCGCGCGCATGAGCGCGACCGAGTACGGATGCCGAGGCCGATAGAAGAGATCGGTGACGCTCGCCTGCTCGACGACGCGGCCCGCGTACATCGTGATCATCCGGTCCGCGAGCTCGGCCGCGATCGAGAGGTCGTGCGAGATGAAGATCATCGAGAAGCCCAGTCGCTGCCGCAGCTGCCGCAGCAGGTCGATGATCGAGCGCTGCGTCAGGATATCGAGCGCGGTCGTCGGCTCGTCGAGGATCACGAGCTGCGGTTCGAGCATGAGGGCGAGCGCGATGAGCACACGCTGCTTCATCCCTCCCGACAGCTCGTGCGGGAACGCCGGGAGCACGCGTTTGGCGTCCAGGTGCACGAGGTCGAGGAGCTCGTCGGCGCGGTCGCGAACGCGATGCCGGTCCTTCATGCCGTGCGCGCGGGCCGTGTCGAGGAACTGTTCCCAGATCGTGATGACCGGGTTGAACGAGTTGAGCGCCGCCTGGAACACCATGGCGCACTCGGCCCACCGGAACTCTCGGAGATCGTCATCGTCGAACGTCCGCACGTCGCTCGTGAGGCCGTCCTTGGTGTAGAGGATCTGACCGCTGGTGACGCGGGTGCCTCGCGGCGAGAGTCGAATGAGGCCGACCGCGAGCGTCGTCTTCCCGGACCCGCTCTCTCCGATGATGGCGAGCGTCTCGCTCTTCTCGAGGTCGAACGACACGCCGCGAACGGCGTGCACCGGACCCCGCCGGGTCAGGTAATCGATCGAGAGATCGCGGACCGAGAGGACCGGCACGTCGCTACGCGCCGCGCAGTCGCGGGTTGAAGATGTCCTCGAGCGCCGAGGCGAACCACACCAGAGACAGCTGCACCAGCGAGATCGCGATGATCGGACTGAGGATGTACCAGATGCTGTCGCGGAAGAACAGCGCGCCCTGACCCTGCGCGAAGTACAGCATGATGCCCCAGTTGGAGCCGGACACCGGCACCAGGCCGAGGAAGATGATGAAGATCTGCGCGTACATGGCCTCGGTCATCGACAGCATGAAGTGGATCGCGATGTAGCTGCGCATCGTCGGCAGGATCTCGCGGAAGACGATGTGAAAGAGGCCGAGATCGAGCGACCGCGCGGCCTCGACGTAATCGCGCTCCTTCAGCGAGAGGACCTGCGCGCGGACCTGCCGCAGCAGGCTCGACCACTGCAGGACGCCGAGGAGGACCGCGAGGAACAGGAAGCTCGTGGGCCGCAGGATCGCCGCGACGGCGATGAGCAGGATGAGCTTCGGAAGCGTGAGCGTCACGTCGGTGATCGCGAGGATCGCGGTGTCGAGCCGCCCGCCGATGACCGCCGCGATCGAGCCGAACGTGATGGCGATGACCGTCGACACGAGGGCGGCGAGGATGGCCACGATGAGGATCGGCGCGCCGCCGTAGACGATCTGGTTCAGGACGTCCTTCCCCTGGAAGTCGGTCCCGAGCGGGTGCGCGGGCGATGGCGTCAGGTAGATGTCGGCGATGTGCGGGTCGTTCTGCAGCGGCACGAAGATCGGCGCGACGAACGCGAGCAGCAGGAAGAACACGATGCCCACGAACCCGATGAGCCCGACGGGCCGCTTCGACAGAAGTCGGAGGAACTCCACCGTAGCCGCCGCAGGTGCGGCGAGGCGCTGGCCGAGCGTCGGCCGGGTCAGCACGGTGGCGCTCATCCGGCGGCGCCTCCGGCGCGACCGATCCGCGGGTCGAGCTTTGAGTACAGAAGATCGGCTGCGAGATTCGCGATCACGACCGACGCCGTGGTGAGCAGCACGATGCCCTGGATGACGGGGTAGTCGCGCTGGTTCACGGCGGCGAGAAGCCGCAGGCCGACGCCCTGGTAGGCGAAGATCTGCTCGATGATCGCGGCGCCGCCGACGATGAACCCGACGCTGATCGCGAGCTGCGTCACGAGAGGCAGGACCGCGTTGCGGCCGACGTACGCCGTGCGTATGCGGCCGTCCGTCAGTCCGCGGGCGCGCGCCGCCGTGACGTAGTCCTCTTCGAGCGCGGCGAGCGTCGCGCTGCGCATCGACAGGACCCAGTGGCCGATCTGCGTGAGGAAGTAGATCGTGATCGGCAGCGACGCGTGGTAGAAGACGTCGCCGATGAACTGAGGCGTGAAGCCGGGCTGCATCCCTGAGGTGAACGCGCCGCGCATCGACGTGAAGTTGATGAGCCGGAACTGCACGCCGAGGAACAGGATGATGAGCAGGGCGATGAGGTAGTTCGGGACCGAGCTGATGAGCGACGCGGCCGTCGACAGGACGCGGTCGAGCCGCGAGTTGCGCCGGTAGGCCGCGAGCAGGCCGAGACCGATGCCGACGACGAAGCTGAGCAGCAGACCCGTGCCCACCGAGAAGAGCGTCCACGGGAGGACGGCGATGATGATCGACGTCACCGTCGTCCCGGACGACAGGAACGAGTTGCCCATGTCGAGATGCACCAGGTTCCACAGGAACGACAGGTACTGCTCGTGAAGCGGCGCGTTGAGATCGATCGCGAACAGTCCGGATGCGATCGCCTTCGCGTCGTCGTAGGTGAGAGCGCCGTTCGCCGTCTGGATGAGCTCGTCGATCTTGAGCTCGACCGGGCTCCCCGGCATGAGGCGGATCAGGAAGAACGTGAGCGTCGTCGTGACGAAGATCGTCAGGAACGCCTTGAACACCGCCCGGGCCACCGGATGGCGCCACGCGCCACCGAGGTAGCGCCTGGGGTTCCACGCCGTGCGCACTTCGGCGCGCGCCGCGGCCGCCGTCGTCACCCCGAGCCACCTCCCGCATGCCGGGTCACAGTGCTGAAGACTAATCCCGCCTGAGCGACGCGAGCACCGCTTCGAGCGGCGTCGCCGCGAGCGACGCGAGGCGCACGTCCGCCTGCGTGAGGTCCATGTCTTGAGTGAGCGCGTTCGGCACGGCGACGCACCAGAGCCCCGCCGCCTTCGCCGCGGCGATGCCGTTCGCGGAGTCCTCGAGGGCGAGCGCTTCGTCGGCGCGCACGCCGAGCCCGTCGACGACGGAGCGGTACAGGTCCGGCGCGGGCTTCGGCTGCCCGACGTCCTCGCGCGTACGCACCGCGTCCCAGTGCTCGTGGATGCCCAGCCGCTCGAGATGCCCGGTGACCCACGCGCGTGACGAGCTCGACGCGATGCCCAGACGCAGGCCGAGGCGCTGCGCATCGGCGACGTAGTCGCGTACGCCGGCCATGACATCGAGCCCCAGGATGAGCTCGGTCTTGCGCGCGTCGCGCCGGCGCTGCAGCGCGGCGACGTCGATGCCCTCGCCCACGAGCGCGGCGAGATGCGCCGCCGGGTCGAAGCCGCGGTCGCTGCCGAGGTAAACGTGCCAGCGGTCCATCGGGATCTCGTGCCCGTGCTCGCGGTAGATCTCCGCCCAGGATTCGTACGCGGGCGTCTCGGTCTCGAGGATGAGGCCGTCGAAGTCGAACACGACGGCGCGTATCACCGGCGCAGCGATATCTCCACCGACTCGGCGTCCGCACCGAGCCCGGCCGGATGCGGCTTCGTCACCTTCACGCGCGTGTCGCTCACCCGCGGGAACCGCGCGAGGATCGCGCGCGCCACGTCGCCGGCGATGCGCTCCACCAGGGTCCGCGGCCGCTCCGCGACCGACGCGCGCACCGCGTCGGCGATGGCGCTGATGTCGATGGCTTCGGCGAGGTCGTCGCGCGCGATCGCGCGCTCGACGTCGGCGGTGATCCACACGTCCACGAGGTAGTCCTGTTCGTTCGCGCGCTCCTCGTCGGTCGTGCCCTGGCGCCCGCGGCAGCGCAGGCCGCGGATCTCGATGACTCCTTCTATCACTCTTTCAAGTCGCTCGTCTCCGCCCGCTTACGCGGCGTCGCCTCGACGACGCGCTCAAGGCTGGTGGTCTCGCTCATCGGGGCAAAGCCCCTCCTCGCTCGTCGTCATTGCTGCGTCGCGTACCGGCCGTAGAACGCGACCGTCGCGCGGATCGCCTTGAAGTAGTTGTCGAGCAGGACGTTCTCGTTCGGCGCGTGGGCGCCGCTGTTCGGATGACCCATCCCGAGCGTGACGTTCGCCAGCGAGCGCTTCCCGCAGACCTGCCACATCGGTGACGTGCCGCCGGAGGAGGGGACGAGCAGCGCGGGCTTGCCGAACGTCTCCTCGGCCGCGGCCTGCGCCGCGCGTACGACCGGATCGTCCATGCGTCCGCGATACGGGCGCGTCCCCTCGCGCGCGATGACCTCGACGTCGCGGAAGCCGTGCCGGTCGAGATGCGCGCGCACGCACGTGCCGATGCGCACCGGGTCCTGCTCGGGCACGAGACGGAAGTCGATCTTGGCCATCGCCTGGGAGGGGATGACGGTCTTCGAGCCCTCGCCGGTGAAGCCCGACTCGATCCCGGCGATGTTGCAGGTGGGCTCGAACACGGACGCGACGCGCGCGTCGCCGTCGCCGCGGCCCCACGCGAATGAGTCGATCTGGTAGATCTTCTTGATCACGTCGGCCTCGAACGGCAACGAGCGCACGTGCGCGAGCTCGGCCTCGGTCGGCTTGCGCACGTCGTCGTAGAAGCCGTCGACGAGGATGCGGCCGTTCTTCGGATCGACGAACGTGCCGAGCGCCTGCACCAGCCGCCAGGCCGCGTTGGGCAGATGCGTCGCGCCGCCGGAGTGCGCGTCGCGCGCCATCGAACGGACGCGCAGCTCCATGTAGAAGATGCCCTTGCCGCCGAGCAGCAGCTGCGGCCGTCCCGCGGCGTCGATCGCGCCACCTTCCTTCAGGGCGCCGTCACCGTCGGTGAGCGTCGGGTCCTGCGCGAGGAGCTCCGCCAGGTGGCCGCTGCCGTCCTCCTCCTCTCCTTCTATGAGGAAGCGAACGCGGATCGGCAGCTCCCCTTGCACGGCGCGATAGGCCTCGACGGCCTGGATCCGCAGCAGCAGGTGTCCTTTGTTGTCGTCGACGCCGCGCGCGAACACCGCGCCGTCGCGCACCGCGGGCTCGAACGGCGGCGTGGCCCAGAGCTCGAGCGGAACCGCGGGCTGCACGTCGTAGTGCTGAACGCAGATGAGCGTGCGTGTTCCGCCGCCGGTCTCTCCGACGACCAGCGCGGGCTCGCCCGGGACGCGGAACTCGCGCGTCGCGCATTTCGCCGCGTCCAGACGCTGGCGGCACCACTTCGCCGCGTCGTCGAGGGCGATGTCGTTGCCGGTCTCGCTCGGGATGGCGCAGAGGTCACGCAGCTCGGCGATGAAACGGTCGCGGTTCTCGGCGAGGTAGCGGTCGAGCGCGTCCACCGCGCCTGACTGTACCTAGGAGCGGCGCACGACGTGGCGCGGGTCGAGCGCGTCGCGCAGGCCGTCGCCGATGAAGTTGATCGAGACGACGGCGAGGAAGATGAACAGCCCGGGGAAGATCGCGATCCACGGCGCCTTGAACATGTCCGTCGTCGCGTGACTCAGCATGTTGCCCCACGACGGCGTCGGCGGTTGGATGCCAAGGCCGAGGAACGACAGCGTGCTTTCGGTGATGATGGCCCCCCCGACGCCGAGCGTGCCCGCGACGATGATCGGCGCGAGCGCGTTCGGCAGGATGTGGCGGAAGATGATCCTCGCGTCGGTCGCGCCGATGCAGCGCGCGGCGTCGACGAACTCGCGGTGCTTGAGCGAGAGGAACGTCGCGCGCACCAGGCGCGAGGTCGTGAGCCAGCGCAGCAGACCGAGCAGCAGGATCAGGACGAACACCGAGGTGCCTTTGAAAAGGACACCGAGCAGGATCAGCAGGAGCAGCTGCGGGAACGAGTAGAGCGCGTCGACCAGGCGCATGAGCAGGTTGTCGACGAGGCCGCCGTAGTAGCCGGCGGTCACCCCGACGAGGGTGCCGACGGTGAGGGCGACGGTGACCGCGAGGAGCCCGATGGTGAGCGACACGCGGCCGCCATAGAGGATCCGCGTCGCGAGATCGCGCCCGAGGTCGTCGGTCCCGAAGGGATGCGCGGGCGAGGGCGCCTCGTAGAGCGTGAGCAGCGAGGTCTTGTCCGGATCGTACGGCGACACCATGGGCGCGGCCGCGCAGAGGATCGCGAGCGTCCCGAGGACGACGATGCCGGCGATCGCCGGCCGGTGCTGGCGCAGACGCTCGAGCGCCATGCGCCACTGGCTGCGCGCAACGCCACGGACGTCGCCGGTGAGTGGGACGGCGACCGACGTGGTGGCCACTTACGAGAACCTGATCCGTGGGTCGAGCCAGCCGTAGAGCACGTCGGCGACGAGGTTCGAGAAGACGATGAGCGCGCTCGAGATCGCCAGGATCCCCTGCAGCACCGGATAGTCGGAGCGAAGCGCCGAATCGATGAAGAGGCGGCCCATCCCCGGCCAGCCGAAGATCTGCTCGGTGACGACGGCGCCGACGAAGAGCTCGGGCATGTCAAGCGCGATGATCGTCACGAGCGGGATGGCCGCGTTCTTCAGCGCGTGCCGCAGCACGACGACGCGCTCGGCGAGCCCCTTCGCGCGCGCGGTGCGCATGTAGTCCTGGCCGATCGTCTCGAGCATCGACGCGCGCAGGTAGCGCACATGCCCGCCCATCTGGACGAGCGCGATCGTCGCGACCGGGAGCACGAGGTGGCGGATCCGGTCGCCCAGGTCGAACGGCTGTCCGAGCGTCTGCAGACCGCCGAGCGGCAGCCAGCGTAGCTCGAGGCCGAACACGATGATCAGCAGGAGGCCGAGCCAGAACGTCGGGGTCGAGAGGAACGTGAACACCGTGCCGGTCACGATGTGGTCGAACCACGAGTACTGCTTCAGCGCGGTCAGGACGCCGATCGGGATCGTGAGCAGCACGACCACGACGAACACGGTGCCCATGAGGTAGAGCGTGTTCGGCAGCCGCTCGCCGATGAGCGTCAGCACCGGCTGTTGGCTGGAGAACGAATAGCCCCAATCGAGACGGACGAACGCTCCGAGCCAGGTGAGGTACTGCAGCGGCAGCGGCTGGTCGAGGCCGAACGCGTGCTCCAGGCGCTGTCGATCCGCCTCGGTGAAGTCCGGGTTGCCTTCATATGCGGCGAGCGGCCCGCCGGGCTGCGCCTTGACGATCCAGAACGCGACGATGCTGATGGCAAAGAGGAGCGGCACCGCCTGTATGAGCCGGCGCGCGATGTAATTGCCCACGCGGCCGCTCCTCCCTAGATCGCTACTTCTTCAACCACCAGTCCTGCATCTGCCAGGTGAAGCTGCGCCACGCATTCGGCTGCCAGCCCTGGAGGGCATCCACGCGCGCGTCGATCGTGGCGCGGTTGTAGAGCCAGATGATCACGTACGCGTTGTTGAGCGCCTTCATGGCCGTCGCGTAGTAGGCCTTGCGCTTCTCGAGGTCGAGCGTCGAGCCCGCCGCGTCGAGCGCCGCGTCGGTGGCCGGGTCCTTGAAGCGTGTGTAGTTCTCGCCCGCGCAGTCCGCCTGCGTCGGGATGCGCTTGGAGTGATAGCGAAGCATCGTCGTGTGCGGATCGATCGCCGGCGTCGACGCGAACATGTCGATGTCGTACGTCCCGAGCTTGCGCGGGTCGTTCGACTGGCACGACCCGGAGAGGAACGTCGCCGACGGCTGGTTGGTGATCTTCACCTCGATGCCGATGGCCTTCCACTCGTCGACGAGCACCTGCTGCACGCGCTCGCGCAGCTGGTCGCCGGTGGTCGTGGTGTAGGTGATGGACGCGCGCACGCCGTTCTTGCTGCGGATGCCGTCGGAGCCCTTCACCCAGCCGGCGTCGTCGAGCGTCTTGCTCGCCTTCGCCGGGTCGTAGCCCTCCTGCGGCTCGCGGTACGCCGCCCAGCCCTGCGAGATCGGCGACGTGCCGGGGGTGGCCTTGCCGAAGAGGAGCTTGTCGATGAGCTGCTGCTTCGGTGTCGCGTAGAGGAGCGCCTTGCGCACGGCGATGTCGCCGAGCACCGGGTGCACGCTGTTCGGGTCTGTGTACATCTTGTTCTGCGCGGTGTTCATCTCGATCCGCTCGACCGTCGGTCCGGGCACGACCTGCAGCGCGAGGCCCGCGGTCTTCTCGACGTCGGGCGTCTGCGCCTCGGTGAGGTTCCACATCGCCTGGACCTCGCCGGCCTGCAGCTGCGCGAGCGCGACCTGGCTCGAGGGAACGCTCTTGAAGATGATCTTGTCGAGGTACGGCTTGTCGGGCGCGCCGCGGTAGTTCGGGTTCTTCTCGAGCGTGATCGAATCGCCGGCCTTGAAGTCGGTGATCTTGTAGGGACCGGTGCCGAGGGGACGGCGTACGTAGTCGGTCTTCGTGACGTCCGCCTCCTTCTCGAGGAGGTGCTTGGGCAGGATCGACGAGAAGTTGCGCGGGTACGGCGCGTAGATCGACTTGTAGTGGACGACCGCGGTGAGGTCATCGGGCAGATCGATGGACTCGATCTGGTCGAACCCCGTGCGCGTGTTCACCTTGGGATCCTTCAGCCACAGCTCCCAGGTGAACTTGATATCCGCGCTCGTCAGTGGCTCGCCGTCGGACCACTTGATGCCCTTCTGGAGGGTCCAGGTGACGTCCATCTTGTCGCCCTTGACGGCGACACCGCCGTTCGCGACGTCGGGCACCTTGGTCACGAGCGTCGGGACGTACGTACCGTCGTTCGCTGTGTCGACGAGCCCCTCGACCGTGCCGTTGATGACGACCCCGAGGATGGTCTGGTTGCCGTACGGCGCGCCGAGCGTCGACGGCTCCTGCCAGATCGCGATGATCGCCGTGCCACCGCGCTGGATCTGGGCCGACGCTGCGGCGCTCGCGCTCGGTGCGCCGCTCGGCGCCGCCGTGGGGGCGCCGCATGCGGTGGCGACGAAGATGATGGCGATCGCGAGCGTCAGAAGACGGCTCATGTGGACCTCCCCCGCCGGCCGGCCCGGACCCTCCGCCGGCAGGCCGACATTGTGCGCCGGGCTAGCATCGCGTCCAAGCGGACCCGCGTAGGAGTGCACAGATCGGTGACCAGGATCGCGCCCTGATGCCGCGTCACCTCGAGGCGCTGCTCACCATCGCCGCCACCGCGGTCGCGATCGCGTTCTACGCGAGCGTGTCGTATTGGCCGAAGGACTGGACGGAGCGCCCGGTCATCCCGAACGTCGCGGTCCTGCTCGGGCCGTCCGTGCTCGCGAGCGCGCGGCCCGCGCCGGTCCTGAACCTCGCGTTCCCCGACGACGTCGCGACGGTCGTCCGCCGCAGCGGCATCAACGGCGAGACCGGGCTCATCCCGACCGCGGCGTCGATCACGACGTTCCGCGTCCGCGCGACCGGGGACCTCGTATCGGTCGCCGCGCCCACGGGCGTGGACCCGATCCGTCGCATCTCGAACGACGCGGAGCCGTCACTGCGGGTGCGCGGCGCCTACGCCGTGGCGTCGGAGGACCGGGGCAACACCGTGATCCGCTGGACCGAGGACGGCGTCACCTATGAGGTCTCGTCACGCACGCTGGACGTTCCGGCGCTGACCGCTCTCGCGAACAAGCTCCGCTAGGAGCGGTCCTGCGTCGCGCCCTGATCGGTGGGCGCCGTCTCGAAGCGGATCGTGAGCATGGCCTGGCATCTCCCGCAGCGCATCGTCGCGAGCCGCGACTCGCCGCCGCCGAACGTCTGCACCGGCGTGAGGCCGTCGTTGGGCCCGATGGGCCGTTTGCAGTTCGGGCAGCGCCCTTCGCCACGCTCGAACGCTGCGCGATCGATGGCGACGTCGCCGAAGCCCGCGCGCTTCTTCCGTGGCATCAGCCAGCTCGCGGGGGTCGCGGCTGTGTCGTGCGCGACCCGGGGCGGAAGGATGGCTCGTCGGCGAGCCGGACGTGACGGTAGTCGTGCGCCGCGATCTCGTGCTGGGTCCGCGCTGCGCTCGCGGCCTGCAGCGAATCCATCGACTTCTGGTCGGTCACCTGGAACGACTCAAAACATCCCGTGTTCCTGCAAGGGAACCCACCTGTTCGCATCAGTCCTCACCTCTCGGCCGGCGTACGGCCTCGCTAGGTCCTGGGCGCGAGCCTCTCCTCACGAAAGGGTACGCGTGCTTTGCGTTTCAGCTCCAGGAAGTCGGCGTGCTCGGACGCCATGACGAACGTGAGCGCCTTGCCGGTCTCGCCCGCCCGGCCGGTCCGTCCGACGCGGTGGACATAGGTCTCCGGGTCCTCAGGAAGGTCGAAGTTCACCACGTGGTCGATGCCCTCGACGTGGATACCGCGCGCGGCGAGGTTCGTGGCGACGAGGGTCGGGACCGTCCCGCGCCGGAAGTCGTCGAGCGCCCGCTCGCGCTTGCGCTGCGGGATGTCCCCGTGCAGCGCCGCGGCGCGGTGACCGAGCCTCACCAGGTCGCGCGTGAGCTTGTCCGCCCCGCGCTTGGTGCGACGGAAGACGAGCACGCGCTGGGCGTCGTCGCGGCCGAGCACCTGGCGGAGGGCGCCGAGCTTGTGCTCCGACGCGACCTTCATGAACGTCTGCTCGACCGTGCCGATCGCGCTCAGCTCCGGCGTCAGCGCCACGCGCACCGGATCGACCGTGAGCTCGCGGGCGACGCGGTCGAGCGGGGCGGGGAACGTCGCGGAGAACATCGCCGTCTGACGTCCGACCGGCAGCAGCGCCGCGATGCGCCGCACGTCCGGTAGGAAGCCGAGGTCGAGGAGCCGGTCAGCCTCGTCGAGCACGAGCACCTTGATGCCGCCGAGGTCGAGCGTCCGTCGCTCGATCAGGTCGAGCAGGCGTCCAGGCGTCCCGACCACGACGTGGACCCCGGCGCGCAGCTCGCGCTCCTGGGGGCCGTAGCCGCTTCCGCCGTAGATGGCGGCGACTTTCACGCCGCGATAGCGGCCGAGCGCCGCGAAGTCGCGCGCGACCTGCTGGCCGAGCTCGCGCGTCGGAACGACGACGAGCACGAACGGCCGCCGGGCGGGTCCGCTCACGCGTTCCAGCAGAGGCAGCGCGAAGGCGCCGGTCTTTCCCGTTCCCGTCTGCGCCTGGGCGATCACGTCGCGCCCGCTGCGGACGATGGGGATGACCTTGTCCTGGATGGGGGTGAAGTTGACCCAACCGAGCACCTTGGTGGCCCGGTCGAGGTCTGGATGGATGGCGATCACGCGGTGTCTTTCCTTCTCGTGGCCTGTCAAGAAAAAAGGCCCGGAAGCACTTGCGCTTCCGAGCCGCCTCTTCAGAGATGACCTCGAACGATTACTTAGGTACAGCGTACAGCACGGTCGGTCGTAAAGTGCCCGTCATGCGCGAGGCCGCACGCACGAAACGACGCTGCGCGAGCTGCGGCGCGACGGTGCGGGCGAAGGACCGCTTCTGCGGATCATGCGGGACGCCGCTGGGCGATGCGTCGACGGCGCCGGCGTCGCGGCAGACGAGCGCGTCGCTGCAGGTCGGCGCACACGCCGCGGGCCTCCTCAGCGAGCAGCGCAAGGTCGTCACCGTCGTCTTCGCGGATCTCTCGGGGTCGACGCCGCTCGGCGAACGTCTCGATCCCGAGGAGCTGCGCGGGATCCTCGCGTCGTACTTCAGCACGCTCTCGAGCCAGATCGCGCGCTACGAGGGCACGGTCGACAAGTACATCGGCGACGCGGTGATGGCCGTGTTCGGCGCGCCGGTGTCACACGAGGACGACGCCGAGCGCGCCATCAACGCCGCGCTCGCAATGCAGTCGTCGATGGCGCGTCTCAACGCCGAGCTCGAGCGCGCGCACGGCGTGCGCCTGTCGCTGCGCATCGGCGTGAACACGGGCGAGGTGGTCGCGGGGATGCTCGCGGGCGACGTCCAGGCCGCATACACCGTCGTCGGCGATGCGGTGAACACGGCCCAGCGCATCGAGTCAGCCGCCCCGGTCGGTCAGGTCGTCGTGAGCGCGACCACGCGTCGCCTCGCGATCCACTCGTTCGAGTTCGAGGCCTTGCCCCCGGTGCAGCTCAAGGGAAAGACCGAGCCGATGACGCCGTATCGGGTCGTCCGGCGCCGCTACGAGGAGATCGCGCCCGACGCGACGTCGTTCGTCGGACGCGCGCGCGAGCTCCAGTACCTGCGCGACGCGGTCGTCGAGGCGGTCATGGGCCGCGGTCGCGCGATCGTCGTGATGGGCGACGCCGGCGTCGGCAAGTCGCGGCTGGTCGGAGAGTTCCGCGCCGGCCTCATCTCGAGCATCGACCGCCTCGTCGTGCGCTGCGCGTCATTCGAGACGAACACACCGTACGCCGCGATCGCCGACCTCTTCCGCCTGCTCTTCTCGATCCACGCGACCGACGACGAGGAGACCGCGCGACACGCGATCCTCGCGGGGTCGGCGGCGATCGGCGGCGCGAGCGACGACCTCACCGTCGCGCTCATCCTCGACATCCTCGGCTACGCCGAGCGCTCGAAGACCGATCCGGAGACGCGCCGTCGCATGCTGCTGCGTGTGGTACGCGGGCTGCTCCAGGTGGAGTCGGAGCGCGCGACGCTCGTTCTCGTCGTGGAAGACCTCCAGTGGATCGACGACGCCAGCGCGCAGATCTTCACCGAGATCGCGCGCGACGTGCCGTCGCTGCCGGTCATGTTCGTCGGGACCGCGCGTCCGGGATGGGCGTCGCCGTGGACCGTCGACCGCATCGCGCTCGCGCCGTTCGGCGAGGCGGAGTCGCGCGCGATGATGGAGGAGATCTTCGAGGCGCCCGTCGACGACGCGCTGTTCGCGACGGTGCTCGAACGGACCGGGGGCAACGCGTTCTTCGTCGAGGAGGTCGCGCGCGAGCTCCTGGCGACCGATCTCGTCACCGAGCGGACCGGACGCGTCGGCCTCCGCGCCGACGCGCGCGACGCGGTGCCCGCGACGATCCGCAAGCTCCTCGAGTCGCGCATCGATCGTCTCGACGACGGTCCGCGTCGCGTCATCCAGCTCGCGTCGGTCAGCGGTCGAACGTTCTGGTTCAGAGTGGTCCAGCAGCTCGCGCCCGATCGCGACGTGGCCACCGACATCGCCGTCTTGGAACGCGAGCAGCTGATCGCCGTGCGATCGAGCGCGCCCGAGCTGACCTACACCTTCCGGCAGGCCCTCATCCAGGAGGTCGCCTACGGCATGCAGCTGCAGTCGCAGCGACGCGCCGCGCACGGCGCCGTGGCGCGCGCGGTGGAGGCGCTCTACCCCAGTCGTCTCGAGGAGTTCGTCGACTTCCTGGCCTACCAGTACGACCTCGACGACGACGAGGCGCAGGCGCTGGTGTGGCTCTCCCGCGCGGGTGACCGTGCGCGGCGGCTCTTCGCGAACGAAGAGGCGATCCGTCTGTACCGCCTAGCGCTGCGTCGGGCCGAGCCCGACGACGGACCGGTCGGCGCGGCCACGCTCCTCGAGCACATCGGACAGGTGGAGACGCTCCTCGGCCGCTACGAGTCGGCTCAGCATTCGTTCGGCGAGGCGCTGGCCCTCGTCGCGATCCGTCCGGAGAGGCGCGCGCGTCTCCTGCGCCGCGTCGGCTACGTGCTCGAGCGAAGAGGCTCATACGACGAGGCGCTCGCGACGCTCGACGAAGCGCGCAAGGCGCTCGGCGACCGCGACGCCGAGGAAGCCGCGCGTATCACGCTCAACATCGGCCAGGTCCGGTTCTGGCGCGGCGAGTACGACGACGCGCGCGCCGCGCTGCAGTCGGCGGTGCGTGCCGGCGAGGCGCTCGGTGTGGGCGACATCGTCGCGAACGCGCTGAAGCTGCTCGGGAACGTCGCGAACAACCTCGGCGACATCCGGGATGCCGAGGAGCTCTACCGCCGTAGTCGCGTCGCGTACGAGCGGCTCGAGGATCTCGTCGGCGTCGCTGACGTCAGAAGCAACCTCGGGATGATCTACCGCCGCATGGGCCGATGGGATGATTCGATCGGCGAGTACGCGGCGAGCCTGTCGGTGCGCGAGCGCATCGGTCACCTCCGCGGGATCGCGGCGTCGCACAACAACCTCGGCGAGGTCTACCGCTCACGCGGCGAGCCGGCCGAGGCGATCCCGCACTACCTGCAGGCGATCGCGCTCCTCGAGAGCGCGGGAGGCGCGGCCGACTCCGCGGTCGTGCTCATGAGCCTCGGCGCCGCGCGCGCCGAATCGGGCGACGTGCGCGGCGGGCTCGCGGATCTGCGCGAGGCCGAGAAGCGGGTGCACATGCTCGGACGCACGAAGTACCTACCCGATCTGTATCGCCTGCTCGCCAGCGCAGAGCTCTCCGCCGGGAACGTCGAAGCCGCGCGTGACCTTGCGACCCGATCTCTCGACCTCGCCACCGCCGCGGGCGCGCGGCACCTCGAGGCGATGGCCCAGCGCGTCCTGGGCGAGGCGCTCATCGAGGCGGGCGATCCCGACGCAGCGCGACCTCTCATCGAGTCGAGCTGCGAGACGCTGCGGGAGGCGGGTGAGGCGGTCGAGCTCGCGAAGAGCGAGGCGCTACGGAAGCGCCTCGCGCCGAAGGTCAGTGGATGACGATGTTGCCGCCGCTGCTCGGAGCGCTCACGAAGTAGGTGACTCCGGTCGCGGTGTTCGTGATCCGGATCTCGAACGTGTCACCGGCCGGCTGGTCCGTCACGACGGCGTGGAACGTCCACCCGGCCTGACCGTTGACCGTCCCGCTGCCCTGGAGCTCGGCGCGCGCGCCAGAGGAGAGCGTTGTGATGACGAGCCAGTCGAACGACGTCGCCTTGAAGTCGACGTTCGATTCCTTCGCTTGGAACAGCAGGCTGCCGGTCGGGATCGTCGTGTCCGTCTTGTACTTCAGGTTGAAGCCGAAGTTCGCCTTCTTCCCGACGGCGAGCCCACTGCTGTTCGTTGAGCTCGTCGTGACCGAGCCACCGCCGGTCACGAACGTCGAAGGATCGAAGATCGGGACGATGCCGGTCGCGCTCGGCGAGATGTAGAAGCCGAAGGCGGCCGCGCTCACGGTGTACAGCCCGGCGGGCAGCGCAGGGTGCGCTGACCAGTTGCCGCTGCCATCAGCGTTCGCAGAGACCGGCGCGTCGCCGGTCGTGACGAGGTTGCCCGCGTCGTTGCGGACCTCGTAGTGCACGGTCGCCAGCGCGATGTTGCCCTGCAGGCATGCGGGATTCAGGCCGTTCTGCTGCACGGTGCCCCCGATCGTGACCCCGTTCGACGGCGTCGGCGACGTGTTGACCGTGACGATGGCCTTGGCCGTGACCTTCAGCGCGACCGTCGCGTTCGACGGCGCGAAGCGGGAGAGCTCCGGATGCGCAAGGTTCTGACCGGCGTATCGCACCGCTGCGCTGTACGCGCCGGGCGCGAGCGTTCCGAAGTCGGCGCGGTCGAAGCGCACGCCGCCGCTCCGGTCGGTGTACGTCTGCGTCGTGCGTCCGCCACCGATGTCGACGGTGACCCGCTCGTCCGGCAGCGGCGTGTTGCGGGAGACGAGCGCGAGGTTCGCGATGAGGGCGCCCGCCGACGAGCAGTCGAAGGTGACGCCGGCCACGGGCACGATCTTCGTCGGACCGGAGCTGACGGTGATCAGCGCCTCGGCGCCTCCGGCCAGCATGTCGAGGTCCTCCAGGACCGACGCGATGACGTGATAGGGCGCAGCGGATGGCGGCACGTTCGCGACCAGCAGCGCGCTCGCGATGCCGCTCGCGTTCGTCAGGGCCGTCGCGTACGAGCCGCCGAGCTTGAACGTGACCTTCTTACCGGCGATGGACGCACCCGTGCCGCTGTCGGTCACAGTCGTGCTCACCGCGATGCGTGAGCGGTAGGTGGCCGTCGCGGGAGCGCTCAGCGTGAGGAGCGGACTGCGCTTCGGCGTCTCGGTGGTCGCGGTCTGGTCGGCGACGTGGAAGTGGAGGCCACCGTTCGTCGCGTACGAGACGAGCCCGTTCCCGCCGACGGCCTGGATGTCGACGAGCACCGTCGTCGCGGCGACGCCCTGCCGGTCGATGAGCCCGGTGTACGTGCGCGTGAACGTGCCCGCGCGGCCGAGGACGGTCGTGCCGCCGGAAAGCGCGATCGACTGCCAGTTCCCGACAAGCGGCGCGGTCGTGCCGGTGTAGGTCGCCCACACGTCCTGGATGTCCGGGGTCGTGCGGCTGGCGAGGGTGACCGAGACGACGATATGGCCGCTCGTGTCCGGCGACAGGCTGACATTCACCACGCCCGGCGCGTCGACGAGCGCCGCGGCGCCGGTGAGCGACGAGTAGTAGAGCTTCGCCGTGATGTTGCTGAACGTACGCGCCGTGCCGGACGCCCCGTTACCGAGGAACTGGAACGGGATGAAGTCCGCGGCGTCTCCGGCGAACTCCGCGAGCCGCACGAGACGACTCGGCGCGAACGATGTGCTCGTGTATGCGGTCGGTGGATTCGCGAGCGCGTCCTGCGTCACGGGGATCGCGAGCACCGGCACGAAGCCGCTCGTGTCCTGGTACTGGCCGGACAGGAACACGGCGCCGCGAGGCACGGCCGTGCCGCCGCCCGGCGCGCCGATGCCGACGGTCCGCGACGGCACGATCGGACGGAACGCGAACGTCGCCGTGTCGTTGAGCGATCCCGCGTCGAAGAAGCTGCCGGCGCCGACGGTGTGCGAGTGCAGCGTGAAGTTCTGCGTGACGTCGGCGCTCGAGAGCGTCCCGCTCAGCGGGGTCAGCGCGCCGACGACGCTCGCCGTCGCCGGCCGCGCGAACGTGTTCGGCGTCTTCACCGCGAACATCGGCGCGCCGTACACGACCGTCTCGTTGATCACCTTTGCCTCGATGCCGCGCACATCCGCGAGGCTGTTGAGGAAGCGCAGCTTCGCGTTGTTCAGCGCCTTCCCGACAGGCACGCCCCGCGGCCCGTACAGGTTGCCGTTCAAGTCGCCGGTGAACGAGAGCTCGTCGGCGAGATCGGCCATCACGACCTCGCCGTTCTTCAGCAGCGGGTCGTGGCCGTAGCCGAAGCCCGTCTCGCCGACCGCGGTCGCGCCCTGCGCGAGGAACGCCTGCGGGAACGACGTCACGGTCGGGTTGCCGAGGAGCGCGCCGAGCTGCTGGTTCGCGACGAGGTCGTATCCGAGGTAGTGGCACGCCAGCGACATGACGAAGGTGCCCGCGAAGCGTCCGTCGTTCACGGCGCTGACCTCGCTCGCGAGCAGCCGCGGTCCGTCGTTCGCCGGCACGAGCCGGTCCGCGCGGCCGTGGCCCTGGAGGCTGAAGACCTGGTAGCGCTGCGCGCCGAAGAGGAAGCCGCGCAGGTCGTCGGAGCTCCACGTGTCGTTGTTGAGCGTGTCGACGGTCGCGCCGGCGTTCGTGAACGACGTCGTCTCGTACGATGCGAGATCGCTCACGAAGCCGTAGCCCGACGAGAACGCGCGCTGCACCGATACTCCGCCGTTCGCGGCGTTGTACTGCGCGAGGTACGCGACGATGTCGCTCGGCGTCTCCACGAGACGGCCGATCGCGAGGTCGGACAGGTAGAAGTCGTGGCCCGAGCGCGTCGTCGGCCGGGTCGCGCCGTAGAACGAATCCGTCAGGACGTAGTCCTCGGAGAGGGCGGTCTCGAGCGGGGTCAGCGCGTCGAGCCCGCCGCTGTAGCGGCTCTCCTTCGACAGCTCAGCGTCGTCACGCGTGCGGAAGAACGGGACGGCCGGATCGGGACCGGCCATCACGATGTACTCGATGCCGTGGGCGCGCGCTTGATCGACGAGCTGCTTGATCGACCGCGCGACGGCATTCGCCTGCGCGACGCACGTGGGATTCGCGGCCCAGTCGGCGAAGCTCAGCTGCAGGTTCGCGTCGCCCGCGAGGTCGAGCACCACGCCGTTCACCTCACTGCGCGAGGCGAACGCCGCGAGCGCCGCGGTGTAGGTCGCCTTCGAGACAGCGGTCTGTCCGGTGAACCACGAGCCGGCGCTGTTGGTGAGCACGAGCGTCTTGTACGTGCCGGCCGGCGCGGTGAGCGACGGCGTGCGCACCACGAGCGGAGCCGGCGTGCAGCCCGCGCCGCCCTCGGTCGTTGCGGTGACGGTGAAGGTGTCGCTCGAAGACAGGTCGCCGTGCGCGCGCACCCGGAAGTAGACGTCGCCCTGGTAGTCGCGCGTGTTCATGACGATCGTCTGCGCCACCGCCCCGGGCTGCGCCGAGAACGCGCGCAGTCCGTGGCGCTGCGCGGCGACGTACACGCTGCCGTACGTCGCCACCTCTACGCTCGCCGGCACGGGGTTGCCGCTCGAGTCGAGATCCGGCGAGTCGAGGTCGGGCGAATCGAGGTCCGGAGAGTCGAGATCGGGTGAGTCCAGATCCGGAGAATCAAGGTCGGGGCTATCCAGATCTGGTGAGTCGAGATCGGGCGAATCGAGATCCGGAGAGTCGAGGTCGGGGCTATCGAGGTCCGGCGAGTCGAGATCCGGCGAGTCGAGATCCGGCGCGGAGCGATCCTGCGTGCTGTCCAACAGACGGAGCTGGTCCAGCGTCTGTCCCTCTTGCAGGAGCTCCTTTGCGACCGCGAACAGATCCGTGAACGCGAGCACCGTGTACTGCGTCGGGGGATTGGTGAGGCGGAACGTGAGCCGCTGGTGCGGCTTGACCGTGACGCGGTACCACGTGCTCATGCCGGGCACCGGGATCACGTCCACGATCGGCGTGTTCGGCGTCAGGTGGTACGGACGGAACCAGAGGTGGTTCAGCCGATCGAGCAGCGGCGTCGGCTCCGGCACGATCGCATTGCCGCTCCCATCGGTGGTGAACGTCACGTCGCAGGTGATCACCGGCGGCCTCACCAGCGCGAGGACGTCGGTGAGGACTCCCTGGAAGGAAGCGAAGCCGGTGTAGCGAACGGTGTATGTCGCGTTCGGCGCGGTGAACGAGAACGTGTAGGCCGCCGGCGTCTGCGTGCTGACGCTGTTCGCCGTCGTCGTCGCCAGCAGCGCCGAGCCGCTGAAGAGCTGCACACGCGCGCTGGGCAGCAGCACGGTGCTCACGCCGGCGTTGCTCGCGAACCGGCACTCGGCGATGCCCTGGACCTGCGAGGCCGGCGTGACGACCGCTTCGACGTTCACGCGGTTGCCCGCGCCGACCGTCGGGTCGTTGAACCAGAAGATGTTGCCGTTCACACCGAAGGACGTGCCCGGCGTCGGATCGCCGGCGACGAAGTTGATGAGGTCGCCGGTGAGTCCGGAGGGGTACCAGCGGATGCCGTTCGTTGCGTCGATGCCGATGACGTCGCCCGCGCGGATCTCGATCCTCGTCGTGTATGTCTGCAGACCGGTGCCGACCGTCTGCCACGCGCTCTCGGCGACCGTAAGGAACGTACCGGGGCTCGTCTGGCGGAAGACACGCAGCTTCGCCTGGCAGCCG
Source organism: Candidatus Acidiferrales bacterium (assembly GCA_035631715.1). Lineage (GTDB taxonomy): Bacteria > Chloroflexota > Limnocylindria > P2-11E > P2-11E > CF-39. The sequence goes on from DASQIF010000177.1 coordinate 25,004, forward strand.
GGGCATGTATCGGTCGGGCCCTCGACGAACCAGGTGTTGATGACGCCGTCGAACGGCGCCGCATAGCTCGGGCTCGCGGCATCGGCCGTGCCCTGGAAGAGGGTGCACGTGGTGCAGTTGTTGCCCGAGGGCGGATTCGGCGCTGGCGGTGCGACGCGTCCGATGTGCACCGGCGCGACGACGCGGACCGGGATCGCGAAGAGGTTGTTGGTCTCGTCGGTCTCGGCGATGTCGTTCGCCGAGTCGACCTGGAGGACGATGAAGTACGACCCGGCCGCGACGTTCGGCACCGTCGCGGAGAACGTCCGCGTGTACTGCTCGCCTGGTGCGAGCGAGCGGACTGCCACGATGCCGCCGGCGCCCGCGGCACTGGCGATCGACGTGGCCGAGGTCGAGAGCCACAGTTGATCGCCCCATGTGGTCGCCGTCGCGGTCGCGGCCGTCGTTCCCTGGTTCTTGATCGTCCACGTGTAGGTCGCGCTTCCGCCGGGGACGAGCGTGTTCGACGATGCCGAGAGAGCCGTGACGACGAGGTCCGGACCGTCGGCGGCCAGCGCGGTGCGTGCGGCGGGGACGATGAACGACGGCACCTGCAGCGCGACCAGCGCTGCGGTCATGAACGTCGAAAGCCAAAGACGGCTGCGGCGATCCACCTGGCCCCTCGTCCCCACTCCTCTGATCGACCTCGCCGGTCGGTAAGGCAGGGATTATGGGCGCGCCGGCGCCCGGCTCCAAGCCACCCGGCGAACTTTGCGGGTGTGTAGCCAGGTGAATACCGATCTGATACCGGTCGTCTAGCCTCTCCATATATGGGGAGCGCGGCCCTCGACCTATTTCACCCCGCGGTACGCGAGTGGTTCCGCACGTCTTTTCCGGCGCCCACGCCGGCGCAGGACGGCGCCTGGCCGGTCATCCGGCACGGCGAAAACACGCTCCTCATGGCGCCGACGGGGTCCGGAAAGACCCTCGCGGCGTTCCTCTCCTCTATCGACGCGCTGATACAGGCGCCGGCCCGGGGCTGCCGCGTCGTGTACGTCTCGCCGCTCAAGGCGCTCGCCGTCGACGTCGAGCGCAACCTGCGCGCGCCGATCGCGGGCATCGGTCACGCCGCCGAGCGTCTCGGCCTTGCCATCCGCGAGCCGACCCTCGCGATACGCACCGGCGATACACCGGCGAAGGAGCGCGCGCGCTTCTCCAAGGCGCCTGCGGACATCTTCATCACCACGCCCGAGTCCCTCTATCTCGTCCTCTCGTCGTCGGCTGGCGAGGCCCTGCGGGACGTCGAAACGGTGATCGTCGACGAGATCCACGCCATCGTGTCGACGAAGCGCGGCGCGCACCTCGCGCTGACTTTGGAGCGTTTGGAGCGTTTGGCGGGCCGGCGATTGCAGCGCATCGGGCTCTCCGCGACGCAGCGGCCGCTGGATGAGGTCGCGCGCTTCCTCGGCGGATTCGACGCCGACGGTCCGCGTCCGGTGAGCGTCGTCGACGCCGGTCATCGCAAGCCGCTCGACCTTGTGGTCGAGGTGCCGGTCGAGGATATGGCGCGTCTCGGCGACGTGATGGAGTTCCGCAGCGGCCCCGCCTCGCGCGCCGACGCGCGCGTCTCCATCTGGCCCGCCATCCATCCGCGGCTTCTCGAGCTGGTGCGTGCGCATCGCTCGACGCTCATCTTCGTGAACAGCCGCCGCCTGGCGGAGCGTATCGCGAACGCGGTCAATGACCTCGCGGGCGAGGAGATCGCGCACGCGCATCACGGATCGATCGCCCGCGAGCAGCGGCTGCGCATCGAGGACGACCTGAAGGCCGGACGGCTCCGCGCGCTCGTCGCCACCAGCACGCTCGAGCTCGGCATCGACATGGGCGCGATCGATCTCGTCGTCCAGGTCGAATCGCCGCCATCGGTCGCGAGCGGGATGCAGCGCATCGGGCGCGCGGGTCACCGCGTCGACGAGCCGTCGACCGGCATCATCCTGCCGAAGTACCGCGGCGATCTGCTCGCCTCGGCGGCGCTGACCGAGCGCATGCACGCCGGTGCGGTCGAGGCGTCGCGCTACATCCGCAACGCGCTCGACGTGCTCTCGCAGCAGATCGTCGCCATCGTCGGTCGCGAGCCGATCGCCGTCGACGAGCTCGAGCGGCTCATCCACGGCGCCGCGCCCTTTGCCGAGCTGCCCCGCGCCCAGCTCGAGAACGTGCTCGACATGCTCTCGGGCCGCTACCCATCCGACGAGTTCGCCGAGCTCCGCCCGCGCATCGTGTGGGATCGCATCGCCGGGACGATCCGCGTGCGTGAGGGTGCCGCCCGTGTCGCGCTCACAAGCGGCGGCACGACCCCCGACCGCGGTCTGTACGGCGTGTTCCTCGTCGGCGCCGAGCCGGGCAAGGGACGCGTCGGTGAGCTCGACGAGGAGATGGTGTTCGAGACGCGCGTGGGCGAGACCTTCCTGCTCGGCGCGTCGACCTGGCGTGTGGA
>DASQIF010000178.1:0-4793 GCA_035631715.1 Candidatus Acidiferrales bacterium
ACCGTCGGCGGGCAGACCAGCGCGACGAGCGCGGCGGATCAGTTCACGTACACGACCGCCGGTGACATCACGATCACCTTCGACGACCTCGCCAACCCCAATCGCCCGCTCAGCGGCAGCTACGGCGGGATCAACTGGGGCAGCGGCAACTGGTACCTCTCCAGTCCGTGGGGCCGCTTCACCACGAACAGCATCTCGTTCCCGTCCGGTCCGACCTCTGCGACGTTCAGCTTCCTCTCACCGCAGGTCCTGACCCGCATCGACGTGTACAACGGCGGCACCGTGGCCTCGACGATCACGCTGTCCTGCACGGGAGACCCAACGGTCTCGCGCAGCGTGGCCGTCGGCCAGGTGCTCACGATCACGACCGGCTGGTCGGCGACATGCAGCACCGTCACCGTCGGCAGCTCCAACGGCTGGGACACCAACTTCGACAACCTCACGTATGGCTCCGGCGGCGCGCCGCCTCCGTCACCGACCGTGAGCGCGGTGTCTCCGACCTCCGGGCCCGCAACGGGCGGTACGGCTGTGACGATCACCGGTACGGGCGAGATCAAGTACTAGCGAGGATCCACCGCTGGTCCGAGTTCAGTCCTGCGGTCCCGACCGGATTCGAACCGGCGATCTCGTCCTTGACAGGGACGTATGCTAGGCCGCTGCACCACGGGACCATGCGTAGAAAAGCGCGTCTTGCGCTCCCCTAGCGCCCAAACATTCTGACAGACCCCGCTCCTTCTTTCTGCCTGCGCCATAAAAGGGGCGGCCAAGCGGAGAGCATTCCCACGACGAGCGTCTGCGCCCAGCGCGCCCGTGATGACGCGCGCGGAACGACGATGGGCGCGCGTAGCCAGCAGCGAGGAGGGGGAATGCTCGACCAGCGAGGCAGCCTGGCGGTGCTCGAGCGGCAGAAAATAAGGAGCGGGGAGTGCGCTTCCTTTCACTCCCCGCCCCGCCGGTGTGGCCAACGTTTCGCGCGTGGATCAGGTCGCCGGTGCGAGCGCTCCGATGCGATGTCTGCGGGTCACCTCATTCACCAGGCGACTGGTCCGTCCAAGACCATTGAGGGTGAAGTCCAGTCCTGCTTCCCTCAGCTCCTCGTACCCAAGCCCGCGATACAGGCGGTTCCCCGCCACGTAACACATCTCGTCGTACAGGGAAGGCCAGCCTGCGCCGCGCCGTTCGAAGCAGAACGTGATGAAGTCGACCGCCACTTGGGCGATGCGCTCGTCCGACAACCCCGCGACCTCCCCCGCTAACGACCTGCGCATCATCAAAGGCTCACGGTCGCATCACAAGGTGTGTTGTCCACGAAACACTCCACAGGTTTTTCCACAGCCGCTGAGCACGTTATCCACACAGTTATCGACATCGTCATGATTCGCGTCGCGTTCGCTGACCACTGAAGCGTCTCCGCTCCTTGACGTCGCGCGCGGACACGCGATCGAGCGCCTCACTGCCGAATTTCGAGCGAACCGCGTCAAGTGCCGCATTGAGTCGAGCTACCCGCGCGTGATCGAAGAGACCAAGCTGCCGTCCGGCCTCGAGGCCGGAGACCGAGACGCCGATGAGACGCACCGGGCTCGCACGTCCGTTCGTGCGGTCTTCGGCCAGCGCGTCACGGAGCAGCTGGCGCGAGACGCGGTAGATCGTGAGGTCGTCGTCTGTACCCGTGGCGACGGTGCGTTGACGGCTGCGTGTCTCGAACGGCTCCACCCGCAGCTTCAGCGTGATCGTCCGGCCGCGCAGTTCTTGCGCGCGCAGGCGCGTGCCCACGTGCTCCGAGAGGCGCAGCAGCATCGACTCGATCTTCGTCGTGTCGAGGGTGTTGCGGTCGAAGGTGTGCTCGTGGCCGACCGATTTCGGGGACATGTACGGCTCGACCGTGCCCTCGTCGATGCCGTTGGCGCGCTCCCAGATGGCCCTTCCGTGCTCGCCGAGGCGCGCGTCGAGCATCGCGATGTCGGCCCTCGCGAGGTCGCCGATGGTGCGCATGCCCCAGCCCTCGAGCAACTCGCGGGTCTTCGGCCCCACGCCCCACAGACGCGCGAGCTCGAGCGGCGCGAGGAACGCGGCCTCGGTCCCCGCCGGGACGATGACGAGGCCGTCGGGCTTGCGCAGGTCCGACCCGACCTTGGCGCAGAGCTTGTTCGTCGCGACGCCGACCGACAGCACCAGCCCGCACTTCGCCCGCGCGTCGCGCTTCAGGTCGCGCGCGATCCGCTCGGCGCCGCCGAAGAGATGCTCGGTCGCGGTGACGTCGAGGAACGCCTCGTCGAGCGAGATCGGCTCGACGAGGGGCGTGCGCTCCGCGAAGAGCGCCATCACGTCGTCGGAGGCCTTCTCGTACGCCTCGGGATCGCCAGGCACGAAGATGCCGTCGGGGCACAGCCGCGTGGCGGTCTGCAGCGGCATCGCCGAACGCACGCCGAACGCGCGCGCCTCGTACGACGCAGCCGAGACGACGCCGCGCTCGCCCTTCGCGCCGCCGACAATGACCGGCTTCCCGCGGTACTCCGGGTGGTCGCGCTGCTCGACCGAGGCGTAGAAGGCGTCGAGGTCGCAGTGCAGGATCGCTTGCCGCTCTCCCGGTTCGTCGACATGCGGTCGTCCGCGACCGACCACCGACGGGCTCATGCGATCTTCGCTCCGTGCGTCCTCGCCTCGGGCGCGAGGAACCGCGCGAGCTTCTCGCCCTCGGCGAGAGCGGCGGCGCGATCGGCCGGGCGCAGCCGTGCGAACGGGGCGACGCGGACGACCGCGTCCTCCTTGCCGCGCGCCAAGGCCCAGGTCCCCGCGACGAAGCCGTCGACCAGGAGCGTCGCCTCGATGATCCCGTTCTTCGAGTAGATCGCCAGGCGATGCTTCGCGGCGACCACGCGGTCGCGGTGCTGGTACGCGATGAGGATCTCGTCGTATCGCGGGAGCAGGCGCACCGGCGCCGGCGTGTCGGCGTCGGGCCGCGGCGCGCGTGGGAGGTCGTACAGCGGTCGCCCCTGCTCGTCCCTGAACGCGCGCAGCGACGGCGCCAGGCGTTCAAGGATCGGTCGGATACGCGGCGGGGCCTGGCCCCCGAACTTCGCGATGTCCGCGATGGTCACGGGGCCGAATGCGGCGATGCAGCGGCGCACGAGGTGTTCGAGCGCCGCGTCCTCGCTCGGGCGCGATCCCGCGGCGATCCAGTGCTGCGCCGCGACGTATGGATGGTCCGTGCCGCCGTAGGCCCAGTGGCCGCCGGGCGGCGCAGACAGCAGGTCAGCGTGCGCGCTCACGAACCGCCAGATGAGCCAGCTGAAGTCGCCCTCGATCTTCGCGACGCGCTCGGCGAGATGCGCGAGCACGTCCTCCTTCGTGCGCGGAACGTTCGCGAACGCGATCGCGGCACGCGCGACCGCACGCGGATCGACACCGCGCGCGATCTGCAAACGGTTCCAGGCGCCGCGCTGCAGATCCTGCGTGGCGACCGCGTACGCCCAGAAGTCCTTCGCCGACACCAGGTGCAGCGTCCCGCGCATGAGACGCGCGCGGACGACGGTGTGCGTCTTCTCGATCGCGCGCCACAGCTCGTCGCGCTCGAAACCGGCGAGGCGCGTCCAGAGCGCGACGTACGGCGAGGGCGACCACTGGGCCTGCAGCGCCGCGAGCCGCTCGATCGCGGTGACGACGCCGACCTTTTGTCGCGCGAGGAGCATCTGCCGAGCGAGAGTGGCGCGACTCAGGTCGCGCACCGTCAGCACACGGAGTGGCGTGCTCACGACCGCCCCGCATACGCGCGCGCGTCGGGGTAGTAGAAGCGCACCAGGCGCTCGCCTTCGTCCACGAGGGCCGCTTTATCGGCGTGCCGGATCGGCTTGAACGGCTCGAGGCTGAGCGTCGCCTCCTTCGGCGTCGACGCGAGGCGGTAGCGACCGGCGACGAAGCCGTCGAGCAGGAACGTCTGCCATACCTCAGCGGAGAAGATGACGACCTTCTTGTACGCGGCCGGCAGGATGCGCGTCCGCTCGGCGGCGTCGTGGCCAAGGATGGCGGCGTCGAAACGCGCGAGGAAGCGCACCGGGACCGGCGTATCGGCGTGCGGCCGCAGTGCGCCTCGGAGATCAAAGAGCTCGCGGCCGTTCTCGTCGCGGAAGCGAACGACGTCCCTGAGCCGCGCGAGCGCCTCGCGGATGTGCGGCACGCGGACGCTGCTCCAGGTCGCGATGTCCGACACGCTTGCCGGCCCGAACGCGGCGAGATGGTGACGCACGACGAGGTCGTAGGCCGCCTCGGGCTTGACGATCTTCCGTAGCTTCGCCGGCGGCGCGACGAAGCGCGCGAGCTGGCGGTGCTCGAACCGCGCACCGGCCGCCTCCCAGACGAGGCCGCTCGTCGCCAGGGCAGCGAATAGGAGCCAGTCGCGCAGCCGCTCGTCCTTTGCCGCCGGTCGCGCGACGAACGCAGCGATGTGATCGCGTATCTCCTCGCGCGTGCGTGGCGTCCTCGCGGCGTAGCGCAGGACGCTCGCGTGCATTCTCTTCAGATCCGCGAGCGTCGGCCCGACCGGGGGACGCCACGCGCCGAAACGACCCTCGAGCGTCGCGAATGAATAGGCGGGGTACTCGCGCGCGGATACGAGGTGGAGCGTCGCGCGCATCAGCGTCGCCTTGATGAGCGCGCCACGATCGATCGCCCTCGTCAGCTGATCGCGCTCGAAACCGCGAACGCGGCTCCATAGCGCGACGTAGGGTGCCGGGGCCCACTGCGCCTGCAGACCACCGAGTCGCTCGACCGCGTCGACGACACCGATCTTCTCGCGC
>DASQIF010000179.1:0-6202 GCA_035631715.1 Candidatus Acidiferrales bacterium
GATCCCGGCCGCGGTCGGGTACGCGCGGCGCAGCGGCATCCCGTTCCACGAGGGGCTCATCAAGAACCGCTACATCGGACGCACGTTCATCCAGCCGTCCGACGAGCTGCGCCGCCACAACGTCGCGCTCAAGTACAACGCGCTGGGCGACATGCTCGAGGGAAAGCGCGTCGTCGTCGTGGACGACTCGATCGTGCGCGGCAACACCAGCGGCCCGATCGTCGATCTTTTGCGCCGCCACGGCGCGCGCGAGGTGCACATGCGCATCTGCTCGCCGCCGCTCCGCCACCAGTGCTTCTTCGGCGTCGACATGGCGCGGCGGAGCGAGCTCATCGCCTCGCGCCTCGACGTCGAAGAGATCCGCAGGCACATCGGCGCGGACTCGCTCGGCTACCTGTCGCTGGACGGCATGGTCCGCGCGACCGGCGGCGAGAAGGGCGAGTACTGCGCTGCATGCTTCACCGGGGAGTACCTCGTCCCGGTCCAACTGGAATTGGACAAGAGCGTCCTCGAGAAGGCGAAGGCGTGACCGGGCTCACGTATCGCGCGAGCGGTGTCGATCCCTCGCGCGCCGCGGACGCGCTCGCGCAGATAAAGGAGCGCATCCGTCGCACGAAGCGGCCCGAGGTCATCGGCGACGTCGGCGCGTTCGGTGGCCTCTTCGCCTCGCCCGGCGCCGAGACCGTGCTGGTGGCGACGACCGACGGCGTCGGCACGAAGCTCGACCTCGCGCGGCTGCTCGATCGCCACGAGGTCGTCGGCACCGACCTGGTGCACCACTGCGTGAACGACGCCATGGCCATGGGCGCGGAGCCGCTCTTCTTCCTCGACTACTTCGCGACGTCGCGCATCGATCCGGCCGTGTTCGGCCGCGTCGTCGGCGCGATGGCCGACGCGTGCGCGGCGCAGGGCTGCGCGCTCCTCGGCGGCGAGACCGCGGAGATGCCCGGCACGTACGGGCCGGACGCGTACGACCTCGCGGGATTTCTCGTCGGCGCGGTCCGGCGCGACGCGATCCTCGATCCCGCGAACGTCCGTGACGGCGATGCGCTCATCGGGCTGCCATCGACGGGCCTGCACACCAACGGCTACACGCTCGCGCGGGCGATCCTTGCGCGCGCCGCCGGTCGGGAGGGGCGCAGCGTCCAGGACTGGCTCGGCGAGCAACGGCGCGATCTCGACGACCGGACCATCGGCGACGCCCTGATGGCGGTCCACCGCTGCTACCTCACGGAGTTCCGCGCGCTCCGTGAGGTCGCGCGCATCCGCTCCATCGCGCACCTCACCGGCGGTGGCTGGGAGGGGAACCTGCCGCGCGCGCTCCCCGCCGGGCTCGGCGCGGACGTCGATCGGTCTGCCTGGTCCGTCCCGCGCATCTTCACGCTGCTCGCCGAGCTCGGTCGCGTGAGCGAGCAGGAGGCATTCGACACGTGGAACATGGGGATCGGTCTCGTCGCGATCGTCGCCGCGGAGGATCGGGCCGCCGCGCTCGGTGCCGTGCCCGATGCGCTCGAGCTCGGACGCGTGGTCGCGCGAGATGAGCGTCTACGCGTGCATTTCGCATGACGTTCCCGATCGGCGTCCTCGTGTCGGGCCGCGGGACGAACCTGCAGGCGATCCTCGACGCGTGCGCGTCGGGCTCGCTCGACGCGCGGGTCGTGTACGTCGCGTCGAACCGCGAGAACGTCCCCGCGCTGCTGCGCGCGGAGCGCGCCGGTGTGCCGTGCGGCGCGTTCACGATCACGCGTCATAAGACCCGTGGCGCCGCGCACGAGGCCATGGCGGAGGCGCTCGCGGCGTCGGGCGCGCGGCTCGTCGTGCTCGCGGGCTTCGATCACATTCTCGATCCGATCTTCTTTGTGAAGCTCGCGGGCGTGCCGGTCATCAACATCCATCCCGCGCTGCTCCCGTTCTTCGGCGGGCGCGGCATGCATGGCGACAAAGTGCACGCCGCGGTGCTCGCGGCGAAGGCGAAGGAGTCCGGCGTGACGGTGCATCGCGTGCATCCCGACACCGTGGATCTCGGCGAGGTCGTGGTGCAGCGACGAGTGCCCGTTCATGAAGGTGACGATGTGCCAACACTTTCGGCGCGCGTGCTCGAGGTCGAACATGAGGCGATCGTCGAGGCAGTGCGCCGGTGCATCACCCAAGCAACGGAGCGCATGGCCTAGCACCAAGCGCCGGCAGATGGCACGTCATTTGCGCCGCATCGCGGTCATGAGATCACTCATCGTTACAACAGCAAGCGCGGCCCTTTTCCTCTTAATCGCATGTGGTCCGACGGGGACCACGCCAGGCGCGAGCGGCTCACCGGCGGCGTTGGGATCGTCCGCGGTCAGTCCGTCCGCATCCGCGATCGCGACCTCGAGTGCGGCGCCATCGGCGTCAGCGCTCGCCACCAGCTCGGCGGCCGTTTCAGCGACCGCATCAGCGGCGGCGACATCGAGCGCGGCTACTTCGACGAGCTCACCGGCAGCGTCGTCCGCGGCGAGCGCGACGCCGGCGGCGACATCGAGCGGCACGACCAGCGCGTCGGCGGGCACGTGCACGTCGAGCGCGTCGTCGTCGCAGGCCTCGGCCTCGTCGGCCTCGGTCGCGATCGCCGACCTCGTCAGCACGTCCGACGTTCAGGCGGTCATCGGCAGCAACACCAACCCGCCGAGCGAGATCGTGATCCCGGCGGTGACCTTCACGATCACCGGATGCGTGTGGACGTCACCTGACGGCACGCTCACCGTGGCGCTCGGTCCGAAGAACATCGCGAAGGACGCCTTCGACACCGCGATGCGTACCACGTCGCTCATGACGCCGGTCAGCGGCGTCGGCGACAGCGCGTACTCGTTCAAGCTCGACGTGCCGCAGGGCATGGCGGGCGCGGCGGGCATCGTCGCCGTGAAGAACGGCCAGTACTTCACCATCCAGGTCGCGCACAAGAGCGGCAGCAGCGCGTCGCTGCTGCAGGTCATCACCGACCTCGCGAAGAGCATGGCCGGCAAGCTCCAGTAACCGACCCGCGAACGAGAGCGGCGGCGCTCAGGTCCTGAGGATCTCGAGCGCCGCCGCTTCTCTGTTCCGATAGGTGATGCGCACGCCCTCGCCGTAGCCGAACGAGGGGACGTCGACCGCGATGCCGAACTTCTTCATCAACACGATCGCCGGCAGATCGACGATGCCGCCGTGCGACACCGCGAGGACGCGCTCATCGTCCCGCACCCGCGACGCGATACGCGCCCACGCCGGGAGCTGCTCGTCGGCGAATTTGCGCGCCGTCTCGTCTCGCGCGGCGAGGCGCGCCCAGTCGGCGAGGGTGCGCATCTCGCCGAAGAGCTGCGCGGCCTGCCCGCCGAGGTCGGGCAGCAGCGCGGGCTCGACGGCGTCGAGACGGCCGGCGATCCGCTGCGCCGTCTCCTTCGCCCGCGGCAGCGGGCTCGAGACGACGAGCATGTACTTCGGCGCGGTCTTCGCGAGCTTTTCGCACATCGCGATGCCCTCTGTCGAAAGCGCGGACTGCTGATCGTCGCGTGATTGACGCTGCGCATGACGGCGGATGTCGAGGATCGGCATGGCGCTAGTCTCGCGTCGGGAGGATGAAGATGCCACGCACCATCAAGCAGACCGCGCTCATCAAGGGAGCCACGCCGGCGGACATCTACGGGACGCTCATGGACGGCAAGCGCCACGGCGCGCTCTCCGGTCAGGAGACGACCGTCAGCCAGAAGGAAGGCGGGGAGTTCAAGGTCGGTCACGACCTCGAGGGCAAGCACCTGAAGCTCGTGAAGGACAAGAAGATCGTGCAGACCTGGCGCGCCAACAACTGGCCGGCGGGTGTGTACTCGACCGCGACGTTCGCCCTGGCGAAGGCGCCGGGCGGCACCAAGATCACGTTCACGCAGACGGGCGTGCCGAGCCAGTTCTACGGCGAGATCGCCACGGGCTGGCGTACCTACTACTGGGGGCCGCTCCGCAAGCAATTCGCAAAGGCACGCTAGACCGGCCAGCTGCCGAGATGGGCATGGCGATTGCTATCGTGGTCGCCGCATGCGCGTTCTCATCACGGGCATCACCGGCATGGCCGGGAGCCACCTCGCCGAGTACATCCTCGCGGAGCACCCCGACGTCGCCGTGTACGGCACGCATCGGTGGCGCTCGCGCATGGAGAACCTCGAGCCGCTCCGCCGCGCCCGCAAGGTGGACGTGGTGGAGGGCCGCTTCACCGACGGTCAGTCCCTTCGCGCGGACGAGCGCAAAGGCCGCGTCACGCTCCTCCTCTCGGATCTGACGGACGCCGGATCGGTCGAGCACGTGGTCTCGTCGGTCCAGCCGGAGCGCATCTTCCACCTCGCGGCGCAGTCCTTCGTGCAGGAGTCGTTCGACGAGCCCGCCGCGACGCTCCACACGAACATCCAGTCGCAGGTCAACCTGCTGGAAGCGATCCGCCGCCACGACAAGCAGATCCGCATGCACGTCGCCGGCTCGAGCGAGGAGTACGGGCTCGTGCATCCGGACGAGGTCCCGATGAAGGAGACGAACCCGCTGCGACCGCTCTCGCCGTACGCGGTGAGCAAGGTCGCCCAGGACAAGCTCGCGTATCAGTACTTCAAGTCATACGGACTGCACGTCGTCGTGACACGCGGCTTCAACCACACCGGTCCGCGCCGGGGCACCGTCTTCGCCGACAGCACGTTCGCGAAGCAGATCGCCGAGATCGAGTCCGGGATCCTGCCGCCCGTCATCAAGCACGGCGACCTCACGACGAAGCGCGATCTCTCCGATGTGCGCGACATCGTGCGCGCGTACTGGCTCGCGCTCGAGAAGGCCGAGCCGGGCGAGGCGTACAACGTCGGAAGCGGCCGCACCCACACCATCCGCGAGATGCTCGACATCCTTCTGTCGTTGGCGAAGGTGAAGATCCGCACCGAAGAGGATCCGGCCCGGCTGCGCCCGAGCGACGTGCCGATCCTGTGGGCCGACCCGTCGAAGTTCCGCGCCGCGACCGGCTGGGAGCCGAAGATCCCGTTCGAGCAGACGCTGCGCGACGTTCTTGATTATTGGAGAGAGCGCGTGAGGGCCGAGGGCGGCCAGCAAGCGCGCGCGGAGGTCTAATGCCGGATCTTGGTGGTCTCTGGACCGCGTTCGTCAACAACCCGCTGGTGCAGCTCGGGGTCCGGTTCGCCGGGCTCTACGTGCTCGCGCTGTACCTCGCGATGGTCTTCTGGACCGTGCGCGATGCGCAGACGCGCACCGAGAACCGCATCCTGCCGTACCTCGCCGGCCTCATGGTCGTCGTGCTCAACATCCTCGGCCTGTTCCTCTATCTGATCGTCCGCCCGCGCGAGACCCTGGGCGAGGCGTACGAGCGTCAGCTCGCGGAGGAGTCGCTCCTCGCGGAGGCCGAGCAGCGCCTGGTGTGCCCGACGTGCCGCGAGCGCGTCTTCGAGGAATACATCCTCTGCCCGACGTGCCGCACGCGCCTCAAGCGTCAGTGCCCGTCCTGCGGGAAGCTGATCCGCCCCGAGTGGAACATCTGCCCGTACTGCACCAAGGACTTCGACGAGCGCGACTGGACCGTGCACGCCGGCGGCAAGGCCGTCGCGAGCGGTGGCACACCGGCGTCGCGGGACGCGACGGAGAAGATCGGCACGTAGCGGCAAGCGTGAGCCGATAGCACTCGCGTACCGATCCGCGAGTGGCCCGAGTCCGTGCGGCCGCGCGAGCGGCTCGCATCACGCGGCGCGCAGTCGCTCTCCGACGACGAGCTCATCGCGCTCCTCATCGGCAGCGGCACGCGCGGCAGATCCGCGCTCATTCTCGCGAACGAGCTGCTGCGCACGATCGGCGGACTGCGCGCGCTCGGTCAGGCCGACCACGCGCGGCTGCGCGAGCACCTCGGCCCCGCGACCGCGGTCCGCATCGCGGCGGCGTGCGAGCTCGGACGTCGTGTGGTGATCGCCGGCGCCGACGGCGAGCGGTGCGATACGCCGGAGCTCGCGGCGACCGCGCTCGCGCCGCACTTCGCGCACCTCGATCGCGAGGCGCTCATCGTCGCCCTGCTGTCGCGCACGCAGCGTCTCGTCGGTGTGACGCACCTCTACAGCGGCAGCGTGTCCGGGACGCCGGTGCGCATCGCGGAGCTGTTCGAAGACGCGATCCGACGCACCGCGCCCGCGATCCTCCTCGCGCACAACCATCCCAGCGGCGATCC
>DASQIF010000180.1:0-35653 GCA_035631715.1 Candidatus Acidiferrales bacterium
AAGCGCCGACGCCGAGCGCGCCCGCGACTTCAAGAACGTGTCGCTGTACAGCTTCCCGACGTCCGACTCCACGGCGCTGTTCTTCAACGTCCGGCCCGAGAAGGCGCAGTTCCGCGACCGCACCGTGCGCCAGGCCATCGCAACGGCGATCGACAAGGGCCGCGTGCTCGACGCCGCGGTCGACGGGCGCGGGCGGGTCGCCGACGAGCTCGTCCCGCCGACCTCCTGGGCATACATAAAGGACGTGAAGCGATACGAACATTCGTACGAGGTCGCGCGCCAGATGCTCGACGATGCCGACTGGAAGGACCACGACAACGACGGCATCCGCGACAAGGGCGGGGTGAAGCTGTCGTTCGGCATCAGCACGTCCGACGAGCCGAAGCAGGTCGCGGCCGCGCAGCAGATCATCGAGGACCTCAAACAGGTCGGCGTCGCCGCGGAACTGCGTGCCGTGCCGTTCAACGATCTCGTCGAGCAGGTCGTCGCCGAGCGGTCCTTCGATGCCCTACTTATCGGGATCAGCGGCGGCGGCGATCCCGATCCGTATCCGCTCTTCCACTCGACCGAGATCGCTGATCCCGGTCACAACTTCTCCGGGTACTTCACGCTGCCGCTGGACCGCGCGCTCGAGAACTCGCGCCGCGCATCGGATATCCCGAAGCGGCTCGAGCTGATCACGCAGGTGTTCCAGGCCGTCGCGACCGAGGTGCCGGTCGTGTACCTGTACTTCCCGGACTACCTCTACGCGCAGAGCAAGCTGGTGCAGGGCCTGCGCATCATGCCGATCACCTCGCCATCGGATCGGCTGTGGAACGTGCAGGACTGGTACGTGAAGACCGCGATCCAGCGATAGGTACAGCCTGTCCCTGGAAATAGGGACACGTTTCGCACCAACGTGGGACGGCCGGTACTACGTTCGTGGGACATGCAAGTCGCGTCCGCTATGCGTAGATAGGCAAGTGGCGAAGGGCGAAGGTAAGGGATGGGCGAAGGGTCGCACTGCGGCGAACGACGCGCGCATTGCGCACAACGCCACGGGTCGTCGCGGCCTGATCTATCAATCTCGTCTGCCGCCTGGCACAGACTCCCGAATGAAGTACGAGCGCAGGCTTCCGCTCGTGTGGTCGGACGGCATGGCGTATGTCGTCGGACTCACGGCAACGGACGGCTGTCTGTATACAGGTCTGCGGAAGATCAACTTCAAATCGGCGGACCGTGACCTTGTCGCGACATACCTCGTGGTTCTTGGCCGCACCAACACGATCAAGACGAAACCGACGCGAACCGGTGGAGTCGTTCACTTCACAGAGTTTGGCGACGCTCGGTTCTATCGGTGGCTCCTTAGCATCGGTCTCACACCGCGGAAGAGCCTGACCTTGGGTGGCATCGATGCGCCCGACGAGTTCCTGGCTCCGCTGATGCGAGGTTTGTTCGAAGGCGACGGCAACTTACAGAACTTCGTGCATCATCCAACGCCGAGCACGTATCCGGACTACGCGTATGAGCGACTATGGCTGTACTTCAACTCGGCGAGTCGTGCGCACGTCGATTGGCTCCAGGCGCGTGCGCGGACAGCCTTCAGCGTCCACGGGTACGTCGAGACGCGTCCGGCCGACGAGACGCGACACGCGTTCTATCGATTGAAGTTTGGGAAGCGCGACTCGATCACGCTCTTGCGCGCGATGTATCCGGACACGAACGTTCCGATGTTGCGGCGCAAGTGGGTCGTCTGGGACGACTACCGAAACCGCAACGGTCTGTGATCTGTGCCGAAGGGGGGATTTGAACCCCCAAGCCCTTTCGGGCGCTACCCCCTGAAGGTAGTGCGTTTTCCGGTTTCGCCACTTCGGCGTGGGTCTTCATTTTAGCGCGAACGCATGACGCGAAGAGACCTCCTACCATCGCCGCGTGCCGAAACGCGGCGCCTCGAGCGTCTGGATCTCCATCGATATGGAAGGCATCGGCGGCGTCGCGACGTACAGCCACGTGATGATGCAGGGCGTCGAGTACGAGCGCGCCCGCAAGTGGATGACCGACGAAGCGAACGCCTGCATCGAGGGCGCGGCGAGCGCCGGCGCGAAGAAGTTCTGCGTCAACGACTCGCACGGCGCGATGCACAACATCTACGCCGACGACCTCGATCCGCGCGCGGAGCTCCTCGTCGGCACGGCGAAGCCCTGGAGCATGGGGCAGGGGATCGACGGCGGGTACGACACCTGCTTCTTCGTCGGCTATCACGCGCGCGCCGGTCACCCGAAGGGCGTGCTCGACCACACCTACGCGAGCCGCGCGATCTACGAATTGCGCCTCAACGGCAAGCCCGTCGGCGAGGGCACGCTCAACGCGTACCTCGCGGGCTACTTCGGCCTCACGGTCTCGCTCGTCGCCGGTGATGACGCGACCTGCCAGGAGGCGCGCCAGCTGCTCGGCCGCGGCGTCGTCACGGTACGCACGAAGGACGCGGCCGGCCGGTTCGCGGCGAAGCTCATGCATCCCTCCAAGGTCTGCGAGGAGCTGCGCGGCGGCGCGGCGCGCGCGATCGAAAGCGCCGGATCGCTGAAGCCGCTGAAGCCGACCGCGCGGAGCGAGGTCGAGCTCGCGTTCCTCACCTCGGCGATGGCCGACATGGCCGAGCTCATCCCCGGCTCGCGCCGCAGCGGCGCGCGGTCGGTCGCGTACGGCGCGCGCGACTACCTCGAGGTGTACAAGGCCATGCTCGCGATGGTCCGCATCGCGCCGTCGGCCGTGCCGCCCGAGCAGTCCTGATCGC
Organism: Candidatus Acidiferrales bacterium; assembly: GCA_035631715.1. Lineage (GTDB taxonomy): Bacteria > Chloroflexota > Limnocylindria > P2-11E > P2-11E > CF-39. The sequence goes on from DASQIF010000180.1 coordinate 2,774, forward strand.
GGCGATCTAAAGGGATGGAACGCGCCGAGGTCGTGGTCATCGGCGGCGGCGTGATGGGCGCGTCCGTCGCGTACCACCTCGCGCGTAAGGGCCTGCACGATGTCGTCGTGCTCGAGCGCGAGCGCCTCGGCGCGGGCTCGACCTCGCGCAACGCCGGCGGCGTGCGGCTCCAGTTCTCCAGCGAGATCAACGTGCGCCTCTCCCAGCGCTCGCTCCCGCACTGGGAGCGCTTCAAGGAGGAGATGGGCGTCGACCCCGAGTTCCGGCAGGTCGGCTACCTCTTCCTCATCACGAGCGACCACGACGTCGCCGCGTTCGACCGATCGCTCGCGCTCTGGTCGCGGCTTGGCGTCCCGGCGCAGAAGCTTGACGCGGCCGCGGTGCGCACGATGTTCCCGGAGCTGCGCAGCGACGACATCCGCTTCGCGACCTTCTGCGCGAAGGACGGGTACCTCGATCCGACGTCGCTGCTCAACGGCTACGCCGCGCGCGCGCGCGAGCTCGGCGTGCGGTTCCGCGAAGGGCAGCCAGCGACGGCGATCGAGCGCGTCGGCGGGAAGGTGTCGAAGGTCCGCACGGTGAACGCGGAGTACGCGTGCGCAACGGTGGTGAACGCGGCTGGCCCGTGGGCCGCGCAGGTCGGATCGTTCGTCGGGCTCGAGCTGCCGATCACGCCGCTGCGCCGCCAGATCTTCGTCACCGACCCGGTCCCCGGTCTGGACCACGACTTCCCGCTCACCGTCGAGATGGCGTCGTCCTTCTACTTCCACCGCGAGTCCGGCGGCGTGCTCATGGGCATGGCCGATCCGGCGGACAAGCCCGGCTTCGACGACTCGGTGAACTGGGACTTCCTGCCGACGATCGTCGAGCGTGCGCTCGACCGCATGCCGCTGCTCGAGAAGGCCAACGTGAAGACCGGCTGGGCCGGCTTCTACGAAGACACGCCCGACAAACACCCGATCATCGGCCGTGTCGCGAGCGTCCCCGGGTTCGTCTGCGCGGCGGGGTTCAGCGGCCACGGGCTCATGCACGCGCCCGCGGCCGGTGAGGCGGTCGCGGAGCTCATCGTCGACGGCAAGACCACGCTCGACCTCTCCGCGCTGGCCTTTGAGCGCTTCGCGCGGGGCGACCTCATCCGCGAGCACAACGTCATATGAGCTCGCTGCTCGTCTTCCTCGCGCTTGATGTCGCGCTCGTCGTCGCCGCGGGCGTGCTCCTACTGGTCGTGATCATCCGCGGCGGTCGCTCACCGCAGTACCTCGCGCTCGCGGCGCTGCTGATCGCGCTCGCCGTCGGCGTCTGGTACACGGCGATACGAACGCCGCCCGCTCTTCCGTAGCGCACCCGTCCGTAAACTGACCATCGTGTTCACACGCGACGAGGTGCGGCTCACCACGCTGTCGACCTGCGCCGGCTGAGGCGCCAAGCTGGGCCCCGGCCCACTGGCGCAGGTCCTGCGTCCGCTCTCGCAACAGAAGGCCCCGCGCGAGCTCATCGTCGGTCTCGAGAAGGCCGACGATGCGGCGGTGTATCTCGTCGCGCCCGACGTCGCCATCGTCGAGACGCTCGACTTCTTCCCGCCGATCGTCGACGACGCGTACGCATCGGGCGCGATCGCCGCGGCGAACGCGATGTCGGACGTGTACGCCATGGGTGGCGTGGTGCTCTTCGCGCTGCAGATCGCCGCGTGGCCCGAGGACGCGCCGCTCGCGCAGCTCGAGCGCGTGTTCGCGGGCGCGGTCGACACGGTGCGCGAGGCCGGCGGCGTGGTCGCCGGCGGCCACACGGTGATCGATAAGGAGCCCAAGTTCGGCCTCGCGGTGACCGGCCGCGTCGACCCCGCGAAGGTCCTGCACAAGGACGGTCTTCGCGTCGGCGACGCGCTCTGGCTCACGAAGCCGATCGGCACAGGCGTGCTCACGACCGCGCACAAGCGCGGCGATCTCGCGCCCGAGGACCTCGCTTCAACGATCGCGTCGATGGTCGCGCTCAACCGCGAGGCCGCGCGCGCCGCGGTCGACGCGGGCGTGCATGCCGCGACGGACATCACCGGCTTCGGCCTGGCCGGTCACGCGCACGAGATGGCCGAGCGGTCCGGCGTCGGCGTGACCATCCGCATGAGCGACGTGCCGCTCCTCCCCGGCGCGGCCGATCACGCGCTCGGGACGACCTTCGGCGGGCTCGAGCGCAACCAGGCGTTCTTCCTCGTCGAGGATCGCGTGCGCTTCGAGGGCGTCGACGAGCGGTCGCGCATCCTCGCGCTCGATCCGCAGACGTCGGGCGGTCTCCTCGTCGCGGTGCCGCCGCAGCACGCCGCTGCGTGGGACGAGGCCCACCGCGCGCACCAGCTCGACGCGCGGCGCATCGGCGAGGTCACGAAGGGGCACGGGGTCACCATCCGCTCGTGACCGTTCAGGCCGCCGACGAGATCGAGGTCGAAGAAGCACCAGCACCGAGCGCGCGGGCCGCGCAGCTCGCGCGGCTCTCCCCGGCCCGCGCCGCGCTCGAGCTCGCGTGGCCCGGGATCATCGAGCAGTCCGTGAGCGCGAGCGGCACGGCCATCGTGCTGGCGTTCGTCGGGCACCTCGGCGCGACCGCGACGGCGGGCGCCGGCGCGGCCGGCAACTTCCTCTTCCTCATGTTCCCGGTCTGGCGCTCGCTCGCGATCGGCACGGTCGCGATCGTCAGCCGCCGGATGGGTGAGGGAAAGGCGGCGGACGCCGCGGACGCGACGCGGCAGTCGCTCGTGCTCGGCGGCATCGCGGGTGTGGTGTTCGGGATCTTCTTCGTCATCTTCTCCGCGCCGCTGCTGCGTCTTCTCGGCGCCAACGACGAGGTCCTCGCCATCGGCACGCCCTTCCTTCAGGTGATCGGCTCGGCCGCGGGCTTCTCGACGGTGTGGCTCATCGGCACGTCCGCGATGCGCGCCGCGGGCGACACGCGCACGCCGATGTTCATGGCGGTCGCGAGCGTCGTGCTCGTCGTGGCCCTCGCGCACCTCTTCATCAACGTGCTCGGCGTGGGGCCGATGGGCTCCGCGTACGCGCAGGCGATCACCTGGCTCCTGGGCATGGCCGCGATGCTCGTGATCCTGTGGCGGGGGACGGCTGGCCTCGCGATCTCGGGAGGACCGTGGCGCCTCACGCTGACGACGATCCGCAGCATCTTCGCGATAGCGCGCCGAGCGCGGCCGAGAGCGCGACGTTCAGCTTCGGTCTGCTCTCGCTCTCGGCCTTCGTGTTCCGGCTCGGGACCGATCAGGTCGCGGCGCATCAAATCGTCGGCCAGATCGAGACGTTCTCGTTCTTCCCGTGCATCGGCTTCGCCTCCGCGGCGAGCTCGCTCGTTGGCCAAGCGCTCGGGATGCGCGACCAGGGTCGCGCGATGAGCGCGGGCTGGGCCTCGGCGCGCATGGCGCTCGTGTGGTCGACCATCGCCGGTCTCACGTTCGTGATCGCGCCGATGGTCTGGCTCGGCCTGTTCACCGGTGCGTCGGGGGTCATCGTCGCTGGAGCCGGCGCGCTCGCCGTGATCGGCATCGGCCAGCCCGCGCAGGCCGCGATCTTCGCGCTCGGCGGTGCGCTGCGCGGCGCGGGCGACACGCGCTATCCGCTCATGGCATCGCTCGTGAACTGGTTCGTCGTGCGCCTGCCGCTCGCGTACGTGCTCGCGTTCCCGCTCGGCCTGGGGCTCACCGGGATCTGGACGGCCGTGACGGTCGACTATTTCGTGCGCGCGGCGTTGCTCGCGTGGCGGTTCAGGAGCGGCGCGTGGGCGAGGGTCCGCGTGTGATGCGAACTATCAACTGTGCCCAGGGCGGGACTTGAACCCGCACGCCCTCACGGGCAATAGCCCCTCGAACTATCGCGTTTACCAATTACGCCACCTGGGCTGAGATAGCGATTCTAGCCGAACGCAAGGCCATGCCGTGTGGCGTAGTCGAGCCAGATCGCGCGCTTGCGCGCCAGACAAGGTGCGCCCGTCGGGTACAACAGAGGAAGCAATACGACCGAGCCGCGCTTTCCATACCGTAGGTGGTAGAAGGGATGGCGCTTCGGATCGGCATTGCGCCGCCGCGCCTCGATGACGTAACCAGCAACTCCGGTCACCGCGGCGATGCGCCCTTCGAGCCAGTCGAGATGCGCACGGCTGGCGGAGTGGAAACGTGTCAGCAGGTACTCCCAGTAGTAGTCCGATCGACGCGCCGTGTCTGCGCGGTACACCTTGTTGATGACGCTCCCGTCGCCATCGAGCAGCCCGCGCGCGAGTGGAAGAAGGAATGCATCAGGGACGTCGATTCCGCCCAAGGTGAGGCTCTTGCGTGGGGTGACACCTGCCTCCACTAGCCACTCATACCAGCGCGCGTCGCTGAACTGCGTCTTGAACGCGACTCCGCCGCTCTTCGTGCGCTCGGTGCCGATCTTAGTGGTGCGCCCAAGGAGCCTGAGGTAAGTCTCGACCAGCTCGCGATCGCCTGACTTGAAGTTGATGGCCTTTCGGCCCGTGAGCAGGCAGCCGTCGGTCGCCGTCAGCCCGACGATATATGCCATCACCTCAGACCACTCCAGCGGTATGCCGTGACGTGCGGACCGACCAACGGCAATCCTCGACCGGGGTGCGCCGCTCGTAGGCGAGTCCGCGGTGTGCATCAGCTTTCCGCGCGATCCGCGGGTCCGTCGCTGCGGTTAGCCCCTTCGACCATCCCTTTCCCATGCGCCCATCTATGCACAGATCGCCTCGCGTGACAATGGGACGATGCGCATCCATCGCTGTCCGCGTTGCCGCGCCGAGGACATCAGCGCCGATGCGCATCCCACCCGCATCCTCGACAACGGGATCGCGCGTCCGCTCTTCGTGTGCCGCAACTGCTATCGCGCGGCCGAGCTCGAGTTTCGCATCGCCTGCGAGACCGCGGACATGCCGTACGAGCCGCTCGCGATCCGCGACGGGCTCGCGCGCCTCCGCGATTTCTACCGCGCCCGCATCGACGAGCGTCTCGCCGAGGTGGACGCGGAAGACGAAGCGGAGGTCGGGCTCGCGGTCGCGCCGATCCGCGCCGCGCTGAACGACGTCGAGCGCCGTCTCGCGATCGCGCCAGTGGACGCCTCCTAGACTCGACCCGTGCGCGCCATCCGGCCCGACCTCGCGCTCCTCTGGCCCTCGTACACGTTCTTCCCGCTCGCCGCGCTCGGGGTGCTCGTGTTCGGCGCGTCGGGTGGCGACACGGTGATGGTCCTCATCGGCCTCGGACTGCTCGCGACGAACGCGCTCATCGTCGTGAACCAGGCGTACTTCACGACCGTCGCCATCGAGGGTGACGCGCTGGTGTTCCGCACGAACTTCGGCACGAAAGAGGAGCGCGTCCCGATCGGGTCGCTGCAGCGCATCGACGCGAAGCGCTACCCCGGCGCGCACTCCGGCGTCTCCGCGCCGTTCTTCGTGGCCCGCGGCCGCACCTCGACGGTCAAGGTGAACACGAAGCCGTATCGACTCGCGTCGTTCGCGCCTCTCATCGCGCTTCTGCGTCAGGCGAACGCGCGCATCGAGCTCGATCCGTTCTGGGACCGTGTCTCGCGCGGCGAGGACGTCTCGAAGGAGATCGCGCTCACGCCGCGCAGTCGCTGGTAGCGCGACCGCTCAGGCCGGGCGACGCAGGCGCCGGTGCTCGATCGCGGTGCACCGGTCCCACACCACACGGATCCCCGCGACCTCGGCGCGCCGCGCGGCGTCGACGTTGCCGAGCCCGAGCTGGAACCAGATCGCGCTGAGGCCCGCCGCGACCGCGTCGTCGACCACCGCGTCGAGGAACTCACCGCGTCGGAAGACATCGACGAAGTCGGGTCGCGCGTCGCGTGGGATGTCGGCGAGCCGGTCGTACGCGTGCTCGCCCTCGATGACCGCGCCTCGGAGCAGCGGGTTCACCGGGACGATGCGATAGCCGTGCGAGCGCAGATAGCGCGAGACGGAGTTCGACGGTCGTGTGGGATCGAGCGAATAGCCGACGACGGCGATGACCTTGGAGGAGGAGAGGAGGTGTTCCGCGAGACCGAGCTCATTCATTTTCGCACATCACGACTCGGACGAAAAGTCTTGTCGCCCATGTGGGCGGCAGGATAATCGCGACAGAGATGCCGCCACGCGCACCTGTCATCTGGGCGACCACCGGGGTCGGCGCGGAGCGCTTCCGCAAGCGGATCGACGAGCGCCACCGAGAGCTCTCGACGCGGGCGAAGCTCAGCGGACGCACGTATCGCCGCTCCCGCGCGGACGCCGCCTCGGAAGAGGGCCGCCGCCTGCGCGGCGAGTTCCTCGCCGCGCTCGGACGGCTCGGCGCGTTCGAAACCGCGAGCGGCCGGATCATGCGCTGCCGCTTCCAGGTGCAGCTCGACGAGCGCGCGGACGACCTCACGCGTGACTACTTCCAGCTGTGGCAGCTGATCGCGCGGCACAGCGGCGATGAGTGGCCGCTCGACGAGCGCGCGGCGGAGCGGTTCGATTTCTTCGCGACGCATCTTGGCCGGCTCGAGGGCCTGGCGGACGCGCTCATCCTCGCGGGCCGCAACGTCCGTCTCTTTCCGCTGCCTCCGCTGCCGTGGTTGGCCACACCCGCCGCCTCATACTGAACGCGGGCGACTAGCTCAGCGGTTAGAGCGTCTCCTTTACACGGAGAGGGTCGCTGGTTCGAATCCAGCGTCGCCCACAGAACGACTCGGCGGCGCGTCGGCGCGCCGCCGCATTGCAAAACCAACGACGCCTATGCCCGAATCGCTCCCATCGCCGGACTCGCGAGGCCGCGCAGGCGCCACGCGAGCACAAGCGTGAAGATGCCGTAGACCACCGACCACGCGCCGACGAGCCAGAGCAGCGAGACCAGGCCCTCTCCGGGCAAGACCAGAAGGTACAGGCCGAAGATGATCGCGAGGACGCCCGCGAGTCCCATCCAGAACTCTCCCTCGATCTCGCGGCGCAGCCTGACCGCCGCCACGATCTGGACCCCGCCGAGGATGATCGCCCACGACCCGACGACGATCGCGATCGTGAGCGCCGTCAGACCGGGCCAGAAGAACGCGATGAGGCCGGCTGCGATGCCGAGGATGCCCATGATCGCGACCGTCCAGCCGCTGCGCCGCGCCAATGCGTCCCCGCGCACGAGCGCGACGATCAGCGAGATGCCATCGATGAGCGCGTACGCACCGAAGAATGTGATAAGCACGACCAGCGTGAGCCCGGGCCAGAAGAAGCACAGCAGACCGAAGACGACTGCCGCAAGGCCGCGTATCGCGAGCAGCCACCAGTTCCGTGCCAATAGACCGAGCATTGATGCCTCCCCCTTGGCAACCGGACGGCCGACGTTCGTCCGGACGCTGGGGGACGGTATACACGGTGCGAAGATCCGCCGATGCCAAGTCCCTCAGGGGACATTCGGCTCGGCGCGTTCGCCGCGTCCCGACAGCGTCGGGGCTTTTTCGACTGCTAGCGCGTGGCTGCTGCGGCGGACACGGGGCGACCCAGCCACTCCCGGACGGTCGCGAGCGTCTTACCCCCGGTCGCGCGCCAGTCGTGTCCGTCGGCCGCGCCCGCGGGGCAATAGCCACAGGCACCGTCGTGATTCAGCAGGGAGTCCGGTGCATCAACGGCTGATTGGTGCTCTTGGCTTGCGCAGAGATACTCGACGACGAGGCTCACTGCGCGATTCAAAACCCGAGCGAGGGATAGGTCATCCCTCCATCGGGGGAGCCGCGGACTAGCCGGAGCGCGACGCCTCCCGTCGTTCGGCCAGCCTCTGCCGCAGGGTCGTTAGGTTCATCCCGCCCGTGGCCTGCCAGCGGTGCCCTTCACCGGCGCCGCTCGGACAGTATGCCCAGCGGTCCTTATGCATCGTGAGCTGCTCACCGGAGTCGGCGGCGAGGTGCTCAGGCTCCGCGCAGTAGAAATCGATCCGCTCGTTCATTCGCTCGTGTAACGGCCGGGCACGCGGCTTTGGCTCACCCGCGAAGGGGAGTCGCCGGCGCAAGGCCGCGCCGTACGGCTTGCTCGCGGTCCGCGCCTTGCGACTGAGACCCCTCCGGTCGGCGCCCCTCCCCCGAATGGGGGACGGCGAGTTCGCAGTCGCGGTCCACGCTCTGCAACCGGGCGTGGGACCTGGTGTCGTGGGGAGGATTGCATGGCCGCCGTCGGTGCCGTGACGCGCGATAACTGGTCGCTGAGAGCGCGGCACATCGCCGAGCTCGTTGATGCCGACGCCGTCGCGGTCTCGATCGCGATCGCGTCAGCGCCCTCCGGATTCGGTACTTACGCCAGTCACAACCTGAACGGGGGCGGCTCCTTCGACCACGAAGTCATCGCACGTGCTGTGCGCGATCGGGCGGTGTCCGTCGCGCGTGTCGCTCAACCCTTGGCCGATGCGCGCGTCGCCTCCGATATCTGTGTCGCGCCTCTCGTCTGGGACGGTCGGACGGTGGGGTCGCTCTCGGCCCTTCGCGTGGGGCGGCCGTGGGAATTGGCGGCACAACAGACGCTGGCGCGCTCGGCGGACCTCGTTGCGCTCGAGCTCGCCGAGACACACGCGCGGCAATCGTGGCAGCGCAGCGCGGAAGCGTGGCAGCGCCGTGTTCGACTGCTGGAGCAGGTGCGCAACGAGTTGAACGCGCCCTCCGACGCAGCATCGATCGTCGAGGTGGCGGCCGAGCGCGTCGCGGCGCTCGCCGGCGCGAGCGGCGCGTCGCTGATGCTGATCGACGCGGAGGGTCAGCTCGTCGTGCGTTCGGCGTTCGGTCCACATGAAGACCGCGCGCGTGCCGCCCGCCGCCGCGTCGGCGAGGGGATCTCAGGCTGGGTCGCGAAGCACGGCCAGCCGCTGCTCCTCCGGGGACCGGTGACAGATGAACGCTTCAACGGCGTCGATCCGACGATCGAAGAGTCGCTCGTCGTGCCGTTGCGCGTGGCCGACCGAGTGCTGGGGGTCCTCGCTACGCGCGCCGCTCGATCGTCCGATCCGTACGCAGCAGAGCGACTGAAGGACCTCAATCTTGTAGCGGGTGAGCTCGCCATCCTCATCGCGCATGCCGAGGAGGCGGCAGCCCGGATCGATGTCACGACTCGACTAGAGAACGACCGGCGCGAGGCCGTAGCGATGTATGACCTGGCACGTCTTGCCGGAATGGGAGCGGACCCGGACGCAGACCTTCAGGGTGCGGTGGGCCTCATCGCCGACGCCTTCGCGCATGACAGCGTCGCGATCTGGACCGTGAATCTCGACAGAAGCAAGCTCATCCTTCGCGCCGCACAGGGTCACGGCGAAGTGCTGCCGGGCGACTTGCCCTTCCATCACGATGATGCCATTGGTAGCGTGCTCGCGACCCAGCGGCCGCAGCTCATCAACGACGCACGTAGCCACCCCTGGCGACGCTTTCGCGCAGGTTCACTGATCGTCGGTCCCATCGTCGTCGCGGGCGAGAGCGCCGGTCTCTTGGTTCTTGGAAGACGCTACCGTCCATACGCGGCCTTCGATTTCAGCCTGGCCACTGCCATCGCCGACACGCTGTCCTCGCTCGTACGCCGTGAGATCGCGGCTCAGGAGGCTGAACGTTCCGCGATCGCGCAGCGGGAGCTCATCGAGCAGATGCAGGAGGGGTTCGCCGAAGAGCTTGCGCGCGTCGTTTACGTCCTGGATGCATGCCAGCGCCTCCTCGGCAAAGACCAGAATCTTCCCAACGATCTAGCGCGCGCCGCGCGAGATATGCGCTCGGCGCTGGGTCGGCTCGGCATTCCACTGGACGCCGTTGACGGCGCGACGGAACACGCCCTGCCAGCCGGCTCTCCGCCGCTCGTCGTGCTCGAGGGCGACTCGCGCAGCGCCGTCTGAGGCAGACGACCTCGTCGATCGTCAGCGATCGAGGTCGATGCGGAAGATCAGCTCCCAGGTGTTGAACAATCCCCAGAGCAGGCTGAGCACGGCGATGCCGCCGAGCAGGAACAGGCTGCGGTCGTCGCCGAGCGCGACGCTGACGCACGCCGCGAGCGTGAGCAGGACGAGCGCGACCCCGGCGACGAACTGCGCGACCGTTACACGCCGGTCGTACCCGATGCCTCGCGCCTGCAGCCCGTACCGCGCGGCCGACGCGAACGGCACCGTCACGACGAGCACGAGCACGACGAGCTCGCCGCCGAACAGCCGCAGATCCTGCGGGATCAGCCCGAACGAACCGATGCCGAGCGGCATGAGGTAGCCGAGGAACATCGTCCGCGCGACCGAGCGGAGCTCCCGGCCATCCTCGGCGCGAAGGGCGCGCAGGTGAAGGGACAGCACCACGAAGAGGAGCCCGAGCAGAGCCGCGGACGCGGTGACCGCGCCGACGAAGAAGTCATGCCAGGGGAGTAGCGGATCGTTCATAGCCTTCGAGAGGATAGGGACAGCGGCGTAGACTCCTCGCCGTGATCGATCTCGTGATCATCGCCGCCGTCGCGCTCGGCGCGTTCGCCGGATGGCGCCGCGGTTTCATCATGCCGCTCATCGCGGTGGGCACCGGTCTCGTCGGTCTCTACACGCTGTACGCCGGACCCGGCGCGAGCGTGGTGCCGTCGGGCACCGCCGGCATCGGCGCCGGTGTGCTCGTCGTCGGCGTCGCCGCGAGCCTCATCGCACGCGTCGGCGGCATGCTCGCGTCGCTCATCCATCGCGTCGGCATCCTGAAGGCGGCGGACCACGCCGTAGGAGTGCCGCTCGGCGCGGTGCTGGCACTGCTGCCGGTCTACGCGGCTCTGGTCGCGGTCGTCTCGTTCGACGGCGTGATCGCGCCACTGCACGGGAAGGCCACGGTCGACCAGGCGGCGGTCGCCGCGGTGCGCGCAGCCGTCGCCGCGAATCCGCAGTTCGGCGTGATGCTCGATCCGGGCACGCTCGACACGATGGCCACGCAGGTCGCGAAGTCGGCGATCCCCGCGGACCAGATCGCGACGATCGACAGCGGGCTCGCGTACTACGAGACCGACGTGCGGCCGCAGCTGCTCACGAGCACGCTCGCGCCGCTCATCCTCACCATCGGCCAGCGCGTGCCGATCCTCGGGCACGCGGTGACCTATCCGACGAAGTAGGCCGGTCTAGGCCTTCTTCGCGTACTTCGCGACGCCCGTCCAGTCGATGAGCACGCACGGCTCGCTGCCGACGGTCCACGCATCGTGGCCGGCCGTCGCGATCATGACGTCGCCCGGTCCGTACTCGATCTCCGTGCCATCGTTCGCCTTCACGGTCATGCGGCCAGAGAGCACGTACGCCGTGTGATTCGCCTGGCAGCTGTCCGTCTTGGCGATCGGCTTCACGTTCGTCGACCATCGCCATCCGGGTTCGAAGGTGCCGCGGCCGACGGTCGTCTCGCCCATCGTGACGACCGCCATGTTCCCCTTGCCCTGGAACTGTCGGGTCTCGTCCGGCTTGTTGAGCGTCTTCTTCGAGAGTGCCATCCGGCAGGTGTAGGCGCGCCCCGCGCAAACGTCAACTCGCGCGACCGCGCGTCACACGAAGGCGGGCAGCACCTCGTTGATGAGACGGCGGTACTGCCCGCGCTGATCGAATGACGTGATGCGGAAGGTGATCTCCTTCGCGCCCGCCGTCGCGAACTCCCGTACCTTGCCGATCACTTCCTCGGGTGACCCATATGCGACCCAGAGATCCAGCCGCGGGCGCTCGATGTCGAAGCTGTAGTAGAGGTCGAGGAACTTCTTCGACTCCGCCGCGGCGGCCTCGCGGTCCTCGTTGATGTTCACGTTGTAGTAGAGCGTGTTGTCGAACGCGTCGACGTCGCGGCCCTCCTCGCGCAGTGACGCGTGCAGCAGCCCGAGGCGGTCGGCGAAGGTCTCGGGCGAGACGAGCGTCGTCATCCAGCCCGACGCGTGGCGGGTGATCCGTCGCGTCGCGCGCTCGACGTTCGTCTTGATGTCGGTGTGCGCGGTCGGGCGCGGGTTCGCCGCGATCCAGATCGCCGGATGCGGCTTGGTGACCGGACGCGGCTCCGAGACGACGTCCTTGAAGCGGTAGTACTTGCCCTCGTGGCTCGCGCGCTCGTTCGTCCACAGCGCCTTCAGCGCCTGGACGCCGTCGACCATGCGGCCGATGCGCTCGCCCTGCGGTACGCCGAAGGCGTCGTTCTCCATCTGCCAGTCGCCGCCGCCGCCCTCGCCACCGATGCATGCCGCGAGGATGAGCCGGTCGGGTCCCGCGATCTGGTCCACCGTGGCCCACTGCGCCGCGAGCAGCACGGGATGCCGCACCGGGAAGCTCGCCATGCAGCCGACCGCGAGACGGACGCGCTTGGTGCGACCGGCGAGCGCGCCGAGGAGCGCGACCGACTCCGGTCGCCGCTTGGCGAGGATCGAGTCGCCGACCCACACGCTCTGGAACAGCTCGTTGCGGTCCGCGTCCTCGCCCATGCGCAGCAGGTCGTCCATGGTCTCGACGCCGAACAGCACGCCGCGGTTCGGCAACGTGAGTCCGAAACGCACCTTGTCGCTCATCGAGCGTCGCTCACGAATTCGATCCGCGCGCCTTCGGCCGTCACCGTTTCGAGCTTCCCGCTCGTGGCGAGGGAGATCTCGAAGATGCCCTCGCCGTGACGGCGCAAACGATCGGCGGCCCAACCCGGTCCGTTCGCGCCGTAGAGATGAACCGCGAAGCTGTCGGTCGTGAAGGTCCGGCGATGCGCCGCTGGCCCGGTCTTGTCGCCGCTGGCGTGCAGGCCGATCGTGCCCTCGTAGAGCGCGGCCGCCGCGTCGAGATCGTTCACCGCCACGGAGACGGCCACGACGCGCCGCGCGCCGTTCGGCTGCGGACCCGAGCGTTCCCACGACAGGCGCGTCGCGTCGTCCTGGTCCCACTGGATGAAGAAGGGCCACGGCTTGCCCCACGACTCGCCGTTCGGCACGAGCAGACGCCACGACAGCTTGTGGCCATCCGGTCGCATGCGCTCCATCGCGAACGGGCCGACCGCGGAGAGCCCGCGCTCGCGAAAGCGCGCGGCGTCGCGCTCGATATCGGCGGTCGCGAGCGCGAAGCTCGCGAGACCACCGTTGCCGCTGCGGATCCGCTCGACGACCGACGACGTCGACGAACGCGCACGCAGCGCCTCCGCCTCATCGCGGACCGCGAGGAGCTCGAGGTAGTCCACGCCGAAGCGGATGAGCGCGTTGTGCGTGCCCAGGCCGGTGTGCGAGCCGCCGGGCGAGACGTCGAAGCCGAGCTTCGTGAACGTCTCCGACGCGCGCGCGAGATCCGCGACGAGGATGACGGCGTGGTCGAACCGTCCGCGGAACTCGGCACTCACGCCAGCGCGTCGCGCAGGAACGCGAGCACGCGCGGCCAGGAGTCCTCGCGCGCGTGCGCCTGACCTTCGGGTGTTCCGCCGTACGCGAACACGTGTCCGGTGATCGAGTGCTTCGACGAGTCGATCGTCGTCGGCACGTACGGGAAGTTCACGAGGTGGCCGCACCCGGGATACGCGAGGTGCTTGTCGGCGAACGCGTGGCCGCGCTCGCGCAGCCGGCTCATGACCATGGACGCGTAGCGCGACGACGGCCACATCTGGTCATCGTCGCCCGAGACGAGGAGGATCGGTCCGTTGACGCGCTCGACCGGGATGAGCGCGCGTTCCACCGCCGGGCGGTCCTCGAGCCCCGCGAGGAATCCGGGCGTCAGCGGGATCGGCCCGGTCGGTGCGGCGGTCGGCGGCGCGGGCGGCCGCGACGGCTGGAACCACGGCACCGCTTCGCCGCGGTACAGCCACGCGGGCGTGACGCCGGTCCCCGTGCGGCCGAGTCCGCCGTAGACGAGCGCGCTCGGCGCGTACGAGACGACGGCGCCGACACGCGGGAACGTCGCGCCGAGGAGCAGGGCCAGTTCGCCGCCGCGCGATGACCCGACGACGCCGACGCGTTGCGCGCGCACCGACGGTCGGTCGCGCAGCCAGTCGAACGAGGTCTCGAAGTACTCGAGCGGGATGTTCTTCAGTTCCTCGGGCAGGCCCGGCGCCGCGAAGTAGCCGAGCGCCAGCGCCGCGAAGCCGTGGGACGCGAAGAGCGCCGCGAGCGGCTCGCTGAAGCCGCCGCCGGAGCCACTGAGGACGACGATCGCCGGTGCCGGAGCGCCGGCCGGCTCGAACAATGTGCCGACCAGACCCCGCTCGCGGACCTCGGTGCGCGTGACGCTTGGGGCGACCGAGAGTCGCTCGAGGGTCGCGCTCCCGCTGCCCTCATCCGTAGTGACCTCGATGACCAGGCGCATCGGGTCGAGCCTGCGCCGGAAGAGCATCGGGTTCCCCGATCCCTCTTTCTGCGGGCGGAGCGACCACATGAGCCCCATCGGTTCGACGCCGTGATACGAGCCACCCGCCTCTGGTGCGTCGCGCCGCACGTCGACGCGCCCCGTCGCGTCGGCGCGGAACGTCGCGGATGCCGACCAGGTCTGGCCCGCGTCATCCACGAGTCGCGAGGTGATCGCGACGCGCGCGCCGGGCGACAACTTCTCCACCGTGATCGCGAACGGCTCGTCGACGAGCGCGGATCGTGGCGTCGCGCTCACCACCGGCGCGCGGGTATCCACCTTCACGCTCACGCTGTTCCTCCCGTGATGTGCCGTACGGCACGTACATCTTGGCCAGAATCGGCCAAATCCGCGCGTCCGAGGTGTAGCCTAACCCGCGGACGACGGTGTCCACCGGTATACGGTGCGCACTGGCGAGGGAGGACGACGACGATGGCCAGGGACGAACTCAGCACGACCCGAAAGCTCACGCGCCGCCAATTTCTCGAGCTCAGCGGTGGCGCGGCCGCGTTCGCGGCGCTCGTCGCGTGTCAGCCCTCGACTCCGGCGACCGGCACCGCGGCCCCGAGCACCGGCGCCAGCGCGAGCACGCCGGCCACGAAGGTCGGCGGCACGGCGATCATCTCCCTCGGCGAGCCGGACACGCTCGGTCCGACGTCGCGCGCCCTCGTCGGCGCGTACATCTTCAGCTTCATCGCGAACGGCCTCGTCCGCCTCAAGTACCCGGACATGACCGTGGTCGAGGACCTCGCCGACAGCTTCAGCGCCTCGTCCGATGGCAAGGTCTACACCTTCAATCTGCACAAGGGCGTGAAGTGGCACGACGGTCAACCCTTCGCCTCTGACGACGTGAAGTTCACCTTCGAGTACATGGCGCACCCGCTCAACCCGAACCCGCTGTCGATCGACCTCGCCAACATCGTCGGCGCGAAGGAGTTCAAGGCCAAGACCGCTACTGAGGTGACCGGCGTCAAGGCGAGCGCCGACAAGATCGAGATCACGCTGCTCGCGCCGTCGCCGAACTTCCTCACGAGCCTCGCGGTGGCGAAGATCCTGCCGAAGCACGTGCTCGCGAACGTGTCGCCCGCGGACATCGCCAAGGACCCGTTCGCGCGCAAGCCGATCTACACCGGTCCGTTCAAGGTCGACGACTGGAAAAGTGGCGAGTCGGTCACGTACTCGGCGTTCACCGACCACTTCAAGGGACGGCCAAACCTCGACAAGATCGTGCAGCGCATCTTCCCGGACCCGAGCACGTCCCTCGCCGAGCTGCGCTCGGGCGGCATCCAGCAGGCGTTCGTGACGGCGGACCAGTTCGCCGAGTTCCAGAACAACCCGCAGTACCAGACGCAGCAGCTCGCCGGCACGACCGGATGGTTCCTGTCGTGGGACCTCACGAACAAGACGTTCCCGTTCGCCGACAAGAGCTTCCGTCAGGCGGTCAGCATGGCCGTCGATCGCAAGACGCTCGTCGCGACGGTCTTCAAGGGTCTGGCCGACGAGAACTACAGCCTCGCGTCGCCGCTCTCGTGGGTCTACAACCCCAACATCCCGAAGAACGCGTACGACCCGGTCAAGGCGAAGCAGCTGCTCGATGACCTCGGCTGGAAGCCGGGCAGCGACGGCATCCGCGTCAAGGGCGGCCAGCGCCTCGAGTACGCGACGATGGTGACCACGACGACGAAGGACTGGTTCCTCGCGATCCAGCCGATGCTGCAGGCCGTGGGGATCGGCACGACGAAGGTCGACACCGTCGACTTCCCGACCTGGATCAGCCGGCTCAACGTCGGCAAATACGAGTCCACCGGGAACGGCTGGGGCAACTTCGCGATCGACCCGCGGAGCGACCTCGCCGCGCACTTCCGCTCGCCCCGCACGAACGGCGACGCGACCGGCTACAAGAACGATCAGGTCGACGCGCTCTTCGCTCAGGCCGCGAGCGCGGTCTCGCAGGAGGAGCAGAAGAAGATCTACGACCAGATCCAGATGCTCGCGGAGGGCGACGCGGTCTACGCGTACCTCATCCGGCCGAAGGTGCTCGAGGTGAACGTGAAGGCGCTGTCGCTGCCGCAGGCGAAGATCCAGGCCGAGATCTACGACGCTCTGAGCAAGTGGGGACTGAGCTGATCGCCTGAGCGGCGGCGGCGAGGGGGACCGTGGGCCGATACATCGTTCGCCGTCTGCTGCTCATGATCCCGCTCGTCATCGGCGTGTCCGCGCTGTCGTACGCGGTCATCGTCTTCGCGCCGGGCGATCCGGCGACGCTGCTCGTCGACCGCGAGCAGATGACCGCGGAGACGTACACCGCGATGCGCCTCGAGCTCGGCCTCGACGACCCCGCGCCGGTCCGCTACCTGAAGACGATGCGCTCGCTCTTCACCGGTGAGCTGCGCTCGTTCCGGACGAAGCAGCGCGTCGTCGACGCCATCGGCGAGCGCGTCCCGACGACGCTCACGATCGGCGTGCTCGCGATCCTCTTCGGCCTGATCTTCGGGACGCTCATCGGCGTGGTGCAAGCCACGAAGCCGTACAGCCGTCTCGACGACCTCGGCACGATCGTGTCGCTCACGGGTTTCTCGATACCGCACTTCTGGTTCGCGCTCATGCTCATCATGTTGTTCGGCGTGCGGCTGCACTGGTTACCGGTGAGCGGCATCCGGCCCGTCGGCGCGTCCGACTACAACCCGATCGCGATGGCGCCGTACCTGGTGATGCCGACGATCGTGCTGGGCACCGGCCTCCTCGCGTACGTCGCGCGCTTCGTCCGCTCGTCGATGCTCGAGGCGCTCAACCAGGACTACATCCGCACCGCGCGGGCCAAGGGCCTCCGCGAGCGGATCGTCGTCATGCGGCACGCGCTGCGCAACTCGCTGCTGCCGGTCATCACCATCGCCGGCTTCATCCTGCCGCTGCTCATCGGCGGCGCCGTGATCGTCGAGAACGTCTTCGCGCTCCCGGGCATGGGCCGTCTCGCGGTCGACGCGGTCTTCGCGCGCGATTACCCGGTGATCCTCACGGTCACCATCTTCAGCGCGATCGCGGTGATCATCGGCAACCTCGTGTCCGACGTCCTGTACGCCGTCGCCGACCCGCGGATCCGCTATGGCTGAGGTCGCCGGCAGCCTCCCGCGCACCGTGGCCTCGCCGCTCGCGCCGCGCCGGCGCTCGGTCACGATGCGCCTGCTCTCGAACCAACGGGTCGTCGCCGGATCGATCGTCCTTCTGATCACGCTCATCGTGGCCGTCTTCGCCGGCGTGCTCGCGCCGTTCGACCCCAACGGCCAGATCCTCGCGGACCGCCTCGCGGGGCCGAGCCCGGCGCACCCCTTCGGCGAGGATCAGCTCGGCCGCGACGTCCTGAGCCGCGTCATCTACGGCGCGCGCGTGTCGCTCGGGGTCGGGTTCTCGTCGGTCGCGATCACCGTCGTGATCGGCACGGTCATCGGCCTCGCCGCGGGGTTCTTCGGCGGCTGGGCGGACAACGTGCTCATGCGCTTCGTCGACGTCTTGATCTCGATCCCGGTCTTCATGCTGCTGCTCACCGTCGTCGCGATCTACGGCTCGAGCGTGGGGCTGCTCATCGCGTTCATCGGGATCTCGGCGTTCCCCGGCGCGGCGCGCATCGTGCGCGCGGAGGTGCTGTCGCTCATGCCGCGCGACTTCGTCCTCGCGGCGCGCGTCGTGGGCGCGAGCCCGGTGCGCATCATGACCCTGCATCTCGTCCCGAACCTGCTCCCGGTGATCATCGTCTCGGCCACGCTGCGCGTCGGCGCGGCGATCCTCACCGAGGCCGGTCTCAGCTACTTTGGCCTCGGCGTGCCGCCGCCCGCGCCGACCTGGGGCGGCATGGTCGCCGACGGACGCACGTTCCTCGATGTGGCATGGTGGGTGTCGACGTTCCCGGGGCTCGCGGTGCTCGTGGTGGTCGTCGCGACGAACCTCATCGGCGACGGCCTGCGGGACGTCTTCGACCCGCGACGCTCGCAGCTCGCGTAAGGAAGGGATGACATGGACATCGGACTGACCCTGCCCAACCGCGGCGTGCTCCTCGGCGTCACGACGCCGGCGGAGATGCTCGATCTCGCGGAGGCGGCCGATCGATCTGGCGCGTTCCGATCGGTGTGGGTGGGGGACAGCCTCCTCGGCAAGCCGCGCATGGAGTCGATCTCGGTCCTCGCCGGCATCGCCGGCCGCACGAAGAAGGTCCGGCTCGGCGTCGCCTGCATGGCGAGCTTCGTCCTCCGCGACCCGGTCCTGCTCGCGTACCAGTGGGCGAGCCTCGATCTGCTCTCGGGCGGTCGCAGCGTGCTCGTGGGGTGCACCGGCATCGTCGAGCAGCCCGGCGCGAAGGTCGAGGGCGAGCTCTACGGCGTGACCGGCAAGGACCGCGTGACGCGCCTCATCGAGTGGATCGCGCTCATCAAGAAGCTTTGGACCGAGGACAATGTCACCTTCGAGGGCACGCAGTACAAGTGCACCGGCATCACCATCGATCCGAAGCCCGCCGCGAAGCCGCGGCCGCCCATCTGGATCGCGAACAACGCGCGCGAGGACAAGCCCTTCAAGGAGTGGACGCCGGAGGACTTCGCGCTCGTGGAGCGCACCCACCGCCGCTGCGCGCGTCACGCCGACGGCTGGCAGACCTCGGCCTGGGATCCGAAGGACCTCGAGTGGCGGATCAACGACACGCGCAAGAAGGTCGAGGAGCAGGGGCGCGATCCGAAGACGTTCGAGACGCACCTGTACCACAACATCAACGTGAACGAGGACAAGGAGGCGGCGATCCTCGAGTCGCAGCGCTTCCTCGAGGACTACTACGTGCCGACGAAGTTCCCGCGCTCGTTCGTCGACGAGTGGGTCGCGACCGGATCGCCGAAGCAGTGCGCCGAGCGCCTGCGGCAGCTGCGCGACATGGGCTTCACCGAGGTCACCCTCCGCCCGGCCGCGTGGGACCAGCAGGGACAGTTCAAGCGCCTTGTCGAGGAAGTACTCCCGCTCGTCAACTAGCGTCGCGTGCCGCGGCGCGCGTCAGCGCGCGTACGGCGTATCGGGCTCCGGCGGCGGCGCCGCGAGAAGCTCGGCCGGCGTCGTCGCGCGTCCGCCGTGCACCACGGCGCGGATCGCGGCGACGTTGCGCACGTCGGCCAGCGGATCCTTCTCCACGACGAGGATGTCGGCGCGCATGCCGCGCTCGATCGCGCCCATCTCGTGCTCCCTGCCGAGCGCCGCGGCGGCTGTCAGCGTCGACGCTTGAAGCGCCGCGAGCGGTGTGATCCCGCACGCGGCCAGATGCTCGAGCTCCTGTTGCACACCACGGCCCGGGAGATCCTCGCCCAGGCCGGTGTAATCGGTACCCGTGACGAGCCGGACGCCGGCGTCGGCGCACATGCGGATGAACTGCATGCGCTTGCGGATCCCGGCGCGGCCCGGCTCCACCATGTCCGCCGGCTGCTCCATCACGCGGTTCGGATCGCCGGCATCGCGCGCCGCGCGCGCGGGGCGGATCGTGTCGGCGATCCACGCCGGGAGGCCGTCCATGCGCTCCGCGCGCTCGCGCTGCGCATCGCTGCGCAGTGGCGCCGCGTCGACGACGAACGTCGGGTCCAGGAAGACGCCCTTCTTCGCGATGCGCTCGATGAGCGCCGGGAACTTCGGCGACGAGAGATCGAAGCGCTCCCAGAGCATCGCCTCGCGGCGGCGCACCGGCTGGTAGTCGAGCTTCGCGGCGTCCTCGGGCGGGAGCATCTCGCGGCCCGTGACGCGGACGTGCTCGAGCCCGTCCATCCCGATCTCGATCGCGCGCGTCATCGTGAGCGAGCGCGGGACGTGGCCGGTGACGCGGAGGCCGACCTCGTGCGCGGTCCGCACGATCGCCTCGAGCGAGCGCTCGGGCACCGAGTTGTAGACCTTGATGAAGTCGACCTCGTGCGCCCGGAGGAAGCGGACCGCGGCCGCGGCGCGCTCCGGGGTGTCGACGAGCAGGCTGATCTCCGGCCAGAGCGGCGGGATGCCGTCGAGGATCGGCCCAGCGATGAACATGCGCGGCCCGATCCGCCGGCCCTCGGCGACGTCGCGCCGCATGAGCTCGGACCGCGTGAGGCTCCCGCCCGGATCGCGCACGGTCGTCACGCCGAACGCGAGGTAGACCGGCAGTAGCGCCGCGGTCCGCACGTGGGCGTGCATGTCGGTGAGGCCCGGGATGAGCCACGCGCCGCGCGCGTCGATCTCCTTCGCGCCGGCGGGCGCGCGCACGCCAGGGCCGACCTCGGCGATGCGCTCGCCATCGATGACCACCGTCGCGTTCGCGGTGGTCCGCCCGGTGCGGATGTCGACGAGCGTGCCGCCGACGATCGCGGTCGATGACGCCATCACTGCACCAGCAGGCGGCCACCGCGGAGGATCGTGTCGCCTCCGCGGACATCGACGGTCGTGTTCATGAGAAAGAGATTGATGTAGAGGTCGCTCGCATAGCGCCCTCCCGACTCCCAGTTCTCGCCGAGGTGGACGCGCAGCGCCCCGTCGCCGAATCCCCAGTACACGGGCATCTTCGCCTCCTTCGGCGTCACGAGCAGCGGGTTCGTGCCGAACACGATCTCACCGATACGGTCCCAGTCTCCGCGAAGACCCGCCCGGATGCCATCGAGCTCGCGTTGGTGCAGGCCCGAGCGCAGCTCGGTGACTCTGCCATTGGCGAAGACGAGCTCGATGTCGTCACCGAGCGTCGTGAGGTCGAGGCCCGTTCCGTTCCAGTTCCAGGTGTGCCCGGAGATCCCGCCGCGAAGCTTCAGGATCCCGCTCGCGGAGTGCTCGCTCGGGATGAGTCGCACCGCGCCGCAGGGGAGCTCCTCCTCGCGATCACGCGCCGTGGTCGCGGTTCGCGCCTTCTCAGCTGACGCATCGCCGTCGTTGCGGCAGTACCAACCGTCCTGCGGACACTCGAACGTCAGATCGGTGCCTTCCGGCGTCGTCACGCGGAGGGTGCGGCCGCGGATCGCGCCGACGAGCCGGCGCTGCCGCGCCGCGTGCGCTGCGTAGTCGAGGTCGAGGATCGCGCGCTCGTAGATCTGCTGCACCTCACGGTGCACCGGGTGACCGGGTGGGCTGCCCGCGTCGGGAAACCAGTGGAAGTGGACGCCACGGCCGCGCCATCGCGCCAGGACCCACTCCGACTCCCACGTCGAGATCGCCTCCGGCCAGTCGAAGCTGGTCGGCAGCCACATGAACACGTCCGCGGTGTTCATCAGGTCGAGGTGCGCGGCCCGCTCGAGGCGGGAGACCTCGGCGTCGAGCTTGCGCCCGCCGCCGGTGCGCTGCTCCGCGAGCTGGCGCGACCATCCGAGGATCGTCGCCTGCTCGATCCCGCCGCGACGCAGCACGGCGGCGCGCACCTCCTGGAAGAGCTCCGGACACTCGTTCGGATCGGCCAGATACACGACACGCTCGCCGCGCTGCAGCTGGAGCGTTCGCTCGACGATCTGCGCCGCGATCGCGGACCAGTTCACGCACGCGCCGGCGTCGCCGCGTCGTGGCGCACGACGCCGCCCTGCAGGACGTGGCGCACCTCGCGCGTCGCGCGGATGTCCGCGAGCGGATCTCCCGCGACGATGAGGACGTCGGCCAGCTTGCCGGGGCGGAGGGTCCCGACCATGTGGTCGATGCCGAGCGCGGCGGCGTTGCCGCTCGTGACGCGCGTGAGCACCTGCAGCGGCGTGAACCCGGCGCGCACGAGCAGCTCGAGCTCGCGATGGAGCGACCAGCCGGGGACGACGAAGGGATTCGGCGCGTCCGACCCGACGAGGATCGTCGCGCCCGCCGCGATCGTCTCGCCGACGAACGCGAGCTCGACCTCGAACGCGCGGCGCGCCGTCGCGTAGTCCGCCTCGGTCCACGAGCGCGCGCGGCCCGCGACGCGTTCGGCCCAGAATGCGCGCGTGCTCTCGAGCATGAGCGCGACCTCGGGCGCCGCGGTGACCGCGGGGTCGTCGAGACGCGACATCCGCTCGAGCACGACGAGGGTCGGGTCGAACCACACGCCGCTGTCGGCGAACTGCCGCGCCAGGCGTCGCGCGGCGGCGCCCGACGGATCGGCGGCCGCCTGTCCCTTATTGCGCTCGCGCCGCCAGACCGCCGGGTTCTGTTCGTGGAAGATGCGCATCGTGACCTGGAGCTCGTCGGGGACGATGTCGGCGTACGCGACGCTGGCATGCTCGAGGCCGGCGATGCCCGCGTCGACCGCCTCTGAGGCCCGCGTCGCCGCGAGGTCGCCGGTGACCGGGATCGCGTACGCGCGCGCCCGCTCCACGATCTCGCGGACGAGCTCCGGCCCGACGCCCGAGTAGACCTTGATCTGGTCGACCTTGTCCGCGAGCTGGTCGACCGCGGCGCGCCCATCTCCTTCCGTGCCGACGACGAGGCTCATCGCCGCCGGCCAGACCGTCGGCGCACTGTCGATCAACGGACCGCAGATTCGCAGCCGCGGGCCGTTCCATTCCCCAGCGAGCGCGCGTGCGCGGAGCGCGAGGAGGTTGTCGAGGACCCCGCCGGTGTCGCGCGCCGAGGTGACGCCCGCGCCGAGGTAGAGCGCGCCGTCGTGATCCGGCTCGCGCCCAACGTGCACGTGCGCGTCGATCAGGCCCGGCAGCACGGTCATGCCCTTCGCGTCGATCGTGCGCGCGACCGCGCGCCCGCCGAACGCGCCGCGCGGCGCGATCTCCGCGACACGATCGTCCACGACGAGCAGGTCGGCCGGACGTGCCTTGCTGCCCGTCCCGTCGAAGAGCGCGCCGCCGCTGATCAGCGTGGCGCCCGACGATGCACCGCTCCCCACCGGCATGTGCGCGCATTCTCGCACCACTACCATCGCGAACGGCGTGGCTGGTGCATTCCGCTCGGCGTCGGACATGGTGCGCAGCCTGCGCGCGCGCGAGATCTCCGCGGCGGAGCTCCTCGCGCTCCACGTCGAACGCATCGCGCGACACAATCCCGCGCTGAACGCGATCATCGCGCCCGACCTCGAGCGCGCGGCGGAGGCGGCGCGGGCGATCGATGCGACGCCGGTCGAGAAGCGCGGCGCGCTCTGCGGTCTGCCCCTGACGATCAAGGACAACCTCAACGTGGCCGGTCTGCGCACCACCGCGGGCATCCAAGCCTTCGCGAGCGCCACGGCCGCCGAACACGACGCGACGGTCGTGGCGCGGCTGCGCGCGGCCGGCGGGATCGTGATGGGGAAGACCAACCTGCCGCCGGCGGCCTCCGACTACCAGACGACGAACCCGATCTTCGGCCGCACCGTGAATCCGTTCGACGCGAGACGAACGCCCGGCGGCAGCACGGGCGGCGGCGCGGCCGCGGTCGCGGCCGGGCTCACTCCTTTAGAGATCGGCACGGACATCGGCGGGTCCATCCGCGTCCCGGCGGCATACTGCGGGATCTATGGCCATAAGCCGAGCGAGACGCTCGTCCCGCGCGACGGCCAGGTCCGCGACTTCCCGGTGCCGAACCCGGCGAAGGTCGGCAACGTCCAGGGCCCGCTCGCGCGCGACGCCGAGGACCTCGAGCTCGCGCTCGACATCATCAAGGGACCGGTCGAGGGCGAGGACGTCGCCTGGCGCATCGACCTCCCGGCGGCGCGCCACGATCGCCTGAAGGACTTCCGCGTCGCGATCCTTCCGCCGATCGCATGGCTGCCGGTCGACGAGGAGATCCGCGGCGCGCTCGAGGCGCTGGCCTCGACGCTCTCGCAGCGCGGCGCGCACGTCGGTGTCGCGCAGCCCGAGTCGTTCGGCGATCTCCGCGAGTACTACCGCCGCTACCTCGTGATCATCGGCGGGACGCTCGGTCCGGCTTACGCGCCCGCGTTCATCGCCGAGCTCGCGCGCCGCGGCGCCGGGGACGAGTTCGCTCCGGGGCTGTTCGGCGGGATGCAGGCCGGCGTGCGCGACTATCTCATCTGGCTGGACGAGCGCGAGGCGCACCGTCGCGCATACCGCGCGTTCTTCGCGCAGTGGGACGTGCTGCTCACGCCGATGTCGCCGGTGCTGGCGTTCCCGCACGACGACCGTCCGTTCCCTGAGCGCGACCTCGTGGTGAACGGCGAGCGCATCTCGTACGGCCGGCTGAGCGTGTATCCGTCGCTTGCGACGCATCCGGGACAGCCCGCCACCGTCTTCCCGCTGCGCCGCTCGCGATCCGGTCTGCCGATCGCGTTGCAGGCGATCGGTCCATATCTCGAGGACCGCACGCCGATCCGCTTCGCGCAGCTGCTCGCCCGCGAGATCGGCGGCTACGTGCCGCCCGCCGGCTACGACTAGACCGCCCTCACTGGTAGCGCGTCCCGCGCAGCTCGATCCATCCGCCCTCATGCGCCGGCGCGGGGTCGTGTTGGGTGAAGTGGATCAGCCCGCCCTGTTCGTTCCAGACGTACTCGCCGTGCACGATCACGTCATCGCCGTTGGCGACCGGTACGCGCTGTCCGATCGTGATGTTGTTGTCCACGAGCACGGTCTGCGCCGCTCCCGTCAGCCGGATGATGAAACGCTGGTGCGTGCCTGATGGCCCGCTCTCGTCAGACAGGATCGACGTCACCGCGCCTTCTGCGGTGACCTCGACGATGGAGTTCCGCTGGGCGAAGTCGCGCTCGACCGCAGCGTTGTCCGGCGTCGCGGGCGCGCACGCGGCGCCGAGGAGGAGAACAAGCACGATCTGGACGCCGCGATATCGCGCGCGTGCGGACCACCGCGGACCAGCCGGCAAGGCGCCATGCTGGCACGGCGTAACGCCGAGGCGCCTGGAGGCACTCATGAGTGCGGCCGGTCCCAGCCGGCCAGCCCCAAGAGCGAAAGGACCCCCATGTACCGCCACATCACCATCAGCCTTCTTGGCGCGCTCGCACTCCTGATAGCCACGGCCGGCATCGCCGTTGCCGCGCCGCCCGCCGGCACGGCGAACATGATGCGCAACTCCGGCTACTACGACCACCAGGTCATCGAGTACGTGAGCGGGACGTTCACGGCCGGCACGGTGCAGGAAGCGCGTCTGCTCGCCCACGGCAACGTCGTCTACCACATCGTCGACGCGAGCGGGAACGTTCCCGCGATCCAGTGCGCGCAGAACAAGGCCGCGTTCCCGAGCGACGCCACCGACTGCAACGTGCTCAACTTCATCCCGGGCGAATTCGGTTACGCCGGTGGCGCGTGGAACCTGCAGATCTTCCACTGGAACGCCGGTGCGGCGATCACCGCGCTCACGAAGGACGATGACATCCTCGCGCAGGTCGCCGCTGGCAACGGCACGCTCGAAGTCACGAACGTCCTCGTGCGTTGCCCGCTCGTGAACTTCGCTGCGCTCCGGTAGCCAGATCACGCTCGTTGACCATCGCGTACGCGAGCATGCGGAGCGGAGACCGCCACCCGGGCGGTCCCGCTCCGTTCGCATGCGAAACCTATCCTCGAAGCGAGGTGACCACGACGGCCGACGATGAGATGCGCCTCATCGCCGCGTTGCGTCTCGGTGACGAGCGGGCGTTCACCGAGGTCGTCGACCGGTACGGCATGGTCATGTACCGCGTCGCGCGCGCTCATGTCGGAAGCGACGAGGCCGCGGGCGACGTCCTTCAGGAGGCGTGGCTCGCGGCGCTCCGGTCGATCCAGACGTTCGAGGGCCACTCGACGCTCCGAACGTGGCTCGTCGGGATCGCGGTGAACGTCGCGCGATCACGGCGGCGCCGCGAGGCGCGGAGCTCGGCGTTCTCGGTGCTCCTCTCCGCGTTCGCGGAGCGACGCACCTCGCCGACCGTCGACCCCTCGCGCTTTCAAGCACGCGCCGGCGACGATCCGAGCGCATGGCGTCTTCCGCCTGTCGCGTGGAGCGACTTGCCGGAGGCGCAGCTCCTGGGCAAAGAGGTGCTGGGCGAAGTGAAGACGGCGATCGCGGCCCTTCCCGAGGCGCAGCGTGTCGTGATCCAGATGCGGGACGTGGAGGGGTTCGCGACCGACGAGGTCGCGCGCATCCTCGGGATCAGCGCGGCGAACGTCCGCGTGCGGCTCCATCGTGCGCGCGCCGTGGTACGTGCGCGACTCGAGAGGTACTACGGCGGGGTGCCGCGATGAGGCGCCTGGTGTGTCGCGAGATGGTCGAGCTCATGACCGAGTACCTCGAGGGCACCCTGAACGCGGAAGCGCGCGACCGCTTCGAAACGCACCTGCGCGGGTGCGATGGCTGCACCGAATATCTCGCGCAGCTTCGCGCGGAGATCGCGATGTCTCGGCGGCTGAGCGAGGACACGCTCGACCCTGTCTACCGTGACCGTCTTCTCGCGGCATTCCGCGATTGGAAGAGGTGAGCCAGAGAACCCTTAGGGCACATGTCTTGCGGCGGATCAGAGCGTGACCAAAGGCTGCGACATCAGCTCGCACCAGGGCGCGGTCGACTTCGATGTCCTAAAGCGAGAGGTCTCGTTCGTCATCGCCAAGGCGACCGAGGGCACCGGTTTCACGGATCCGACCTTCGCGACGAATTGGCGCGAGGCCGCGCGAGTAGGGCTCGTCCGAGGCGCGTACCACTACGCACGTCCCGATCTCGGGACGACCCCGCAGGATGAGGCCGCGTTCTTCCTGCGCAACGTCGGCAGGCTCGGCGCGAGGGATCTGCTCGCGCTCGACTTTGAGGTCGCATGGAAAGGCGATGGTGTCGGCTGGTGCAAAGCGTTTCTTGACCATCTGCGACAGCAGACCGGAGTCGCCGCTCTTATCTATCTGAACCTCACGCTCGCGCTGGCCAAGGACTGGTCGCCGGTCGTCGACGCGGGGTATCCCCTGTGGCTGGCGGACTACGACGGGCAGCCGGCTGTCGTTCCGTCGACACCGTGGCCGACGATCGCGATAAAGCAGTGGACGAGCTCCGGCGCGCTCGCTGCCATACCCGGACACCAGGTCGATCTAGATGAAGCGATTGGAGGACTCGAGATGACTGACGAGGAGCTATGGGCCGCGCTGCAACGGTTGTATCCGGGGAAGCTGGAGGAACTCATCAAGCCGACCGTCCGTGTCATGGTGGAGCAGGACCCCGAAACGCAGGCGGCCGTCGTCGACGCCGTGGACCGCAAGCTGGCTCAGTGAGCGGCGCGCGATCGTGCGCGAGCCCGATCGTTGAAGTAGTAGCCTCGGCGGGATGAGCGCCGGCCGCACTTCTCCCGTGTCGCAGCTGTCGCAGCGGGCGATGGACGCGGCCGCCGCGCCGATCCGCTTCCTCATGCAGCCGCGAGACCTGGAGCATCCCGACGCCTGTGACTTCATGGCCGGGAACCCTCAGGAGCTCGCTTTGCCGGAGTACGTGGCCGCGCTCCAGGCGGCGATCGTGCCCACCTCTCCGGCCTACTTTCAATACGGCCCTCCGCCGCGGCGCTCGGTGGAGCGCGCGGCCGAGGCCTTGGGTGCGCGGCTTGGCCTGCGCCTCCAGCCTGACGACGTCTTCCTCACCCGCGGTGCAGCGTCGGGCCTCGGTACGGCGATGTCGACGATCCTCGACCCAGGCGACGAAGTGATCTTCCTTTCCCCGCCGTGGTTCTTCTACGAGACCATGATCGTGGCCAGAGGTGCGAAGGCGGTCCGGGTCCCACTGACGCGGCCGGGGTTCGACGTCGACGTCAGCGCGGTCCAGGCCGCGATCACGGCCAGGACACGCGCGATGATCGTGAACACACCCAACAACCCGACCGGGCGCGTCTACACGGCCGACAACCTGCGCGCTCTCGCGGAGGTCCTGACCGCCGCCTCGACCCGCAACGGGCGCCCGATCTACCTGCTCAGTGACGAGGCCTACGCGCGGATCCTCTTCGACGGCCGAAGGATGATCACGCCCGGTCTCTTCTACCAGGCGACCTTCATCATTCACACCTACTCGAAGACCCTGCTCGCACCCAGTCAGCGGCTCGGATACATGGCGCTCGCGCCCGGCATGCCGGAGGCCGAGTCCGTTCGCGCGCACATCTGGCGCAACTCGATGCTCGGCGGTGGTTTCCCCGATACGGGCATGGCCCGGGCGCTGCCCGCGCTCGAGGACCTCATCATCGATATGCCCGCGATCGAGCGCCGGCGTGACCGTGTGGTCGACGCGCTCAGAGCGATGGGTTACGAACTCAACTCTCCGGAGGGCACCTTCTACGTGCTGGTGCGGTCCCCGATCCCGGACTCGGGCGAGTTCTGCGCGCGTCTCGCTGCGCAGCGGGTCTACGCACTAGCCGGAGAGGCATTCGAGATGCCCGGCTGGTTCAGGCTGTCGCTCACGGCGACCGACGCGATGGTCGACCGCTCCTTGCCGGTGTTCGCCGCGGCGATTGCGGAGGTAGGGGTCCCGGTCGTTCCTGCCGGGACCTGATCCCTACCTCAGCGCCGTCCTACTTCACGGTCACCGTGAAACAACCACTGCGAATGTCGAGCGTCGGGGCGTCGACGTTGTCCACAAGTCGGAACAGCACGTCGAAGAGCGTTCCGGCTGGGATCGTCGGCGCAAGGAACTCGAAGTCAAGTGATCCAGCCCCCGAGGCGTCGGTCGTGATGGTGTACGGCGCGGTGCCATTCATGAATGTCACGAAGGCGGGCGCCGGCGGGTCGGCTGGGCTCCAGGGCGACATGCCTGCGGCGCGCTGGCATACGCCGTCAGACGCGGAAGCGCGGCCGATCTCTGGCGCCCGCTGGACCATGTAGGTCGCGTTCGCGCGCGCCTCTTGCACGCGCACCTTGATGTCCGCGTCGAACGTCCCTTGCGCGATCGCCTTCGGTGTGACGCTGACGCCGCCGGTGCCCGTTCCGGTGAGCGCCGCGAGCTGCGACTGATGGGTCCCGGCGGGGATCTCGGTCTGGACGGCCACGCTCTGGGTCGCCGCCGCGGTCGCGATCGCGGTCGGCATCGGCGTGGCCTGCGCCGCGGGCGCAGCGCCGCCTCCGCACGCCGTGATGAGCACGAGCGCCGCCGTCGTGATGAGCTGCATCGATCGAAGCACGTGCGAGTACCTCCTCTACGACCTCTGGAAGTCGGGTCTCGCTCTTGCGAGGCCGCCGGAAGCGTCCTGCGATCAGGCGCTGAGGGCTATGCGGTCCGTCATTCGGGAGCTGTGATGTTCAGCACAGCGCCCGTAAGGCGTCCGGGTCGAGGATCGTGATGCTTCCGCGGTCGATCGCCACCGCGCCCGACGCGACGAACCGCCCCAGCGCTCGGTTCACGTTCTCGCGGCTGGAGCCGACCATCGCCGCGAGCTCGCCTTGCGGCACGCGGGCCGTGATCCGCACCCCGCTCGCGACCTTCTCACCGTGCCGATCCGCGAGCTGCAGCAGCTTGTGGGCAAGCCGGCCCGGGACGTCCAGAAATGCGACCTCGGCCAGCTCTTCGTCCTTGCTGTGGATCTGGTCGACGAGGGTCGCGAGGAGGCGTAGGCCGAGCTCGGGGGTCGTGCGCACCAATGCGCGCAGATCGTCCCGGCCGAGCGCGACGCAGCTCGTGGCATCCACCGCCATCGCGTCGGCGGTCTGCGTCCCGCTCGTTTCGAGGACGCCGAGCTCGCCGATCAGCTCGCCGGCTCCGAGCAGATCGAGCACCAGCTCGCGGCCCTGGCGAGAGGTGCGCGAGACGCGGACGAGGCCTCGCTCGATCACGAGCAGTGCGTCGGCCGGCTCGCCCTCGCGCGTGAGGTAGGTCCCCGCCGGAAACGACCTACGGCGTACGCGGTCCTGCAGCGAGGCAACCATCTTCGGAGATAGGCCCGCGAACAGGGGTGACCGCAGCAGCACGGCGACAGGTTCGACGCTGCCGTCCACCGCAGCGACGTTGGATGCGACACGATAGGTCTGGATCGGGGCGCTCCGAGCCTCAAGCGTCACGACATCGCCGTTGTTGAAGGCGAACTCCGCGGCCGCCGCGCGGGTCGCCGAGTCCACGATGACTTCTCCCGGCGTGGCGCGGCTAGTCAAGCGTGCCGCGGTGTTGGTGACCTCGCCGACCGCGGTGAAGTCCTTGAACCCGCCGCCGCCGACGTTGCCGCAGAACTCCTCCCCGGTGGCGATGCCGATGCCGATCTCGATCCACGCGCCACCGGGCGCGCGGTAGCCAACTGCTTCGAGAAGGGCGACCGCGGCGGCGACGGCCTTGCGCGGGTAGTCGCGTCCGCAGAGCCCGGGTACGAACAGGCCCATGACCTGATCACCCGCGATCTGGCCGAGCACGGCCTCGTGTCGCAGGAGGACGCGGGACGCGGCGTCGTAGAAGCGACTGAGCAGCGGCGGGACCGCGCCGCCGTGCGCCGACTCGGTGAGGCTCGCATAGCCGCGGACGTGCGCATACAGCACGCTGAGCGGCACGATCGCGCCTCCCTCGGGCGCCCATTCGAGACAGCGTGCGCAGACGTGCGGCGTCTTCTGCGATGGGCGGTAGCCGAGAAGCCGGAAGGGCAGCGCGACCGGTCCACCGTAAGGCGCGTTGCAGATCTTGCAGCGCGGCCGCCCGGGGAAAAGCCCGAATGCGCGGCGTCCCAGCCGCTGCTTTAGCGCCGCGAATCCGTCGCCGCGGAGGATCGCGGTCCAGTGCTGATCCAACTCCGGATAGTTGCCAGGTGGCGTCGACGCTGCCACTTTCATCGAGCGATGGTATCGGTGGATCTGCGGCGCCCTTTCGTTGGAGCCGCGGCGGTCGTTGCGATGCTCGGATGGTTGCAGCTCGCCCCCGCACTCGGTTTCCCGGTCACCGCGCCCGCCGGGATGCTCGACCGAGTGTTCGGCGCAACGCGCGAGGCCGGGCCGACCGGGTGGGCTTTGCTGTTGCTGGGCGATCTCGTGTTCGTCGCCTTCTATTTCGCGGTGCTCGAGCGGCGGGCCACCAGTCCGATCGCGCCGATCGCGTTTGCGATCGCCGCGTGGCTCGTGTCGGGCGCGGTCGTGATGCCTTTGGTCGGCCTCCTTCAGGGCACGCCGGCACCGAGCGCGACCGCCGACGATCCGATGCGCGCGAACTTCTTTATGCTCAACCTCGGCGTCGGCGCCGCGGCTGAATCGTTCGTGGGATGGCTACTGTTCGGCGCGACGCTCGCGGGCGGCCGGACCTTAAGGGTAGGTCCGAGGGGCGTTGCGCTCGCAGTTGGCGCGGCCGCGGTGGTGGGCGCGATCGCTTTGATGGCGCCGGCGCTCGGTGCGCAGGCGGGAACGGGTCGCGTCGTCGAGGGCCCTCTCGCAGCGCTGCCGGCACCGCCGGTCTTCATCAGCGTCCTGGAGCTGCCGCAACCGCCCGGAGCTGTGCTCGGTCCGCACACCCACATCGCTGGTTTCGTCGTGGACACGGCTGGGACCGCAACGATGGTCATGCAGACCGGGGGCGTCGTCGATGTCGGTCCGGGCGATGCCGCCTTCATCGCGAACCTCCAAGTGCACGATCATGAGAATCGGGCAGCGGTGCCCGTCGCGATCGCACTGGCCGCGGTCATCGTGGGCCTGACCGTCGCGCTTCTGCTCCTGGAGGGTCGTAGCGTCGCCGTTGTGCTCGTGGCCGCGCTGTTGGTCGTGGGCACCGCGGCAACGGTCGATCCGCTGATGAACCACTGGTACTTCATCGGAATTCGCCCCGCGGCTCAGCGCGGTGCGGTGATGCCTGTGCCGGCCGGGCACCGCAGCTATGAGTCCGAGAACCTGACGGGCCTTGGGGCCGGGCCATTCCTCGAGCGCTTCACTGATCGTCGCCTTGGCTCGGGCGAGTCGCTGCGTGTTGTCGGTCCCGCCGCGATCGTTGTCCTCGACGGCGAAGTCTCGGTCGTTACCCCGGGCGGGACAGCCGGTCTATCTGCGCAGTCGGGAGCCACCGTCGCGGGTGGGACGGAGGCAACGATTCAGACGCGGTCCGGTGCTTCGCGGGTCTTTGTCGTTCAGGTGCTGCCGGCGAGCTGAGCATGGCCAGCTCGCGGAGCGCTCGCGCCGGTCGTTCGCGACGCGTCTCCAGTGATGGCCCTCCAGCGACCGGGCGTCAGGCCATAGGTTCGCTTGAACTGACGCGTCATGTGGCTTTGGTCAGCGAAGCCGGCCTCCGAAGCGGCTTCGGCGAGTGATCGCCCGGTCTCGATCGCGGTCCGCGCCAGCGCCACGCGGCGCGACGTGCGATAGCGGTCGGGGCTCGTCCCGAACGCCCACCGGAAGTGGCGAGCGATCGTGAAGCGGTCGGTACCCGCGATCTTTTCGAGGATCGCGGCCGACGTTTGCTCACGTGCGTGGGCGGCGAGATAGTCGCGCGCGAGCTCGACCGCCCTCACATTGATCGCCGCTGGGCGGCGTTCGCGGCGGCCGCTCAGCGAAACGAGGCCGTCGGCGACCGCGACGGCGATCTCAGCGGAACTGAGCTCATTGATCGGCTCGTCTATATCCGAGAGCAGGGCGGCGATACGTCGCGCCGCTGGTACCAACGGCTGGATCGGATCGCTGACAAAAGGCAGCGCCCGACCGGAGAGCGCTTCGCGAACGAGCTCGGGCGGGATGTACAGCATCCGGTAGCCGAACCCGGTGTCAGTTCCCGCTGCGCCGTCGTGCGCTTCATCAGGATGC
>DASQIF010000181.1:0-10329 GCA_035631715.1 Candidatus Acidiferrales bacterium
ACAGGTTGGAGAACAACCCAGAACCCACAGCGACACCCGAGAGCACCGCGCCCACTGCGGCGGCCACCGAGACCGCCCCTCCGCCGGCACCGCGGCGTGAGGCGCCACCGCCGCCACCGCCGAGCCGGAAGTACTACACGATCACCGAGCTGAACGAGGCGAAGCCGAAGGACCTCCTCGCCTACGCGAAGGAGTTCGGCGTCACCGACATCAGCGCCGACATGAACAAGCAGGACGTGATCACGCGGATCCTGCAAGGCCAGACCGAGACCCAGGGCAATATCTTCGCCCAGGGCATCCTCGAGATCGTCGAGGATGGCTTCGGCTTCCTCCGGCGCCGCAGCCTGCTTCCCTCCCCCGACGACGTCTACGTCGGCTCGAGCCAGGTGCGCCGCCTCGGCCTTCGCACCGGCGACTTCATCACCGGACAGACACGCCCCCCGAAGGACAACGAGAAGTACTTCTCGCTCCTCCGCGTCGAGGCGGTCAACGGGATGGATCCCGAGGTCGCGAAGCGCCGTCCGCATTTCGAGGACCTCACGCCGGTCTTCCCGGACGAGATGTTCGACCTCGAGGTCCCGAACGCGAACCTCAGCCAGCGTCTCATCAACCTCGTGAACCCGCTCGGCTTCGGGCAGCGCGCGCTCATCGTGTCGCCGCCGAAGGCCGGTAAGACGACGCTGCTGAAGGACATCGCGAACGGTATCGCCGGGAATCACCCCGACGTCCACATCATGGTGGTGCTCGTCGGCGAGCGGCCTGAAGAGGTCACCGACATCCGCCGCTCGATCAAGGGCGAGGTCTTCTCCTCGACCTTCGACGAGCCGACCGAGAACCACACCCGCGTGGCCGAGCTCGCGCTCGAGCGCGCCAAGCGTCTGGTGGAGGGCGGCCGCGACGTCGCGATCCTCCTCGACTCGGTCACGCGCCTCGCCCGCGCCTACAACCTGGCTGTGCCGCCGTCCGGCCGTACGCTGTCGGGCGGTATGGACCCCGTCGCGCTGTATCCGCCGAAGCGCTTCTTCGGCGCCGCCCGCAACATCGAAGGCACCAACGGCCAGCCTGCGGGCTCGCTGTCGATCTTCGCGACGTGCCTCGTGGACACCGGCTCCCGGATGGACGACGTCATCTACGAGGAGTTCAAGGGCACCGGCAACTCCGAGATGATCCTCGACCGCAAGCTGCAGGAGCGCCGCACGTTCCCGGCGATCAACATCCCCGCCTCCGGCACACGCCGTGAGGAGATGCTGCTGTCGCCCGACGTGATGCGTCAGGTGATCCTGCTGCGGAAGATGCTCTCGGTGGTGGGCCAGATCGAAGGCACCGAGCTCCTCATCCAGCGCTTGGGTAAGACCAAGACGAACAAGGAGTTCCTGTCGTCGATCGCGAAGGCGATGGAGGCGGATACCAAGAGCTAGCTCCGCTGCTCGTCTACCACCTCACTTGGCGGTAGTCGTGACACATTCGATACCGTTGGGAACGCACGTGCTCGAACACAAAACGTCGGCTCCCTCCGACCTGTATCGCGAGCTCGTCGAGAGCATCAAGGATTACGCGGTGTTCCTGCTCGACGCGGAAGGGTGCGTCGTCACCTGGAACGCGGGCGCGCAGCGGATCAAGGGCTACACCGCGGACGAGATCGTGGGCCGCAGCTTCGAGATCTTCTATCCCGAGGAGGAACGCGAGCGCGGCAAGCCGAAGCGCGTGCTCGCCGCCGCGGCCGACACGGGTCGCTACGAGGAAGAGGGCTGGCGCGTCCGCAAGGACGGCAGCCGCTTCTGGGCGAACGTCGTCATCACACCCCGGCGCGGAGCGGATGGCCGCTTGCGGGGTTTCGCGAAGGTCACGCGGGACCTCACCCACTCCAAGGAGCTCG
The DNA here is from genome assembly GCA_035631715.1 of Candidatus Acidiferrales bacterium. Taxonomy (GTDB): domain Bacteria; phylum Chloroflexota; class Limnocylindria; order P2-11E; family P2-11E; genus CF-39. The sequence goes on from DASQIF010000181.1 coordinate 1,877, forward strand.
ACGACCAGCGCCGCACGCTCGAAGCGATCACCGAGGAGGCCCTCGCGTACTTCGATATCGATGAGCTGTTCGGCGCGATCCTTGGTCGCGTCCGCGACGCACTTCACGCAGACACGATCGCGGTGCTGCTGCTCGACCCCGTCGAGAACGTGCTCGTGGCACGCGCCGCGAAGGGTATCGAGGAAGAGGTCGAGCGCGGCGTGCGGATCCCGGTGGGCCGCGGTTTCGCCGGGCGCGTCGCGGCCGAGGGCCGGCCGGTCATCCTCCCGGACGTCGATCACGCCGATGTGCTGAACCCGATCCTGCGCGAGAAGGGCATCCGGTCTCTGCTCGGGGTGCCGCTCCGCCTGGCCGGACGCGTCACCGGCGTGCTACATGTGGGCTCGCTCCACCCGAGAGATTTCTCGCAGTCCGAGGCGCGCTTCCTCCAGATCGTCGCCGACCGCCTCGCCCTGGCGGTCGAACACGCGCGGCTCTTCGAGGCAGTGCGTCTCGCGCGACACGAGGCGAATGTCGCCGAGGAGGCGCTGCGGGCGCGCGATGAGTTCCTCTCGGTGGCGGCGCACGAGCTGAAGACGCCCATCACCAGCGCGAAGGTCGCCGCGCAGCTGCTGCGGCGCTCGTTCCGGGGCGCCGCGCTGGACCCGTTGCAGGAGCGCTCCATCGACACGATCGAGCGTCAGATCGGAAAGCTCTCGCGTCTGGTGACCCAGCTGCTCGACACCGTGCGCATCCAGTCCGGCGGCCTCGTGCTGCAGGTCGAAGAGACGGACCTGCCGAAGCTGCTGCGCGACGTCGCGGAGGAGGCGCGCGCCCTCTCCGATCGCCACACCATCGTCGTGAACGCCCCCGAGGAGCTGCGCGCGCGCGTCGACGCGCTGCGACTCGAGCAGGTCGTGCGCAATCTCCTGGACAACGCCGTGAAGTTCATGCCCGACGGCGGCCAGATCGACGTCGACCTGGTGCGCTCGCCGTCGACCGCGATCATCACGGTCCGGGACCGCGGCCTCGGCGTGCCGGTCGAGCACCTGCCGCGTCTCTTCGATCGCTTCTACCAGGCCCATCCGAACCGATCCGGCATGGGCCTCGGTCTGTACGTGTCGCGCCAGATCGTCGATCGCCACGGCGGGACGATCTACGCCGAGACGCCGGACGACGGGGGCACGCGGTTCGTGATCAGCCTGCCGCTGGAGGCACAGCTCGTCGCGCTCGGCGCGAAGTCGGCGTGACACGAGTCCTCGTCATCGACGATGACGCCAGCATTCGCGAGATCACCCAGCTCGCGCTCGAGTCGATGGGGTTCGACGTGCGCGTCGCCGCCACCGGCCTGCACGCGCTCGAGTCCGTGGCGCGCGAGCCGGTCGACGCGATCCTGCTCGACGTCCGGATGCCACTGATGGACGGGGCCGAGTTCGCGCGCCGGTACCGTGCGCGGACGGAGCGACCTGCGCCGATCATCATCCTCACCGCGGCGCGCACCGCCGCACCGGGTCAGGACGTGTTCGCCGGAAGCCGCTATGTCGAGAAGCCATTCGACCTCGACGATCTCGCGCGCGTGATCAATGAGGTGGTCGCGCAAGCGGCGTAACATCGCCGCGATGGAAGGGCCGCCACCGCAGATCTCGCCCAAGGGTCCCGACGACTATCTCGAGCAGCTGTCGAAGCCCGTGTTCCAGGCCGGCATCAACTGGCGCGTCGTCAACTCGAAGTGGCCGGGCATCAAGAAAGCCTTCCACGAATTCAAGATCGAGCGGGTCGCGCGGATGAGCGACCGCGAGATCGACACGCTGATGAAGGACGAGCGCGTCATCCGCGCGCGTCCCAAGCTGAACGCCGTCGTGCACAACGCGAACGCCCTCCTCGAGCTCGAGCGCGCCGGCGGGATCAAGAAGCACCTGCGCTCGTTCGACGACTACGAAGAGCTCGCGACCGACCTCAAGAAGCGCTTCAAGTTCGTCGGCGACAGCGGCATGTATCACTTCCTGTGGACGGTGAAGCAACCCGTCCCGGAGTGGCGCGCCTGGGCGAAGGCCCACGGCATGAGCTGGGGCGAGAAGAAACAGACGACGACGAAGAGGACCACGGCAAAGCGCGCGAGGTAGCCGACCGGGACGTCGCCACCTACCGCGCGCTCTTCGCGACGCGCGGCTTCGTGCGTCTCGTGCTCAGCATGCTCCTCGGTCGGCTCAGCACGACGATGCTGCAGCTCACCCTCATCCTGTTCGCGCTGCAGCGCTTCCACTCACCCACGGTAGCGGGTGCGGTGGTGTTCCTGGCGGTCGCGCCGGGTCTCGTCCTCAGCCCGATCGCCGGCGCGCTCCTCGACCGTCACGGGCGGGCACGCCTCGTCGTCGTCGACTACGTCGTGGCCGCCGCCAGCGTCGCGCTGATCGCCGCGCTCGCGCTCGCCGACGCATTGCCGGTCGCCGCGCTCCTCGCGATCGTCACGCTGACCTCGCTCACGAACCCGCTCTCTGCCGCCGGGATGCGCTCGCTCTTCCCGGTCATGGTCCCGTCGCGACTCTGGGCGCGCGCGAACGCGATCGACGCGAACGGCTACCTCGTCGCCGCGGTCTTCGGGCCAGCCGCCGCGGGCGCGATCTACGCCGCGTTCGGCCCGGATGCGGCGCTGTTCGCGGTGTCGGCCACGTATGTCGCGGCGGCCGTGAGCGCGAGCGGCATCGCCGACCCCACCGAGCAGCGCGCGCACGGACCGCTGCTGCGCGAGGCCTGGTCCGGCCTGCGCTACGTCGTGCGCAACCGCACGCTCCGCGCGCTCGCGATCGGCGTCTCGACCGCGAGCGCCGCGTCCGGCATCTACCTCATCGCGCTGCCGGTGCTGCTGCTGAGCCGCATCGGCGTGCGCGAGGACGTGGTCGGCCGCCTGTACGCGCTCTACGGCGTCGGCGGCTTCTTCGCGGGGCTGCTCTTCGGACGGCTCAGCACGATCGACCGGGAACGGCGGCTCCTCGCGCTGGCCTACGTCATCAACGCCGGCCTCATCCTCGTCGTCCTCTTCGTTCCGCAGCTCATCGCGGTCGCGGGCGCGATGTTGCTGCTCGGTGCCGTCAGCGGTCCGACGAACGTCGTGATGTTCACGCTCCGCCAGCGTCGCACCGATCCGCAGTGGTTCGGCCGCGCCTTCGCCGTATCCATGTCCATGAACTACGCGGGCAATCCGGTCGGCTCGGCGCTCGCGGGCGCGATCATCCCGGTGTCGCTCGAGGCCGCGCTCGCGTGCGCGGCATTTCTCTACGTCGCCGCGGGTGTGCTCTCGGCCGTCGGCATCCCCACGCACGACGATCCCGCGGGGTCTTAGGTCGCCGGCGGCTCCAGCGGCAGGTCCTCGCGGTTGTCCCACTCGCGCATCGACGCGTCGTAGACGCGGACGTTGGTGAAGCCGGCGTAGCGGAGCGCGAACGCGGTATGCGACGCGCGCCAGCCGACCTCGCAGACCGTCACGACGCGGTCGTCGACGTTGAGATCCCGCTCCCCGGCGATGGCGCGGATCTCCTCGGGGCTCCTGAAGCGATGCGGCGGGTCGGGCTCGAGCAGCAGGTCCCACAGCAGATGGCGCGCGCCCGGGATGTGGCCGACACGGCGATGGTCCATCGTGTTCGACCCCTTCCACTCGGCTTCGCTGCGCACGTCGACGATCTTGGTCCCGCTGGCCAGCTCCCGCAGGACGTCGTCGGCGCGCGCGATGAGCGATGGATCGAGGCGCGCGCGGAACGTGCCCGGCACGACGATCGGCACATCGGTGCTCACCGGGCCGCCGGCCTCCGCGTAGGCCTCGAACCCGCCGTCGAGGATGCGGACGTCAAGATGTCCGTGATACCGGAGGAACCACCACGCGCGGCCGGCGAGCATGTTGACGCCGGACACGATGACCGTGCTGTCGTCGGAGATACCGAGGGCGCGGATCGCCTCCTCGGCCTGGGCCGGCGTCATGACGTGCAGCGGGCGGTCCGGATCCTTGTACGGCGTGTTGGCGCTCACCGCACCGGGCACATGTCCCTTCACGTATTCGGCCGTCGCGCGCGGGTCGATGACGCGCACCTTCGGGTCGGTGTGGTGGGCGACGAGCCATTCAGCGTCTGCGAGCACGGGGCGACGGTAGGCCGTCCGCGACGCCGGCACCGCCTACTACGGCACACAGCGCAAGGCAGCGCCGTTCTTCGATCGAGTCCATATGGGAGGTCGCGCCGTGGTGCGGCCGGCGGCGACGGGTCTCGGCACCGCGTTCTTTCGTCTGTATCTCCTCGAGACGCTCGTTCCCGCGCCCTCGCGTCCGGCCGCGCTCCTCGCCGCGATCGCCGGCGAGCAGCTACCGCTGTCGAGCGGCGGCTTCTCGCGGGCGCTGCAGGGCTTGCTCGACGGCGGCTACCTCGTGCCGGCGCCGGAGGGCGCGGTCGCGCTCACGCCGCTCGGCGCGGCCGAGCGTCTCGCGGAGCGCGAACGCTGGCGCCGCATCATCCCGACGGCGGCGCGTCTGGTCGGCGATCCCGATCCCGCGCCGCGTCCGGCGCCAGCGCTGGCCGAGGCGCCGGCGGTCCGCTACCGGACCGCGGAGGTAGCAGAGTCGTACCTCGACCGCGTCCTGGTCTCCGCGCTCCGCGAGCGTCTGGCGCAGGCGCGCGATGGTGGGCGGGCGTTCACGCTCGTGCTCGGCGTCGCCGACGTCGACGCGACCGCGGAGGCCACGCGGCGCGCGATGGTGCATCGGGCGATCCGCGCGACCCTGGGCGGTGCGACCACGATCTTCGGCGGCGACACCAGCGCCTTCCGCTACGGCCATGAAGGCGTCGCGCTCGTATCACCGATCCTCGGCGACGCCGCCCGCTGCGCGTTGCTGACGGCGCTGCTGCGCGCTCGCCTCGACGAGCTCCTCGGAGCGATGACCGCGACGGTGCGCACGTTCCGGGGCGCGCGCTGGCGGGTGCGCGCCGGCGGCGCGACGTGGACGCCCGAGATCGCGACGAGCGGCGCGCTCCTCCGCCTCGCGCAGGACGCGCTCGCGAACGACGAAAAGCGGCTGCTCGCGGCTTAGCCGACCTCATCGCGCCACGACCGGTACTCGCCGTCCGCGCGCAGCGCGCGTCCCTGACGCTGCGCGATGCGCCACACCGGACAGACGAAGTCGAAGTGGCGCTGGCACACCACTTCGGGCCGCTCGCGCGTGACCACGCCGGCGCGGCGCAGCGCGAAGTAGACATGGCAGAGCGGCAAGCCGGTGATGTTCGCGTAGCAGCCTTCGAGCGACTCGACGAGGCGCGCGCCCTCGCCCTGGATCGCGTAGCCGCCGGCCTTGTCGAGCGGCTCGCCGGTGGACACGTAGTGCTCGATCTCGCGGAGCGACGCGCGACCCATCTGCACCCGCGTCCGCACCGCGAAGCGCTGCCGGCGGCCGGCCGCGTCGATCACCGCCACCTCGGTGCGCGCATCGTGCGTTCCGCGCGACACGAGGTCGGCGAGCATCGTCACCGCATCGCCCGGATCGGTGGGTTTGTTCACGCGATCGCCCTCGCATTCGAGCTGCGTGTCCGCGGCGATCGTGACGTGGTCCTTGCGGGCCACGGCCTCGGCCTTCGCCGTCGCGGGCGACGCGAACTTCGTCTCGTCGAGGTCCGCGGCCACGATCTCGGCATCGATCGCGAGCGCGCGAACGAGCGCGATGCGGCGCGGCGAGGACGATGCGAGTCGCAGCACCGCGACACGATACGGGGCGCCTTCGGAATCTAGACTGCGACCGTGGCAACGAGCCCCAGCGCGGCGCGCGCCGCGACGCTGACGCTAAGCGTCGACGAGGCCCTCGAGCGCGTGCTCGCGCGCATCACGCCACTCGACCCCGTCGAGATGTCGCTGCTCGACGCGCTCGGCGCGGTGCTGGCGGAGAACGCCGTCGCGGATCGCGACGTGCCGCCGTTCCGCAACTCGGCGATGGACGGCTACGCGGTCCGCGGCTCGGATGTGAAGGAGGCCGGCGCCCGTCTCGAGGTGATCGGCGCCGTCGCCGCGGGCGCGATGCCGAAGGGCACGGTCGGTCGCGGGCAGGCGATGCGCATCATGACCGGCGCGCCGATTCCCGAGGGCGCGGACACGGTCGTGCGCGTCGAGGACACCGACAACGGCAGCCAGCTCGTCGCGGTCACGAAGGCCACGTCGACTGGGACCGCCGTGCGCCAGGCCGGCGAGGATCTTCGCAGCGGCGAGACGATCCTGCGGACCGGCACGCTACTCCGGCCGGCTGACATCGGCGTGCTCGCATCGATCGGACGCGCGAAGGTCCGGGCCGTGCGCCGACCGAACGTCGCGGTGCTCTCCACGGGAGACGAGCTCGTCGACGTGAGCGAGGTGCCCGGGCCGGGCAAGATCCGCGACGCGAACCGCTATTCGATCGCCGCGGCCGTGCGGGCGACCGGGAGCGCCGCGTTCGAACTGGGCATCGTGCGCGACGACGTGTCAGACCTGCGTCACGCACTCGGGAACGCCGCGTTCGGCGACATCGTCGTCACGAGCGGCGGCGTATCCGTCGGAGACCACGATCACGTGAAGCCGGTGGTCGACGCGATGGGCTCCATGGACTTCTGGTCGATCGCGATCCGACCGGGTCGTCCGCTCGCATTCGGCGAGCTGCGCACCAAGCGCGGTGCCGTGCCGATCTTCGGCCTGCCGGGAAACCCGGTGTCGTCCCTCCTCACCTTCGAGCTCTTCGTCCGCCCGGCGCTCCTCAAGCTGGCCGGACACGCGAATCTCTTCCGGCCGCGCGTGAAGGCGAAGCTGCTCGACCGCATCGAGAAGCCCACTGGGCTGCGCATGTTCGCGCGCGGCGTGTACGACGGTGACGCCGGGACGGTGCGATCCACCGGGCCGCAGGGCTCGGGAATCCTGCGCTCGATGTCGCTCGCGAACTGTCTCATCGACATCCCCGAGGCGCCGCCGGCGGCGGAGCCGGGAGAGACCGTGACCGTGATCCTCACGGATCTCCCCGAGGACCATTAGCCGGTGGCGGTGCGCAAGAAGCTGACGCACATCGACGCGAAGGGCGCGGCGCGCATGGTCGACGTGAGCGGCAAGTCCGCGACCGACCGGCGCGCCACCGCGCGGGGCAAGCTCCTGCTCTCCAAGGCGACGCTCGATCTGGTGCGCGAAGGAAAGACGCCGAAGGGCGACGTGCTGGGCGCCGCGCGGATCGCCGGGATCATGGCCGCGAAGCGCACCCCCGACCTCATCCCCTTGTGCCATCCGCTCCCGCTGTCACACGCGAGCGTCGAGGTCGTGCTCGAGGACGACGGCATCGCGATCGAGGCCACGGTCGGTACGACCGCCCCGACCGGCGTCGAGATGGAGGCGCTCACGGCGGTAAGCGTGGCCGGGCTCACCCTCTACGACATGCTGAAGGCCGTCGAGCGCGGCGCGCGGCTCACCGATATCCGACTCGTCGCAAAGAGCGGTGGGCGGAGCGGAACGTTCAGCGCGCCATGAGCTCGGTGCGTGCGGCGGTCATCACGGTCTCCACGAAGGGCGCGGCGGGCGAGCGGATCGACGAGAGCGGTCCCGCGATGCGCGACGGTCTCGTGGCCGCGGGCCATGAGGTGCTGAGCGCGACCCTGGTGACGGACGACGTCGCCAAGGTCGCGAACGCCATCCTCGACGCGGTGCGCGCCGGCGCCAACGTCGTGCTCACGAGCGGCGGCACGGGGTTGTCGCCGAACGACGTCACCCCCGAGGCGACGCGGCGCGTCATCGATCGCGAGATCCCGGGGATCGCGGAAGCGCTCCGCGCGACATCGCTCGCGAAGACGCCGCACGGGATGCTGTCGCGCGCCGTGGCCGGCGCGGTCGGCGCGACGCTCGTCGTGAACCTGCCGGGGTCGCCGCGCGCGGTGCGCGAGTCGCTCGAGGTGCTCCTGCCGGTGCTGCCGCACGCGGTCGAGCTCCTCGCGGGCGAGAGCGGCGAGGCCGGGCACACGCGCCCGCGCGCGTGAAGCTCGAGGTCGGCTCAGAGGTCGCGTCGGCGCTCGCCTCACGACGGGCGGTGGTCGCGCTCGAGTCGACGGTCATCGCGCACGGCCTGCCGCGGCCCGCGAACCTCGAGACAGCGCGCGTGATGGAGGCGGAGGTGCGCCGCGCCGGCGCCACACCGGCGACGATCGCGCTCGCGAACGGCGCGGCCATCGTCGGCGCCGACGCCGCGCTGCTCGAGCGTCTCGCACACGAGGATGCGACGAAGGCGAGCCTGCGCGATCTCGCGCCGGTGCTGGCGCGACGCGGACTCGGCGCGACGACGGTCGCGGCGACGGTGGAGATCGCCGCGCGCGCGGGCATCGCCGTGCTGGCGACCGGCGGGATCGGCGGCGTCCATCGCGGCGCGGAGCGCTCCTTCGATGAGTCCGCGGACCTCGAGGCGATCGCGCACAACCCGGTGTGCGTCGTGTGCGCGGGCGCGAAGC
>DASQIF010000182.1:0-1912 GCA_035631715.1 Candidatus Acidiferrales bacterium
CAGCGCCACGACGACCTCATGGGGTACCTGGACTCGGCGCTCTCGGCCTTCTACCAGGACCTCGCTGGTCACGGCATGAGCGACCGCGTCCTCGTCGCGACGTGGTCCGAGTTCGGACGCCGTCCGCGCGAGAACGCGAGCGTCGGCACCGCCCACGGCACCGCGGCACCCGTCTTCCTCATCGGCGACCCGGTGCACGGCGGCATCTACGGCGAACACCCCTCCCTCGCGAAGCTCGACGCCGGCCGGAACATGGGCTACGCGGTCGACTTCCGCTCCGTGTATCAGGAGATCCTCGACGGACACCTCGAGGTCGACGCGAAGGAAGTCTTAAACGCGTCGTACGAAAGGCTCGACGTCTTGAAGTCGACGGCGCTCGCCGCCAAGTAGCGACCGCGCTACCCGGAGTCACCGACACGCACGTCTCTTAGCGCGGCGGCGCGCCACTTCTCGTTGTCAACGCCCTTGATCAGGAGCCAGCCCGCGAAGAAGAGCTCTCCGAAGATCCCGAAGAACGCGATGACCGGGAACAGGGCGGTGCCGACCGGCGGCGACAGGTAGGTCATCCATCCGAGGCCCTCGATCGCGAGCGCGGCGCCGATGAAGCGCGGCATGAAGCCCGAGCGATACACGAGGTAGCCGATCGCGATCAGCCAGCAGCCGAAGAACGCGATGAAGATGTCCATCGAGATCGTGTTGAGGCGCAGGAACACCAGCGAGAGCGCCTCGCGCTGCTCCTGCGTGAATGAGGCCAGCGCGTCCGAGCGCAGGATCACCAGCGGCCCGAAGAGCAGGATGCCGGTCACGGCCTGGAGCGTGCTGCTGATGACGAGCAGGAGCAGCGAGAAGCGCGCCACGGTCCGGTCGATGACCTTGAAGAGGTCGTACAGCAGGTAGCCCCAGACGAGGTGCCACACGACCGCGAGCAGGCCGGCCGCGACCGCGGCGCGGTAGAGCGTTTCGTTCCCGAGGATGTTGTTCGCGGTGGCCGTGGCGTCGTGGATGTTCACGACCGCGCCGGTGAGGAGCTGCTGCCCGGCCAGCGAGAACCACGCCTCGAGGACCTCGAACACGCCCGCGACGCGGGCTGTAGCTCGAGGCGAGAGGGTCATCGCCGCGGACCATGGCGGCGCGGTGTGAAGTGGATGTGAAGGACCGGCGGAGACCGGCTACCGGTCTGCGAGGGACCAGGCCGCGAGCTCGAAGAGGCTCGGCTGCATCCCGTAATAGCCGAACCCAAGGTCGCCGAGCCCCGTCACGAGCGGCCGTGCCGTGCCGCCGATCGGCGCGTACCAGATCTCGAGCGCGTGTTGGTCCACCGCGGGCACGCGGCAGAGGAGCAGGAGCGACCTGCCGTCCGCGGACCAGCGGACGCCTTCGGTAATCCGGTCGGGGCACGCTACGCGCGTCGCGCCGTCGAGCACGGCGACGCGCTGGGCGGACGGCCCGGTGCCGCGGAAGTAGTCGGGGCTCGCTTCGATCGTCATCGCCGGTCCCTCGATCCACGCGAGCTTCCCACCGGCGTACGTCGGCTGCCACGCCGGCGCGAGCGCGGCTCGGTCAGCCGCCGTCGGATCCGGCGTGAGGCGGCCCGAGACGATGTGCTCGGTCCAGTCCGGGTCGAGCACGACGACTTCCTTGTTGCCCCAGGTCTCGCGGCCGCCGCCGCGCACGAACGCGAGGCGCCCGTCCGACGACCAGCGGATCCACGCGCCTTTGAGGAGCGTCGTGCCGAGATCGCGACGCGCACCGGTGACCGGATCGACGACCCAGAGGTGCACGCCGGCCCCGTCTGCGGCGAAGGAGCTGCTCGTGCTCGTCTGCTCGAGGAACGCGATCTGGTTCGTTCGCGGCGACCACTGGATGCGCGAGAGGAACGAGGTCGGGCTCGTGGAATCGAAGACCTTCCGCA
>DASQIF010000183.1:0-1615 GCA_035631715.1 Candidatus Acidiferrales bacterium
CGAGCGCCGCGAGCAGGGCGAGCAAGCGGGTACGCGTCATCGTCACCTCCGAACGGAACGAATCGCCCGCACCTTTGGGAGAGAGCGGGCGACCGGGGTCGAACCGGCGACGTCCAGCTTGGGAAGCTGGCATTCTACCACTGAATTACGCCCGCGAACGTCGTCGACCGTAGCGCAGTCGGCGTGAGCAGGCAACATGTGTCGCGCGCTTCCTTGACTGCGGAGATACCCGCGATACGATCGCGCAGCTCATGACGGCGCGTTCCGGCTCCGGCTCGATGCAGGACGCGATCCGCGAGCTGTTCGAGGCGAGCGCGCACGCGAAGCAGGTCTTTCTCGCCGAGAACACCGACGCGCTCGCCCGCGCGATCGACGTCGTCGCGAACGCGCTCGCGGGCGGCAAGAAGCTCCTCCTCTTCGGCAACGGCGGCAGCGCCGCCGATGCACAGCACATCGCCGCCGAGTTCGTCGGGCGCTTCCTCCGCGAGCGCCGCCCGCTGCCCGCGATCGCGCTCACGACCGACACGTCGGCGCTCACCGCCATCGCCAACGACTACGGCTACGACGACGTGTTCGCGCGCCAGGTCCGGGCGCTCGCGACGGCGGGCGACGTCGCGCTCGCGATCTCCACCAGCGGGCGCTCGCCGAGCGTGCTGCGCGCCGTCGAGGCGTGTCGCGAGCTCGGCGTCACCACCATCGGGCTCACCGGCGGCGACGGGGGCGAGCTCGCGCGCGCCGCGGACGTCAGCCTGCGCGTGTCGGCGAGCCGCCTCTCCCCGCGCATCCAGGAGACCCACATTCTCGTCGGCCACGTGATCTGCGAGCTCGTGGATCGGCGGCTGTTCGGGGAAACTGCGTGAGACGCTCGCGGCGGCGAGCCCGACCCCTCGCCGCTCTCGACCTCGGCCGCGTCCGGACCGTGCCGCTCGCGCGGCGACGAAGCCGCGTCGCGACCGACGCACTCGGACGCCCGGTGCGTGCCAGGCTTTCCGTCCGCCAGCTCGTCGACGGACTTCCCGACATCCTCGCGGCACGCGACTTCCGGATCGGGGTCGCCCGCATCGCAGCCGCCATTCGCCGGCGCCGTCCCGTCGTCCTCGGCATGGGCGCGCACGTGATCAAAGTCGGCCTGAGCCCGCTGGTCATCGACCTCATCGCACGCGGCCGGCTCGCGGCGGTCGCGATGAACGGGGCCTGCGTCGTGCACGACTTCGAGCTCGCTGCGGTCGGCCGGACGTCCGAGGACGTCGGGCCCGGCCTCGAGCATGGCCTCTTCGGCATGGCGCGCGAGACCGGCGAGTTCGTGAACCGTGCCGTGCGCGACGGCGTCGCGGCCGGGCTCGGGCTCGGGAGCGCGCTCGGCCAGGCGATCGTGCGCGCGCGGCTCCCGTTCCGTCGCCACAGCATCCTCGCCGCTGCGACGACCGCCGGCATTCCGGCGACCGTCCACGTCGCGATCGGCACCGACATCGTCCACATGCACCCGAGCGCCGACGGTGGCGCGATCGGGACGGGGAGCCTGCGCGATTTCCGTCTCCTCGCCGCGGTCGTCGCGCGTCTCGGCGGCGGCGTCTACCTGAACCTCGGCTCCGCCGTCGTCCTTCCCGAGGTGTTC